>JAACJQ010000030.1 GCA_016879935.1 Archangiaceae bacterium | reverse complement strand
GGGTCGACTGAAGCAGGCTCGAGCCCGCAGGGAGTCGACCGTCAATCGGCCCCTGCGGGGTAGAGTTCGCTCCATGCTTCCAGACATCGAACGGAGACTCGCAGCGCTCGAGACCGAGGTGCGCACCCACCGGCGGCGCGCGAAGGCGCTGCGACTCGGGGCGCTCTCCCTCACCGCGCTGGCGCTGACGGTTGGTGGGCTGCGCGCCTTCGCCGACCCGTCTTCACCGCAGGCGTGCGATGGGCGCTTCAGCTCCTTGTTGTATTGTTTTGGAGCCGACACGCCGGCACGCGCGAGCGAGGTGAACAGCAACTTCAACGCGCTCGCAGCGCTGGTCGACTCGAAGGTCGGCTCGGCGAACGCGACCCCCGCCGGCCCCAACTCGGGCGGCACCGTGGTGATTGGCGACCAGGGCGCGGCGAACCTCGGCCTCGACGGCGACGACATCTACGCGCGGGTCGACGGCGGCGTGAGCACGCTGTTCCTCCAGCGAACCGGAGCAGGCAACGTCGCCATCGGCGGCGCCGGCCCGAACCCGAACGCGAAGCTGCAGGTGAATGGCACGGTGAGCGCCACGCGTGTCGAGACGAACGAGCTCGTCGTGGGCAGCGGCGGCTCGGTGATGCGCAAAGTGGTGACGGGCACCATCGGTACCTGCTCCGTTCCCAACAGCGCGGGCTCTGGCAGCGTCGTGCCCTTCGGCACATCGTTCTCGACGCCACCCATCGTCTTCGCGATGCCCGAGGAGCCCGACGTCTCGGGGTGCACGAGCGTGCGCATCAGGAGCCGCTCGACCACGGCCTTCGAGTTCCAGTCGTGGACGGGCTCGACGCTCACGCCGTGCGACTGCATTCACTGGATTGCCATCGGCCAGTGACCGGGCAACGGTGCGGGCATGGCACGTCTCGACCCGCACTCCTTCGCTGACGACACCCACCCACGCACCCGGGCCTTCGACTGGAAGGCGAGCGTCGACTTCGAGCGCCGCATTCTCGCGGCCGAGGTGACGCTCCACTTCACCGCTCCAGCGAAGGGTGGCCCGCTCGACCTCGACACCCGCGCGCTGAGCATCGAGGCGGTGACGACGATTTCGGGAGCGGCGCTGAAGTTCGTGGTGCACCCGGCCGACGCCATTCTCGGGAGTCGGCTCGAGGTGACGGTACCAGCGGGCACAGAGGCGGTTCGGGTCACGTACCGAACGGCTCCCGACGCGTCGGCGCTGCAATGGTTGTCACCCGAGCAGACGATGGGCGGCGCGCAGCCGTTCTTGTTTTCACAATGTCAGGCCATTCACGCGCGCAGTGTGCTGCCCTGCCAGGACACGCCTTCGATTCGACAGACGTACACGGCCTCGCTCGAGGTGCCAGCCCCGTTGAGAGCGGTGATGGCGGCGGCCTCGGTGGGGCGCGAAGTGAAGGGCGCTCGCGCGGTGGAGCGGTTCGAGATGCCGCAGCCGATTCCGCCGTACCTCTTCGCCTTCGCGGTCGGCGACCTGGCGTCGAAAGACCTCTCTCCACGGTCGCGGGTCTGGGCCGAGCCCGCACAGGTCGACGCCGCTGCATGGGAGTTCGGCGACGTGGAGTCGCACCTCGAGGCCGCTGAGGCGTTGTTCGGCCCGTACGACTGGGAGCGGTTCGACTTGCTCGTGATGCCTCCGTCGTTCCCGTACGGCGGCATGGAGAACCCGCGCCTCACCTTCCTCACGCCGACGTTGCTCGCGGGCGACAAGAGCCTGGTGAACGTGGTGGCGCATGAGCTCGCCCACTCGTGGACGGGGAACCTGGTCACCAACACGAACGCCGAGCACTTCTGGCTGAACGAGGGCTTCACGGTGTTCGCGGAGCGGCGAATTCTCGAAGCGCTCGAGGGCGAGCCGATGGCGGCGCTGCACGCGGCGGTCGGGTTTCAATCATTGCAACAGGCGTTCGAGCAGCACTCCGCGCATCCAGAGTTGACGAAGCTGCGCACGACGTTGACCGGCATCGACCCCGATGAGGCGTTCAGCCAGGTGCCCTACGAGAAGGGCTTTCTGTTCCTGAAGACGCTGGAGGCCGAGGCGGGGCGGGCGACGTTCGACCGGCTGCTGAAAGGCTGGCTCTCGACGTTCCGCTTCAAGGCCGCCTCGACGGACGACTTCGTCGCGTTCTTCGAGAAGGAAGCGCCGGGCCTGCTGGCGAAGGTCGACGCGAAGGCGTGGATCGACGGGCCCCAGTTGCCGGCGAAGTACTGGAAGCCGCACTCGACGCGGCTCGAGGCCGTGCAACGAATTGGGGCGCGCGTACCGACGGCGAACGAGGTGACGACGTGGGGCGCGACGGAGTGGCAGCTGTACCTCGACGCGTTGCCGAAACCGGTGTCGGTGGCGCAGTGCAGAGCGCTCGACGAAGCCTTTCAGCTGACGACGGCGAAGAACCCCGAGGTGCTGGTGACGTGGCTCGGGCTCGCGACCGAGGCTGGTGACTCGACGGTGCTGCCGCGGGTGGAGCAGGTGCTCGGCCGCGTCGGACGAATGAAGTACCTGAAGCCGCTCTACCGCGCGTTGGGCAAGCGGGCGGAGACGAAGGCGCTGGCGCAGTCGCTCTTCGCGAAGTTCAAGGCGCGGTATCACCCGATTGCTCAGCAGGTCATCGGGCGGCTCGTCGGTTAGCGCGTTCCCTTTTGCGAGCCGTTGCAGAACAGTCCGCCTCGCATGACTCAGGCACAGGCGCTCTTCGCGCGAATCGACGGCAGGCTCACCGACTGGCAACGACAGTTCATTCGCCCGATGACGGTGATGTGGGCTCGCTTCAGCGGCAAAGGTCTGCCGCACGTCGGCAAGTCGGCGCTCGCGGCGCTGAACCTGGTGCTGAAGCACGCGCCGTCGACGGCTCGCTGGCGCGGCATGATCGTGAAGGGGAAGAAGGCGACGCGCGTCGCGACGCACCGCGACCTCTCGGCGTTCACGCCCGTGACCTCGGCGCTCGAGTCGCTGAAGACGTCTCCGCCGGGCGCGTTCGAGCTGTACGTGAAAGACGGCTCCGACGAGCACCTCGCGCCCGACACCTTCGCGGCGTGGCTCGGCCTCGCGCGCACGGGAGACGACACCTTTGCGGCCCCGGGAGGGCTGCTGTCCTTCGCGCTCCCGCTTCA
The DNA here is from genome assembly GCA_016879935.1 of Archangiaceae bacterium. Classification (GTDB taxonomy): domain Bacteria; phylum Myxococcota; class Myxococcia; order Myxococcales; family Myxococcaceae; genus Xiheimicrobium. Next base: position 8,547 of record JAACJQ010000030.1, on the reverse strand, counting down.
GGCGCTCGAGGCGACGACGCCGCTGCTGTCGTTGGGTGACGAGCTCGTCGAGACGCTGCGTGCCGACAGCGCAGGCCTGAGCCCCGGCGTCTGGCTCGCGCCGCACTGCCTCTTCAACTCCTCCTCGAACGAACTGCCCGACCACCCACGCTGGCTCATCGAGCTCTTCGGCGTCGACCCGCAGATCGATGCTCCGCACCTGCTCGCGAGCCGCTGGCCACACACCGCGGAAGAGACGACGCCTGACCTCTTCAGCGGCCTGCTGGCCCCCTCGTGGGCGATGTGGCTCGACGCGCGGCTCGCGAAGAAGGTGAAGACCTTCCCCGGTCATCATGAACGTCTGGCCCACACGACCCGGTATCACTCGAGTGGCACTCCGCCCTTCGAGATGACCGAGGCCGTGTACCGCGATTATCGGGCGGCATGGCAGGCATTGAAGCCAGTTCAGCTCGTCTCGAAGGACACGAGCCCCACCGGGCGGTTCTACCGTGGGCGCTTCTCGGGCGAGACCTGGAGCGGCCAGTTGACGGCCTGGCGTGACGCCGAGACCGCGCGCCAGAAGCAGGTCGACACCGAGAACGCGATGCTGAAGCGTCTTCACGAAGCGGAGCAGAAGGGCATTCGCTCGTTGCTCGCCGTCTCGGAAGAAGCCCGTGGCATCGTCGAGGCGAGTTCGCTCTGTTGGAGACTCGTTCCAGCGCTCCGCGACGCCATCGCGACTGGTACGGTCGAACCCCAGGTCGGTCAGGTGTGGCTCGACTTCGGCGACGAGCACGACACCTGGCGCAGCATTCCCAACCGGCAGCAGGCCACCCTCGACGCGGCTGCGCTCGCCACCGTCGTCGGTGAACTCGAGCGCGCGCTCGCCCTCGTCAAAGACGCGCACGTCGACCATCGCGGAAGGCCACTGAAGCTCGACGCGACCGCGAAGCGGAAGCTCCAGAAAGACACACGCTTCAAGCAGCTCCGCCTGCTGCCCGGCTGGAAGAAGTTCGTCGGCTAAGCCGAGTCGCGGAGCGCACGCACGAGGTCTTCCAGCGTCTCCTGCAGCTCGGGCGCCCGCACCTTCCTCGACGACCACACCACCCGCACCAGCAACCGCAGCTCGTCGTGAAGTCGCTTCCAGTCGTCTCCACCGCGCAACCGGTCTGCCTGCCGCGCGACGGGAATCAGCCCGCCGAGCACGAGGGGCGCGCGCTCCACGGCCTTCGGCAACTCCCCCAGCGCGGCCGCGAGCTCGAACAGCCCTTCACGTGGTTCGTCTTTGAGCGCCGGCTTCGAGGTCAGGTTGTGCTCGCGGTGCCACAACCAGCGCAGCAGCTGAAACCGCTCGGCCTCTCTCCATTCGATGGGTGAGAGCTTCTCGTCGAGCACCTGGTCCATTCGTGCAATCGCCATCGAGCGCCAGAATTCGCAATACAACAACAGCTCCGGCCCGGTCTTCGGAGGCGTCGTGAGGCTGCGGCGCGCGCGCTTCCGCAGAAACCGAACCATGGCGCCCGTCGCGTCGATGCGAATGAGGCGCTGCCACACGGCATCGAGTGACGCGTTGCCGTCGCTCCACGCCTCGACGAAGTCATCGAGTTCCTCCAGCGACATCGGCAGGCGCGCGGGGCCGTTCGAAGGGCGGCCGAAGAGCGCCTCGGCCCGCCTCGCGAACCACACGGCCCGCTGCAGCTCTGGAACGTTCGCGGGCAACACCTGGTGCGCCGTCGACCAGCGCTGGCCTGGCAACACGAGCCGCGGCGCCGTCAGCACCTGCGTCTCGAGCGCCTCGATGCCGGGCCGAAGCGCCTCGTTCGGAAGTGGGCGATCGAGCCGGTTGCTGATGAGCGACAACAACTCGGCGCGCAGCGTCTCGACCTTCTCGCGCGTCGACATCACCGGCACCGACCGGTCCCACCCCTCGATGCGCCCGCGCTTGAGCACGAGCTCGAGCGCTTCGTCGACGTCGTCCTGCACGCGGGCGACCTCTTGAATCAGCGCCGCGTTCGCTCGCAGCCGCGCCTTCCACCGCCACGCCTTCAACGCGTTCACGAGCGCCCGGTAGCGCAGCAACGTCGCGTCGAGCAGCTCGGCCCGGCCCTCGAGGGCTACCCGCACTGACGCGTCGTCGACCACAAGAGGAACCTACCCGCTTTCGCCAAATGCCTCGCCGTCATCGTCACGGCGTCGGTCCATCGAACGTGGCGCTTTCAGCGAGCGGCAGGGGGCGTCGGCTTCGGCCGCTCCGTCGGCTGCAACAACCCCACGACGGCCGCACGCATCGCATCGGGAATCGTCGCGGCGGTCAGCACCACCAGGGTGACGACGCCACCAGCGCCCGACGCCCCGCGAAACCCCGTCACCGTCGTCGAGCCGAGGTCGACGCTCACCGTGCGGCACACGCGGCCCGCCATCTGGTCGAGGTGACCGAACGCCACCACCAGACGCGAGCCCATGCCTTCGGCGTCGTCACGCTCGATGCCCGAGCCAGCCACCAGCAGGCCGCTCTCGTCGATGAGGAACGCGCCGGGCGCATGGGTGAGCGCGATGACGTCGGCGAGCAGCCGTTTCCAGCCTTCGGCTCCGACGCTCATCACGCGCGGCCCGTGCGGCGCCACACCGAACCGCGCCCATGGGGTCGCGGCGGCAGGAGCGGTCATCGAACTGACGGACGCTGGCGCGGCAATCGGCGCTGCGGACAACGAGCGCGACAACCGGCGCGCGAGCTCGAGGTCGTCTTGCGTGGTGACGGGCCGCTTCTCAGAGGAGGTGGCGTTCGGCGCGCGGGGCGTCATGGGCGGCTCCGTGGGTGACGAGGTGGGTCTCGAGCTCGGCGGCGAGCTGGTCGAAGCGGCGCGCTTCGGGCGTCACCGGCCCGCCGAGGAAGGCGAGCGGCACGCCGCGCTGGCTGGCGAGCGCGAAGACATCGGCGCGCGGAATCATCGTGTCGAGCACACCCGCAAACCCCGTCCACAGCTCGTCCATCACCACGCGCGAGCTGTCCTTCTTCAAGTCGACGAAGGTGGGGAGGAACCCGAGCACCTTGAGGCCGGGGTTCTGTGATTGTTTGACGTGCTCCAGCACGCGCATCAATTGACTCATCGAGCGCAGCGCGAGCGCCTCGGCCTGCGTGACGACGAGCGTCCACTCGCTGACCGCCAGCGCCGCCCGCGTCGCCATGCCCAGCCCTGCCGGTGTATCGAACAGCACCACCTCGAAGCGCGGCTCCAGCGCCTTCACCACGCCGAGCAACGCATCGGGCGAGAACAACGCCTGCTCCCACGCGGGCACGTCAGCCGGGTCGAGGCGGCCACGAGAGAGCAGCGTCAGCCCACCCAGCTTCGTCGTCGTCAGCGCATCTTCGGGCCGCGCGCGCCCCGTCAACACCTCGGCGAGGCCCACCAGCGCCGCGTCTCCCTTCGCGAGCGAGAGCCCGATGGCCCCCTGCGGGTCGAGGTCGACGAGCAGCACCTTCTTCCCACGCTCGGCGAACGCGACGGCGAGGTTCAGCGCCACCGTCGTCTTGCCCACGCCGCCCTTCTGACTCACCACCGCGATGCGTTGACTCATCACGCCCCCTGTCTTTCTTTCAGCAACGTCTGCAACCGCGACAGATTGGCCAACACACGTCGGTCGTCGGGCCGCAATTGATTGCATCGGTCGAAGGCGAGGAGCGCCTCGTCGTATTGGCGATGGAGCAGCGCCTCGACACCCTGGTCCCAGAGGCTGTCGAACTCTTCGTGCCCGGGAATGGGGGTCGGTCTCGCTTCGTGCGGGCTCGGCGACGGAGCCGGCACCGGCGTGACGGGCTGCTTCGGAGCGGGCGGCGCAGCAGCGACGCTGGGCGTGGCGGCGCCTTCTTCGAGCTCGAGCTCGGTGAAGCCAGCGAACGGGTCAGCGGTGGGCGGCGTGCCCTTCGACTCTGCGGCTTCGTCGGAGCGGCGCGCGGCTTCGAGCAGCAGCTCCTCGGCGCCACCCTTCATGGTGCGCGGGCCCGGGTCCTCCTGCAGGGCCTGACACGTCACGTCGGTGTGCAGCAGCGCCAACCGGTAGAACGCCTCCTCGCCTTCTCCCTGTTCGTCACGCGCCGACCACAACACGCCCTCTTTGACGACGATGTTGCCGCGCCCGCGCACGTCGATGACGACGGAGTGCCGGCCCATGCCCGCGAGCTGCAGGTAGTCGGCGACGCCGAACGGGGTGATGCCCGAAGGTGACGAGTTGGCCGCCAGGTGCCGTCTCACCACCTCGCGCAGCTCTTCGATGCCGACGGGCTTCTCGAGCACCTCGACGTTCGCGTGCCGGGGAATCTGCGCGCGGTACGCCGTGAGGTACGCCGAGATGTACACGATGGGAATGCGCAGGTGCCGCCGGCCCAGCTCGCCGATGAGCTCGAGGCCGGAGCGGTCTGGCAGGTCGATGTCGGAGAGGATGAGCGCGGGCGGCGTCATGTCGATGACGGCCAGGCCTTCACCCAACGTCGAGGCCGTCAGCACGTCGACGTTCGTCACGCGGCTCAGGCTGCGCGCCATCGACGAACGAAGCATCGCTTCGTCTTCGATGATGAGCACGCGGCTGGCCGGGGCCGGCGTCATGGCTGGCCGTACCACGTCGCCGCGAGGTCGACGCCGCACTCGAGGGTGTCACACCAGTCGATGAACCGGTTCACCATCGCCTTGCCACGAAAGTGCGCGCCGTGTTGCGGAGCGATGAGCTCGATGTCGAGCGTGCGCGCGCGCTTTGCCCACGCCCGCATGGCCGCGTTGCCCGACATGTAGCGCCGGTGAAACCCTTCCATGTACTGAAGATGCGCATCGAAGTCGGGCACCTCGAGATAGCTCTGACCGAGCGAGGCGCCGAGGTCTCCGCTGTACAAGATTTTCGAGACCGGGTCGTAGACCTGGAAGTTGCCCGGTGAATGGAGAAAGTGTGCAGGAATGACCTGCGGCTTGATGGAGCCCAGCTCGAGCGTTCCTCCTGCGTCGGGCAGGCCCTTGAGGCGGTCGACGACGAGCTTGTCGACGCCGAAGTGGGGAATGAAGCGGGTCCACAAAGCGCTGCACCACGCCGTGACGTCGGTCGTCATCAACCAGCCGTTGACGGCGGCGACGATGTCGGGGTCCTGGTGCGAGAGGAAGAGGTGCTTGAGCTTGCCGCCACCGAGCTGGGCGAAGGTCTCGTTGAGCACCTTCGCGTAGACCTTGTGGCCGCCCGGGTCGAGCACCATGCCCTCGCCGGAGTCGATGATGAGGTGCTGGTTGGCTTGAACGGCGGCGCCTTCTCCAAACTCGGGGAGCAGCACGTTGCGATGGGTCGGGCTCGAGAACAAAACGGTGCTTGGCATGGCAGTTCCTGTGGCGCTCAGAGCACGCGCGCGATGTCTTTCACGGTCTTCGTCATGTCGAGGAAGATGAGGCCCAGCTTGGCTTCGCGGTTGGCGAGCACGAGCAGCATCGTTCCCGAGGCGGCGGCCATCAGTACGACGTAGCCCTGCGGGCCCCGCACCAGCACCTGGTCGAGGCCACCACGCTGAAGCTCGATGGCGGCGCGCGTGCCGAGGCTCACCAGCGTCGAGCTCATGCCGGCGATGCGCATCTCGTCGATGTGCTGGGGCAGTGCTGACGCAATCATCAGCCCGTCTTCCGAGACGAGCGCGCTGGCTTCGACCTCGGGGGTGCCTGACTGCAGTTGCCGCAGAATTCGGTTCAGCTCTTCGGTTCGCGACATGGCTCTCTTCCTACGCCGGGAGTGGGAGGCGCACGGAGATGGCGGTTCCCTGGCTCGGCAGTGATTCGATGTGGAGCTGCCCATTCGCCGACGACGTCAGGTCTTGAACCAGAGCAAGTCCGATGCCCGACCCGCGCGGCTTCGTCGTGAAGAACAACTCGGTACATCGTACCTTCACCTCGGGGCTCATACCTGCACCCGTGTCTCTGATTTCCATCAGCAGCGTCTCACCTTCACGTTGAAGTTTGATGGAGATGGTGTCGCCCGAGCGACAGGCATGAATGGCGTTGGTGACCAGATTGAAGACGATGGCGCGCATGGCGCTGGCGTCGAAGGGCAGCAGAGGCAGCGTCTCGATGTGCGCCGAGGTTCGAATGCCGCGGCCGTGCGCCTGGGGCACCAGCACGGCGAACGCCTCGCGCACGGCCTGGTCGATGGCGAAGTGCCGTGTGCTTGGCAGCTCGTGCTTCATGCGCCCGACGCCGTCGAGCACCAGGCCCATGCGACGAATCTCGTTGAGCACGGCGTGCAGCTGCTCGGCGAGCTCACCTTCGGGGTGGTCTTCGATGAGCACCTCGACCGCGGTGCGCACGGCAGCGAGCGGGTTCTTCAGCTCGTGGAGCACCGACGGCAGCACGTCGCCCACCGCGGCGAGCTGCATGAGGCGGTCGCGCTCGGTGCGCAGCTTCTGAAAGCCGGTGATGTTCTGGAAGACGACGACGAGCTCGTCATCGAGCTCCGAGACCTGGTAGCCGAACTCGAGGTTTCCTGCGGGTGTCTGGCGGCGAAGCTCGTTTCGGCTGCCTGACCGTGCCGTCGCTTCGAGCGCGCCGAGCGGAGCGAACACCGATTCGACCTGCTGCCCCGTGACGTCGCCCAGCACGCCTTGAGCACGCTCATTGGACCACCGAACGACGCCGTCTCGACCCACCCGAAGACACGCTGTGGGCAAGTGAGCGAGCACTGACTCTGCTGAAGTCGACATCTGGCTGCGGCCGCTCTGCAATAGCGGGGCGCGGCGGATCAGCGGCGACAGCGGTGAGCAGGCGGGAACCAACGCAGCCGATGCGCATGGGAGAACGGGCCATGCACCGTTTGCAGGCTCCTGACAGGTTCTGACACGCGCCGGTGAAACGCTGTCGACATGAACGAACGAAGACGAGTCTGGGTTGGCGTGATTTCCCGCATGCACGTGCGTCGGGGCGTGGCGGGTGGCTTCACGCAGGTCTGTCACGGCAAACGTGCGCCGCTCGCACGAATGAAGCCGGGCGACCTCTTCTTTGCGTACTCGCCGACGACCGAGCTGCGTGGAGGCGAGGTGCTGCGCGCCTTCACCGCGGTGGGCGTGGTTCACGATGACGTCGTCTTTCAGTTCGACATGGGCGGCGGCTTCGTGCCGTTCCGCCGCGCAATCGACTGGCAACCCAACGTGAAGGAGGTGCCGCTCGAGCACCTGCGCACGCAGCTGCAGTTCGTGAAGGACGCGGGCTGGGGACTTCGGGCGCGCTCGGGGCACTTCGAAATCTCGGCGGCCGACGGCGCGGTGCTGCTCGATGCGATGGGCGTGGAGCTGGTCAGCGACCGACGCGCCGCCGGGTGACGACGACGCGACGGGTGAGGCCCGAGGCCTGCCGCACTTCGACCACGACGGTGGTGTCTTCGGCGCCGCGCAGGCGCTCGACGCTGCCGGCGAAGCCGAGGCTCGTCACGGTGACGCCGTCGATGGAGATGATTCGTTCTCCTTCGGCGAGGCCGGCGAGGTCACCTCCGGCGCGGGGCACGAGCTGGTCGATGACGAGCACGTCGCCGTCTGCTCTGAGCACCGCTCCGATGCCGACGAGCTCGAGCTGCGGGGTTCCACCGTCGGGCACGGGTGTGAGGTCGATGACGAGGCCTGTCGCTCCAGACGACGAGACCTCGAGCGAGAGCAGCCGCGCGTCGTGCCCCTCGGCCTCTGCGAAGAGGGAGCGCCGGCCTGGCGTGAGCCCCAGGAGCGCGAAGCGTCCGTTCTCGTCGCAGCGCGCGAGGGGAAGGGCGGTGTCGTCGGCTGAACGTTCGAGCGAGACGCGCGCGCCGCGCAGCGGACTTCGCGACCCACGAGAGACGACGGAGCCCAGCACCTGCACGCCGCGGCCGAGCGTGAACTCGAGCGAGCGTGTTTCACCGGGCGCGAGCTCGACGACCTGTGGTGTCGAAGGCGCGAAGCCGGCCGCCGCGACGACGACCTCGAGGGTGCCTGTCGTCACGGGCGCGATGACGAAGGCGCCGTCGGTGTCGACGACGTGATGCGCCCTCGCCCCGGTGGTCTCGAGCGCGCCCTGCTTCCATTGCAACAAGACCGAGAACATCGGCACCGGAGCTCCCTGCTCGTCACGCACCGCGCCTTGCAGCGTTGCATCGGGCACGAGCCTCAGCACGACCTCTCCGCCAGTGGTGAGCACGGGCGCAGAGCCGTGACCGTCGGCTCGTGCCATCAACCCGAACGAGCCGGGCGCTGTGGTGAAGGTGAACGTGCCATCGGCGTTGGTCGAGACATTGCGCTCCGCCGCCCGTGCCGAGCCCACCTCACGCCAGATGAGAACGACCGCCTCGACGCCAGCGTCGTGTTCATCGAGCACCACGCCACGAATGGTGGTGCTGGGGGTGCTGGCGTCGGGTGGCAATTTCTCGAGGCGAAGGAGCAAGGAGCGCGTGGCCGCGACCTTGAAGTCGACCTGCACCGAGCGAGTGACGAAGCCGGGGTGCGAGGCGGTGACGATGGCGTCTTCGGGCGCGAAGAAGCGGAACTGGCCGTGAGCGTCGGTGACGAGCGGCGCTCCCGCAGGCTCGCGCTCG
>JAACJQ010000029.1 GCA_016879935.1 Archangiaceae bacterium | reverse complement strand
TGCCCGCGCTGCTGGAGTTGCTCGACATTCCGTACACGGGCTCCGACCCGGCGACGTTGTCGCTCGCGCTCGACAAGGCGCTCGCGAAGAAGGTCGTTCGCGCGGCCGGCATCGACACGCCGAACTTCCAGTTGATGACGACGGGCCGTGAACGCCTCGACAAACAGTTCACCCGCTGGCCGCTCATGGTGAAGCCCGTCGCCGAAGGCAGCAGCAAGGGCGTCGTGCAGAAGAGCGTGTGTCACTCCGAGGCCGAGCTGCGCGGCGTCGTGAAGGAGCTGGTCGATCGCTACGATCAGCCCGCGCTCATCGAGGAGTACATCGGAGGCCGCGAGTTCACGGTGGGCCTGCTCGGTGAGCGCCGGCCCAAGGTGCTGCCGCCGATGGAGATTGTCTTCACCGATCGAAACGACAAGACGCCCATCTACAAGTTCGAGGACAAGCTCGAGGCGAACGATCGCATTAAGTACGAGGTACCCGCGAAGCTCGAGCCCGCACAGCTCGAGCGCATGAAGAGCGCGGCGCGTGGAGCCTTCATGGCGCTCGGCTGCCGTGACGTCGCCCGCATCGACTTCCGCATGGACGAAGCGGGCCGCATCTTCTTCCTCGAGTGCAACCCCCTGCCGGGCCTGACGCCGGGCTGGAGCGATCTCGTGCTCATCTCGCAGGGCGAGGGCATGGATTACCCGACGCTGATCGGTGAAATCCTCTCGGGCGCGATTCGCCGCTACAAGGAGCGTGAGACGCGGCGTCGTGACGGGCGAGAGCTCAAAGAAGTGCCCCCGCCGACGCCCGAGCAGCGCTTCGGCTGAACGTGCTCACGGCGTGACGATGACGGTCACCGTCGCGCCGTTGTTGGCGTCGCTCGACTCGCCGACCGCGAACGCGAAGTCGGCCTCGAGCCCGGTGCGCCAGGTGCCCGGCGAGGGCGTGGTCGGGTAGGCGAGGCAGACGATCGCGCTCGCACCCGCGATGAGTGCGGGCGTCGGTGCGGTCGGTGCCGTCGGAACGCCGAGCCCGCCGCCCCTCAGCTGCGACGGGCCCGCAGCCGACGAGCCGGCATTGAAGACCTCGGCGCAGACCGAATACCGCTGAGAGGCGCGAACCGACGTGACGACCGCGCCGCTCGCGTTGCGCAGGAACGTTCGGCGAATGACGAGATCGGCCAGGCAGTCCTTGCGGCACTGGCCGGTGGCGAGCTGCAGCGTCCACCCCGCGGCGCAGCGCTCGACGCTGTGCGCGAGGTAGTCACCGGGCGGCACGGGCCCGATGGTGCAGACCGCGAAACGGCCGATGGCGTCGACGCCGCTGCCCGTGAAGCGCGCCGGCGTCTCGCACAGCGGCAGCTCCCCGCCACACCCTCCACAGACGTCCCAGGTGCACTGCCCGGTGGGACCGTCGAGCGTGCTCCCCGCGGGGCAGCGCGTGATCTCGTGGGCGCAGTAGCCCCAGCTGCACCAGCTACACGAGCCCCAGGGGCCCTTCGCATCGGTGCCCCCACCAATCCACGTGCGGCCAGAGGGGCAGAGGTTGAACGTACAGGTCTGCGCAGCGGCCGGAGCCGCGACCACGAGACCCACCACCACGATCGTTCGGAGGTTCGTGGCGGGTTGTACTGACCCGCCACGGGCGCCCTTTTCGTCAGGGAATCTCGACGCGCAGCGGGTTCACGAGCCGGCCTTCACCGGTGCCGCGAACGCGTGGCGACACGACGACGCCGAGATCGAGCGAGAGCGTGCCTCCAGTCGAGAGCACCTCGCGAATGCGGTTGGTGTCGGCGCGCAGCTCGAGCTTGCCCACCATGCCCGGCCTCCACGGCTCACCGTCGGAGACGGGGATCGTCCACAGCTGGTTCTTCTCGGAGTCGAGCACCATCACGAACGCGTCGCGGAAGAGCGTGTCTGGCGAGAACACGTCGCTGAGCTCGAAGAACAGCCGGAGGAAGTCGGTGTTCACCTGCACCCAGCAGTTGGGACAACCGGCGTTCGCCGGCTGAGGCCCCAGCCCTGCGAGCTGCACGTCGGGGTGGCGCCCTTCGGGAACCGTCGATCGAGCGGTCGGCACACCAGCGTCCGCGCCCCACGGGTGCAGGCCGGCGACGCGGAAGAGATGGTCCCTGCGAAGCCAGCCGGCCCGGCGCTACGTCAGAGCGGAGGACGCGCGCCTGAGGGGACTGCCGACGCCGAGTTGCGGTTCGCGGGATGGGCTGTGTACCGGCCGGTCGTGTCAGCCAACGGTCGGCGGTGCTCTGGCGTGTCTGCCCAACGCCCCACTGTGTGACGACGACACTTTCTGCAACGGAACCGAGTCGTGCAGCAGCGCCGATCTGCCACCGCTCACTCGCGCGGATGGCCAGCGGACACCGCGCGGGTGTGTGCGCACCCCAGCGCCTTGCCGCGCCCCGGACTCCTGCACCTTCGCCTCCTGCAACGAGACCACGAACGCCTGCTGGTACACGCACAACCCCGCGCCGGAGTGCTCGCTCGACTGAGGTCGTCAGGCCAGTTCTGCCAGCGGTCCGTTCGTCCTCGCGCCGCCACCATCGGGTGCGAAGGCGCTCAGCGGTACCCCCGCGGCGCTCGCGAGCGTGCAGTAGAAGCTGGCGACCGACCGCGACTCCGCGTTGAGGCGCTCCCAGGGCACGTCCCACGCGAAGCTCAGCATTCGGCCGCCGGTTCGCAGTGGAACGTTCTGGCCCGCAATCACCACGAAGCGCCAGTTGCTGTTCTCGAGGTTGTGGTGGTCGTGGCCGGAGTCGGAGAAGAGCACCACGATCGTGTCGTCGAGGAGCGGCCGGCCCGAGAGCCCTGGCGCCTCGAGCGCTCGCAAGAACGTCGCGACCTCGGTCGACAACCAGTTCCACGCGATGGTGCGGCCCGCGGAGTACTTCTCTGCGCCGTCGTGGCCGTGCTCTCCGACGAAGCCCTGCGTCTCGAACATCGTGCCGAGGTGCGGCCCGACGAGCCCGGGGAAGTGGAAGTGCGAGTTGCCGCCGCCGACGGAGCAGCCGACCACCTTCGTCATGCCGCACTTCAGCGCGGTGGCCGCCAGCTCGAGCATGACGGGCACTTCTTTCACGGCCCCACGCTCGGACGAGGGCGCTGACGGGGCGAGACACGCGGCTCCGCTGCGCCGGCGATCGAACGCCTCGAGGCCCTCGAGGTAGCCGTCGAGCTGTCGACGCTCGGGGCCTGCGAGCTTGCTGCGCAGTCGATTCACGTCGCTCGACACGCGGGCCATGACGCGGCGATCGAGCGCGGCCTTCTCTTGATTCGCCGAGGCCACCGGAAAGAGCGCCTCGAACAACCGCGCTGCCTGCACCGGGTGCGAGATCGGTTGGCCCGCAGCGCGCGCGAACAGCGACTCGTGCATCACCTTGCGTCGATCTTGATCGACGCCGAAGAGCAGCGAACGGAAGGGCGTCTCGGCGCCGAGGCGATCGGCGAGCACCTGATCGATCGTCTGGCCGGCCGGCGTGTTTCCGAGCGCGGTCTCGCCATCGCCCAGCCCCCTGGCCGCGAGCAGCCCGTAGCCGCCGCTGTGCTGCATGGCTCCGAGTGAGAGCGTCAGGTTGCGCAGAATGACCGTCTTGTCGCGCCAGGGAGCGAGCGGGGCGAGGGCAGGGTGGTAGTCCCAGTCGGTGAACGTGGTGGCGCGGCGCGCGTCGTTCATGCCCATCGGTCGCCGAGAGGGCCAGCCGAGCTGCAGATCGGGCAGCCCACCGCTCATCGAGATGAAGACGACGTTCTTCGCTGCTGGCGGCGTCTCTCCCCACGCGGTGCGAGACAGCTGCGTCGCGAGCGGGAGGAGGACGGGAGACGCAGCGCCCAGACCGAGTGACGAGAGGAAGCGTCGTCGCGAGATGGTCATGGCGTCACCTGCGTACGCTGAAGGAAGGCCTCGGAGGCGAACATCGCTTCGACGACGGCGAGCGTGTCTTCTCCTGAGGAGTCGTAGAGCTGCGTGAGTCGCTCGAGCTCGCACCGATCGGTCGCCAGCACGTCGCGCCCGCGCACGAAGCGAAACACCTGCTTCACCCAGCAGGCCTTCACCTGCGGCGATTCGGCGAGACGCTGCATCAACTGCTTCGCGTCGGCGTAGGGCCCGTCGACGTCACCAGCCCCCGTGAGCGCTCCGGCCGTCGAGACCACGCCGCCGTTGTCCATCGTCTGCGGACGGCCCACGTGATCCCACGCCTCGAAGCCCATGCCGAGCGGGTCCATCAACTGGTGGCAGCCCGAACACGCGGGATCGGTCGAGTGCTGCTCGATGCGCTGACGGAAGGTGAGACCCGGCTTCTTCTCGATCTGCGGAACGACGCCGCCTGGCAGCATCGGCACTTCGCCGCACAGCAGGCGCTCTCGAACGAAGCGCCCACGACGCACGAGGTGGTTGTGATCGGGCTCGCTCATCGCGACCAGCCACGACGGGTGCGTGAGCACACCCGTGCGCGTCGGATCGGCCATGAACACGCCGGCGTCGGCCGAGAGGGCCACGTTCCAGCTCTTCGCGGTCGAGGGGCGCACGTAGACGAGGTCGCTGGTGAGCAACGCGCGATGCAGGCCCGAGCGAGCGTGATCGGTGACGAGGCGCTCCACGACCTTCTCGGTGTCGTCGACGAGCTCGCCGGCGCGGTGAAACGGAAACGCGGCGGCGTCTTTGAACGTGGTCTTCGCGTTCTCGTACTGCAGCAGCTCGCGCAAGAATCGCCGCAGCGCCGGAACGTCGGCCGGGTGTTCGAGCAACCTGCGCGTCTCGGTGGCGATGACCTCCGTCGAGGTGAGTCCATCGGAATCGGCCAGCGATCGGAGCTGCGCATCGGGCGGCCGCTCCCACAACGTGAAGGAGAGGGCGGTCGCGACCTCCGACGACGTCAACCGGCCATCGATGCCGAGCTCGGAGCGGAAGAGAAAGTCGGGGCTCATCAACAGCGGTCGCAGCGTCGCGATCGCTGCCTGCTTCGGAGCGAGTTCACGCTCGGCCTCGTTCAACGACGCGGCGAGCGCGCCGAGGTCTTCGTCAGTCGGCGTTCGCGACCACAGCGCCGTCAACACGGGGGCGTACACACGGCGAAGACACTCGAGCGTGCGACCACTGCCCGAACAGAGCTGCGTCTGCCGATTGGTCCACTCGTTCGCGATGACGTCGGCGGCGGCCCACACGTCGTCGACTTCGTACTCGCTGATCGTCGCCTGCCCGGCCCAGGTCGAGAACACGTCGGTGCGCCGCGCCTGCGCGAAGGGCGCTTCGAGGGCGCGCACGCCGCCGTCGAAGAGCTGCGTGACGATCGCCCGGTACTCCGTCGCGTTGAGCCGCTTGAGGCGCGCCGGCTCCCCGCACGTGGGCGCGGTCGGTTGAGGCAGAACGATCTCGCCCGTGCACCCAACCAAGGTCATCGCCAGCAAGAGGCTCCGCATCTGACGAGAGATGCCTCGAGCCGCCCACACCCTTCCCGCCACCGAAGATCAAACGGTTGGGTGCTAAGTGGCGCCCATGCGCTTCGACACGCTCGCCATTCACGCAGGCCAGGAGCCGGACCCCACCACCGGCGCGATCATGACGCCGGTCTACTTCACCTCGACCTACGTCCAGGCGGGGCCGGGCGAGCACAAGGGCTACGAATATTCGCGCACGCGCAACCCGACCCGCACCGCGCTCGAGGCCTGCCTCGCGGCACTGGAGGGCGCGAAGTTCGGCTTCGCCTTCGCCTCGGGCCTCGCCGCCACCGACTGTCTCATGCACCTGCTCGAGACCGGCGATCACGTCATCGTCAGCGACGACGTCTACGGCGGCACGTTTCGCCAGTTCGACAAGGTCTTCAAGCGCATGGGCCTGACGTTCTCGTTCGTCGACATGACGAAGCCCGAGAACATCGAGCTGGCGATCACGCCGAAGACGAAGCTCGTGTGGGTCGAGACGCCGACCAACCCGATGCTGAAGCTGATCGACCTCGCCCGCGCCGCCGAGATCGCGAAGAAGCACGGCCTCGTCAGCGTCTGCGACAACACCTTCATGACGCCGTACTTCCAGCGTCCGCTCGAGTTCGGCTTCGACATCGTCACGCACTCCACGACGAAGTTCCTCAATGGCCACAGCGACGTCATCGGCGGCTTCTCGTGCACGAATGATCAAGGCCTCGCGCAGCGCATCGGCTTTCATCAGAACGCAGTCGGTGGCGTGCCCGGCCCGATGGATGCGTTCCTCGTCTTGCGCGGCGTGAAGACGCTGCACCTGCGCATGGAGCGCCATCAGCAGAACGCCTTCAAGGTCTCTGAGTGGCTCGCGAAGCACCCGCTCGTGAACACCGTCACGTACCCCGGCCTCACCACGCACCCGCACCACGAGCTCGCGAAGCGTCAGATGAAGGGCTTCGGCGGCATGATGACCTTCGACATGAAGGGCGGCCTGGAGAACGCGCGGCGGTTCTTGAAGACGGTGAAGATCTTCGCGCTCGCCGAGTCGCTGGGCGGGGTCGAGTCGCTCATCGAGCACCCGGCGATCATGACGCACGCGTCGATTCCCAAAGACACCCGCGAACGGCTCGGCATCACCGATGGGCTGATTCGCCTCTCGGTGGGAGTCGAAGATGCGCAAGACCTGATCGACGATCTCGACCGGGCCTTCAAGGCGGTGTGACTCGGGCCCCGGTGCGCTAGAAACCCTCCCCGTGACGTCACTCGTCGTTCTCAGCCTGCTGGCCGGAGTTCCGCTGCCTCAAGAGTGCGAACCCCCGCCGCTTCATGACGTCGCGCCGCTCAAGACGTTCGCTCAGAAGAGCGGCACCTTGTCGGTCGGCCTCGATTCGGTCGCGACGTGGTGCTTCGACTCCGGCGGCGCATGGACGGCGGGGCAGCGCCCTGAAGGGAAGAAGCCAAAGCCGATCGACCCAAACGGTGCGCCGGTCGGTGACTGTGCGCGAGCGCTCGCCTCATGTGACGAAGCGAAGGCGGCGTTGACCGACGAGCTGACGAAGGCCCTCACCGATTCGCTCGCCGACCTCGATCGCCCCTACCGCGGCCAGAAGTACCCGCCGAAGCGCAGCGGCCTCAACGAGCGGCCGAACACCGCGGTGAACTGCAAGGAGCGCTCGCGCCCCGACCTCTTCGCGCAGGCCCAGTCGCGTATGGATCTCGCGCGCCTCGCGTCGACGGTTCAGAACGAATACGCGAACTACAAGACGTGGCTGTTCGCGCGCGGGCTCGAGTGCGCGCAGCAGGTGCGCAGCGGCAAGGTCGACACCACGCGCGTCTCGATGTCGCTCGACGCGCCGGGCTCGGGTGGCGGAGCGGCTGCTCCGGTTGCTGGTGGCCCTGCGGTTGCTGCGAAGGGCAGTGGAGGTGGAACTGCCGTCGTCGGCGCTGCCACGACACCCGGCAAGACGGCGGCCCTGGTCGTCGCAAGCTCCGCGGTCGCCTCGGGTGGAGGAAGTGCCGGCGGCGGGACGACCACGACGACCGCCACTGCGAATCCGACGGGCACGACGGTGACAGGCAAGACGAACGTCACGACCCCCGGGGCCACGACGAGCGCGACGACGAACTCCACGACCACGCCGCCGAATGGCTCGACGGTGACGACTCCGACCACGACGGCGCCGAACGGCACCACCGTCGCGACCACGAACGGCACGTCCGTGACCACGCCTGCGGGGCCGGGCAAGACGACGCCCAACGGAACCACCGTCACCACCACGACGGGAACCACCGTCGCGAACGCCGCTGGCACGACCGTGACCACGCCGAACGGCACCGTGACGACTCCGGCGGGCACGGTCTCCACCACGACGGGAACCACCGTCGCGAACGCCGCTGGCACCACGGTGACCACGCCGAACGGCACCACCGTGACGACTCCGTCGGGCACGACGGTCACCACGCCGGGTGGAACGACCACCATCACCCCGAGCGGCACGACGACCACTGCGAACGGCTCCGCGAATCCACCGACGGGAGCGTTGGTCGGCAACACGACCGCGCCCGCTGCGACCGGAACCGCCACCGAGAACATGCTCGAGACCTGGCGAGGCCTCGCGAACCAGCGCGCGAAGATGGAGCTCGATCGCGACTACACCCTCGGCTTCCTCGCCTCGCGCGAGCTGCGTGACTGCCGTTGCCAGCGCTCGAGCCCGGCCGGCATCGTCAGCCGGCTCGAGTCGCAAGAGAGCGTCGCGCAGCTCGAGGCCGATCATTCCCGCGCCGTTGCCTGTGAGCGGTGTCTGCAGACCGCGTTCGCCGCCTGGCGCAGCCGCATCTCGAAGCAGTGCTCGTTGATGAACGAGCTGAGCCAGTACGAGCTCGAGGTGCTTCAGCGCTCCGATGACGGCAACGGGCTGCCGCCGCGCTGCTGGCAGGACGTGGTGTCGAAGCGTGGCCTCGATGGCGGCGTGCTGCTGGCGGTGACGCCGAATACGGCGAAACCGCCTCCGACGACGACGACGGTCACGATTCCGATGGTGAGCCCCGATGCGGGCAGCAAGCTCGCGACGGTGACGCAGCCGACGGGTGTGCCCCGCTTCGAGCCGACCAGCCCGCTGGCCGATGGCTTCTTCCGCCCGAGTGAGCCCGCGCCGATGCCGTTGCGTGAAGACGGCCGCCTCTACGTTCGCGTCTTCATGAGCTCGACCTGCGCCGCCGACGTGCTGCCCGGGCCGTTGCTCGCGCGTACCGGCGATCTGCTGCTCATTCCCTACGGAGCCAAGCAGCTCTCGCTGCGCAGCCCGTGTGGAGGTCTCGCCGAGGTGTACTGGGGCCGTGAGCCCACGCCGCGCGTGTCAGAAGTGTTCGGCCGCAACCAACCGCTGCACCTTCAGTTCAAAGCCCAGTGAGCATGAAGAACGTCCCCGGAAAGCTCGTGAAGGGCGTGTTCCAGCGGGCGCTGTTCCCCGACCTCTCGGCTGATCTGATCACCGCTCTCGCCGGTGCCGGGCTCGACCTCTCGTCGCCACTGCAGGAGCACTACCCGAAGCCGGTCTGGTACCGCTCCATCGAGCTCACGGCGGACTCGTTGTTCGCAGAGCTGGCGCAGGCGCAGCGGCTTCGCCACCTCGGGCGCCACGTGATCGTCTCGCTCGATGATCGAAAGCTCGTGAAGGGGCCGTGGCTGTCGATGGCGAAGTTGATGGGCCCGCGCCGTGCGCTGAAGCAGGCCGCCGAGATGGGCGCGCAGTACAGCCCGATTCACCTCGACGTGAAGGAGCGCGGCTCGAAGGAGCTGCAGGTCACCGTCGAAGAAGATCAGCAGCCCGAGTTCCTCGCGGGGCTGCTCGAAGGGCTGGTCTCGATCCTCGGCGGCAAGTCGGCGCAGGTGAAGGTCGAGTCGGCAGCGAATGGCCACGCGGTGATGGCGGCAACCTGGCGGTGAGCATGGGCGCGCTGTTTCCCGTGCTCGAGGCGGCCGACGATCGGGTGGTGCTCCGGGTCGGAGCCGAAGCGCTGACGGCGAAGGCGCTTCGAGCGCGCTGCGTGGCGCACGCCCACCTGCTCGCTGCGAACGGTGCGGCACCCGGCAGTCACGTCGGCGTGTGGACCCAGCCGTCGATCGACACCTGCGTGGCGCTGATCGCGAACGCGGCGACCGGCTTCGTGACGGTGCCGATCGACCCCAAACTCGGAGCGCGTGAGCTCGGCCACATCGCGAACGACGCGAAGCCCGTGGTGACGATCGCGGCCGACGTCGACGCGGTGAAAGAGAAGCTCGCCGGTGTTCCCGTGTTGCGCGCGGTGCAGTCGGGAGCCGAAGACTCGGTCTCGTGGCGCCAGACCGATTCAGCGCCGCTGCTCGTGCTCTACACCTCGGGCACGACAGGGCTTCCGAAGGGCGCGCTGCTCTCGGCGTCGGCGGTCGCCTTCGATCTCGACGGGCTCGCAGCCGCCTGGGCGTGGACGAGAGAGGACACGATCGTTCACGCGCTGCCGCTGTTTCACGTGCATGGCCTGGTGCTCGGGCTCTTTGGCGCGCTTCGCCGTGGCGGTGCGCTGCACTGGTTCCCGAAGTTCGAGCCCGTCGCGCTCGCGAGTGCGCTCGGTGCGCGGCGATCGGTCTTCTTCGCGGTGCCGACCATGTACCACCGGCTCTCGGAGGCTGCCGCGAGCGACCAGACGATCGTCGAAGGCCTGCGTGCGGCGCGATTGCTGGTGAGCGGATCGGCCGCGTTGCCGCAACGCGATCAGGCCCGCATCGAGCAGCTCACCGGCAAGCGCGTCATCGAGCGGTACGGCCTCACCGAGACGCTCATCAACACGGCCGTTCGCGCAGGCTCGCCGTTTCCACCTGGTTCGGTCGGCCAGCCTGTCGACGGCGTGGAAGTGAAACTGGTCGATGACGCGCGCGCTCCTGTCGCGGCTGGTGCAATGGGGGAGATCGCCGTGCGCGGGCCGAACGTCTTTCTCGGCTACTTGAACCGGCCCGACGCCACCGCAGCTGTGCTCGACGCCGACGGGTGGTTCTTCACGGGCGATCTCGGCACGACCGACGCCGATGGCCACGTGCGCATCGTGGGGCGGCGCGCGACCGATCTCATCAAGTGTGGCGGGTACAAGGTCGGCGCTGGCGAGGTCGAAGCGGCGTTGCTCGAACACCCGCTCGTGCGTGAAGCGGCGGTCGTCGGCCGGCCCGACCCCGACCTCGGAGAACGCATCGTCGCCTTCGTCGTGACCTCGGCGCCCGTCGAGTCGAAGACGCTGGAGGATCACGTCGCCGCGCTCGCGTCTCCGCACAAGCGGCCGCGTGAGGTGCACTTCGTCGCCGAGCTGCCCCGCAACGCGATGGGCAAGGTCGTGAAGAGCCGCCTGCCGTAGCGACCTCAGTCTGCGAGGTCCGGGTGCGCGTCCCACCACTCACCCAGACGCTCCGCCGCCGCGAAGAAGAGCAGCTCGTGCTCGGGGTCGTGCGCCGCCGCATCGAGGCACGCGCGCGTGTACTTCACGAGGTGGGCGTCATGGTGAAGCGCGGCGCGAACGACGAGGGCTCGAAGCGCGGCCGCTCGGCTGGGCGAACCCGGCGTGAACCGATCGGCGAGCGCTCGAGACGGCTGCCAGTCGCGCGACAGCGTCACCCGGCCCGAGGTCGCCCTGAACGCGAGCACGTGCGTCGCGGCCACGACGTGGGCGGCTCCCGCGTCGGGCATCACGTCTGCGTTCTCCAGCACCGCGAGGGGCAGGGTGAGGCAGTGCGTCCAGATGTACGGCGCGCTCTCGGGGTCGTCTTCGAGCATCGACTGGGCCGCGACGCGGAGGAGCGACCGGCGAACCGTCTCGGTGGGCAGGTGCTCGACACCGCCGAGCAGCGACTTCACGAGCGGCTGAACGCCGCGCAGGCGAGGGGCGATCGAGAAGCGGTCGACGGGGACGCGTGGTGTGGCGCCAAGCCGCGCCTCGAGGGTCTGTGCGCTCAGCTCAGCGTCGGACTCGAGCTTCGTCATCACGGTGCCGTGCTCCTTGGCGAGCGTGTGCATGGGCGTGCGGAGCATTCCAGCGAACCCTTCGAGCCGATCGCTCACCCGTGGCAGCTCGGCGAACAGAATCGGTGCATGCGCCGCGAGGCCGACCCGATCGATGACGAGCGGAAGCAGCAGTCGACGCAACGTCTTCACGTCGTGCCGAGCCGCGAGCCAGAGCACGGCAGAGTCGACGAGCCCGGTGTTCGTCTCGTCGAGGCCACGTTGGAGCGTTCGGGTCGCGTGGCCTGTGTCCTCGAACTCCAGCGGAGCAGGGGTGGCCGCGGGCCGGAAGTCGCGCTGGTACCGTTCTGCGATGGCGGCGATGCGGTGGCGGGCCGCATGCCGGTGCTCCTCGGGCACCAGCGGGAGCAGCGCCGAGCGGGCGAGCAGCTCCAGCGGCGCGTGAATGAGAAACGACGACTCCACCTCGCTGGGCACGAGCTGGCGGGCGGTGTGCGCGACGAGGCTGGCGTCGTCGAGGGGCTGGACGTCGAGGGGGTTCATGCCGACAATGTGCAAGTTGAAGTGAACTTGAGGTCAAGCGAATCGTCATGCCCGTCACGCTCTTGTCCATCGGTCAGGTCGCGCGCCGCTCGGGAGTCGCCGCATCGGCGCTTCGGTTCTACGAGTCGCAGGGCCTCATCTGGTCCACCCGGTTGCCGGGAAAGCAGCGGCGCTTCACCTCCGACATGCTTCGCCGCATCGCCTTCATCGCCGCCGCCCAGCGGGTGGGCCTCTCGCTGGCGAACATCAGAGACGCGCTCGCGACGCTGCCCGCCAACCGCACCCCCACGAAGGCCGATTGGGAGGCGCTGTCACGATCGTGGCGGCCGCTGCTCGACGCGCGCATCGACGAGCTCCAGCGGCTCCGCTCGCAGCTGGGGTCGTGCATTCAGTGCGGGTGCCTGTCGCTGAAGGCCTGCGGGCTGTTCAACCCCGGTGACCGCGCTGCGTCAGAGGGCCCGGGCGCGAGGCGGCTGGCCCCTCGAACTCCGTGACGAGCGTCGACACGAAAAATCCCATGAATGTCCGGTGGGGCTGACTGCACTCACGCGCACACACGACGTCGGCGAGCACTGGGAGGGCCGGCCGCCGCGTCGCGTGTAGGGGACAAACACATGACGAGGCGAGATGCGTGTCCGCGCAATGCGGCACACGGAGTGGTGTGGTCTGTCGTGATGCTGGGGCTGCTGGTCGGCTGTGCTGACGCAGGCCCGCGGTTGCAGCTGCAGGTTCCCCGGTCGCCGCGTTCGACGTCGGCGCTCGGCGCGGGTTCGACGAGCAGCGTGCCTGCGAACGCGCAGTTCGATGCGCCCATCATCGATCCCCAGACCTGGAACGGAACTCCCGTGGGCACGGGCTCGTTCTCGGTGGCGCTGACGCCGACGGCGAGTGGCGGCCCGTCGAGCGTCGCCTTCTCCGACCCGTCGACGACCGATCGCTATGTCATCATCGGCGACTTCACCTCGGCCTCGGGAGACGGGCTCGCGCTCATCTCCGACTCCGCGTGGGTCGTCGGCGCGAACACGCTGAACGGCACGACGAAGACGGCCGTCATCTTCGACTCGGCGTCTGGCAACGTCACGGCCATCGCCCGCACCGGCACGGTCACGCTCACCGCTGCAGGTGGGGCGCTCGGCCAGCGCGTGACCGGCACCCTCTCGGCCAGCTTCGTTCCGTACTCCTCGACGCCGCCCGGCTGCGTGGTCGACGCCGATTGCTCGTCGGGTGAGGTCTGCGCCTCGGGGCAGTGCGTTCGCCCCACGCCTCCGGCTTGCACCTCCCACACCCAGTGCCCGGCGGGTCAGCTCTGCAACGCGGGTGTCTGCGTGTCGCCTCAGCCGCAAGACGCCGGCCCCGCTCCCGTCTGCGTGACTGATCGTGACTGCGGCGCGGGCCAGCAGTGCCTCGCGGGTCAGTGCGTGACGGCTTTGGGTTGCACCTCGAACGCCCAATGTGCGGTGGGTGAGCAGTGCGTCGCGGGGCAGTGCATTCCCACGGCGAGCGGCTGCACCTCGAACGCTCAGTGCCCGCGTGGGCTCGTCTGCCAGGCCGGAGCCTGCGTCTCGGTCGGCCCCGTCTCGTGCACGCCGAAGCAGGGCAGCGGCGCCTACTCGGGCTCGTATGGCTCGCTGACCTGCTCGGCGCTCGGCAGCGGAGCGGTCTCGCTCACCAGCGCCGGCGCGGCCATCGACGAAGACAACGGCCAGCTGGCGCTCTTCATCGTCGACCCCAACACGCAGCGTGACGGGCTCGTCATCGAACTCAACGCCTGCCCTGCCGCTGCCGGAGCGACCAACAACCTCTCGGCGACGCTCTACTCGAGCCAATCGACGGCGCAGGGCGTGGTGCTGTCGGCCATGATTCCCGGCACTGCGACGGTCACCTGGACGCAGGTCGGCGCGACGCTCGCCGGTTCGGTCAGCGTTTCGTTCGTCACGGGCGGTACGGTGAGCGGCACCTTCACCGTTCAGTAAGGCCAGGCTGCGCGAGCTCTTCGGGCCGGGGCACCTTCGGGCGTCCCGGCTCGGTTCGTTTCATGAGCCCCGTTGGTCAGCGGCGGTTCATTTCACGTACTCGACGTGTGAGGCGCCCGACGTCTCGAGCTGCGCGGCCGTGGGGTTTCCGAAGACGCTGACGGTGGTGCCACCCGAGGCCGTGCCGGTGATGCCTCCGCTCACCGTGACCTTCGCCGCGCAGCCTCCGCTGGCGTCGAGCACGACCGCCTTCGTCGACAACGCCCGGCCATCGAAGTCGACGCCTCCGCTCAGATCGGCCACCAGCTTCGTCGCGCGCCCCGACAGCTTCGTCGTCACCCCTCCCGAGCCGTCGAACACCAGCGTCTCGACGTCGAGCTGGGCCTTCACGCTGCCGCCTCCAGACGCGTCGACGGTGAAGTCCTTCGCGGCCGCGTCGCTCACCGTCGCCGTCACGCCGCCGCTCGTCACCAGCTTCGAGAGCGCCGGCACCGACACCCGCGCGATGACGTGACCGAACGACAGGCTGAACCCCTTGCGCTCGATGACGAGCCGGCCCTTCGTGACCGTCACCGACAGCTTCTTCAGCTCGGCCTCGTCGCCTTCGAGCGTCACCGACGGCTTTCCCTTCGTGACGATCAGGTCGAGGCCGCCCGAGACCTCGAGCTCGGAGAACTCGCCGACCTCACGAACCTCGGTCGACTGCCCGGCAAGAGCCACGGACGACACCACCAGCGAAACGGTCAGGATCCAGGAGCGCATGCGCCCCGTGACGAAGGGCTCACGCGGCGATTGCGGGGCATTCGTTCGGGTGATGCGCGAAACATCAATCCCCTTGCGGGCGCGGCCCTTTCCCGACAGAGGAACGCGCATGAGCCCGGAAGCCGCTGCGATCTCCCGTGTCCAGAAGGCCATCGCCGAGATCCGAAAAGGCCGCATCGTCGTCGTCACCGATGACGAAGGTCGCGAGAACGAAGGCGATCTCGTCATGGCCGCCGACAAGGTCACGCCCTCGGCCATCACCTTCATGGCCCGTGAAGGGCGCGGCCTCATCTGCCTGTCGCTCACCGAAGACCAGGTTCGCCAGCTCAACCTGCCGCTCATGGCGACCGACAACACCTCGCCGTTCCAGACCGCGTTCACCGTGAGCATCGAGGCCGCGCAGGGTGTCACCAGCGGCATCTCGGCGGCCGACCGCGCGCACACCATCAAGACGGCGATTCGGCCCGACGTGAAGCCGGCCGATCTCTCGCGCCCCGGTCACGTCTTTCCCCTGCGCGCCCGCAACGGCGGCGTGCTCGTTCGCCCAGGCCACACCGAGGTCAGCGTCGATCTCTCGCGCCTCGCCGGCCTCACGCCCGCTGGCGTCATCTGCGAAGTGATGAACGACGACGGCACCATGGCGCGCCGGCCCGACCTCGAGCGCTTCGCGAAGAAGCACGGCCTGCTGCTGCTCTCGGTCGCCGACGTCATCGCCTACCGGCTGAGCAACGAGCGCCTCGTGCGCCGCATCGGCGAGACCTCGGTCACCCGCGAGCCCTGGGGCGACTTCCGCGCGTACGCCTACTCGACCGACGTCGACCCGACCGTGCACCTCGCGCTCGTGAAGGGCGACATCAGCGGCAAGCGCCCCATCATCACGCGTATTCACCGCACCACACTGCTGGGCGACGTGATGGACGCGTGCACCGGCGAGAGCTCGCTCCAGCAGGCGTTTCGCCGCATCTCGGTCGAAGGTCGCGGTGTGATCGTGGTGTTGCAGAAGCACGTCTCCGGGCTCGACGCCCTCGCGGTGAAGCCTGCCAGCAACGAGCAGCAGGTTCCGGGCAAGGCGGGTCACACGCGCCTGCAGGAGTTCGGCGTGGGCGCACAGATTCTGCAGGATCTCGGCGTGCAGCGCCTGCGGCTGCTCACCAACACCGCCAACACCATCGTCGGCGTCGAGCGCTACGGCCTCGAGGTCGTCGAGCAGCTCCCGCTGGCAGTTCCGGCTCCAGCGCCGCGTCGCAAGGCCGGTAGCTCCACGCGTCGTTCATCGGTAGGGTGAGAAAACACATGCCTCGCTTCTTCGAAGGAAACCTCGTCTCGCCGAAGGGCCGCTTCGCCATCTGCGTGAGCCGCTTCAACGGCTTCATCACCGAGCAGCTGCTCTCGGGCGCCCTCGACGCGCTGACCCGCCACGGGGTGGCCGACGCTGACGTCGACGTCTACCGCTGCCCCGGCACGTGGGAGCTCACCGGCCTCGTTCGCCGCGTCAGCGACTCGAAGCAGTACGCCGGCGTCATCGCCCTCGGTTGCGTGATTCGCGGTGGCACGCCGCACTTCGACTACGTCGCCTCCGAGGTCGCCAAGGGCGTGGGCCAGGCGACGCTGAACGCTGACGCAGCCGTCACCTTCGGCGTGCTCACCACCGACTCCATCGAGCAGGCCGTCGATCGCGCCGGCGTGAAGGCGGGCAACAAGGGCGCCGAAGCCGCCGTGGCGTGCATCGAGATGGTGAACCTCTACGCGCGCATGGGAGCGAAGTAACCGTGGGTAGCCGCCGCACGGGTCGTGAGCGCGCACTCCAGGCGCTCTACCAGCTCGATCAGAACGACAAGGCCACGCCGCGTGACGCCGTCGAGTCGGCCTGGGCCGCCTCCGATGATCAGGGCCCCCGCGACGACGCCGCACACGTGTTCGCGCTCGAGCTCGTCGACGGCGTTCACGCCCAGCGCGCCGAGCTCGACACCCTCATCGAGCAGCACAGCCAGAACTGGCGCATCGATCGCATGCAGCGCGTCGATCGCAACGTGCTGCGCCTCGGCGTCTTCGAGCTCAAGCACCGCGCCGACATTCCCCGCAAGGTGACCATCAACGAGGCCATCGAGCTGGCGAAGCTGTTCGGCACCGAAGACTCGGCGGCCTTCATCAACGGCGTGCTCGATCGCATCGCGATCGCCCTCGACAAGGCCTGATCGATGTCGCTCGTGAAGGAGCCGTCACTGCACGCCGTCGACACGCTCGACGACCTCGACGCGGTGGTCTGCCTCATTCCCGAAGATCAGCGGCCGCTGCAGGGCGGCAACGGCTTCGTCGATTGGCGGCTGTGCGGCGCGCTCTCGCGGGCACTGATCGATGGCTTCTTCACCGGCGCGCCCGGCGAGAAGCTCTTGATGCCGTCTGACGAGCGCATCGCTCCCGCGAAGGTGTTCGCCGTGGGGCTGGGCGCCTCCCGAACGGTGACGACCCTGGGGCTCGAGCACGCCGTCACGGCCAGCCTGGCGATGCTCGAGAAGGTCAAAGCCGAGCACATCGCCATCACCGTTCCCCTGCTGCCCCAGCTCGACGCGGTGGCGGTCGGGGGCGTGCTGAGCCGGGCCCTGGTCGCGAAGTGGAAGGCGGGGCGGGTCGTGGTGCTCGGCGA
This sequence comes from Archangiaceae bacterium, assembly GCA_016879935.1. Taxonomy (GTDB): domain Bacteria; phylum Myxococcota; class Myxococcia; order Myxococcales; family Myxococcaceae; genus Xiheimicrobium. The sequence goes on along the minus strand of JAACJQ010000029.1, from coordinate 10,864 downwards.
CCCATCGATCGCGCCTTGACCCACCTGCGCTGAAGATCGCTGAAGCCCGGGTCAGCTCCGTCTTCGTCTCACGCGGCTTTTGAGCTAACCTCACCGCACGTGGACGTTCGGAAGGTACTCATCGTCGAAGACTCGCGCGCGACGCGGGAGCTGCTCGCTGCAGCCATCGAGGTTCTCGAAGGCGTCGAGGTCTACACGGCGGTGAGCGGCTTCGAGGCGCTCAAGGTGCTGCCTCGCCATCGCTTCTCGTTGATCATCACCGACATCAACATGCCCGACATCAACGGGCTCGAGCTGATCAACTTCGTGAAGAAGAACCCGCACTATCGCGAGACGCCGCTGTTCGTCGTGACCACCGAAGGCCGCGAGCAGGACCGGAACCGCGGCCTCCAGCTCGGCGCGAGCGAATACCTCGTCAAGCCGTTCCAGTCCGAGATTCTCACCGCGCTGGTGCGGCGCTACCTGAAGCTCTGACGACGCATGGCTCCGCCGCGCGCGCTGTCCGAGTTCGTCGCCGAAGCCAACGAGGTGCTCGAGACGCTCGCGCACGACGTGGCGGTGCTTGACGCGCAACGGGGCCGTGAAGCCGACCCCGATCTGCTCAACGCCATCTTCCGCGCGGCCCACTCGCTCAAGGGCCTCTCGGCCATGTTCGGGCAGGAGCGCATCTCGGCGCTCGCCCATCACCTCGAAGACGTGCTCGACGCGCTCCGGCTGGGCAAGGTGCCCAACAGCGACACGCTGATCGACTCGCTGCTCGAGGGCGTCGACGTGCTGACGCTGATGCTGCGCGAGGCCTCGGGCGACGCCGCGTCGGCAGAGACGGGCAGACGTGCCAACACGCTCGCCGAGACGTTCGCGCGGCTCGCCAGCGGGGGCCAGTCGGGCGCCGCTGACGTGCTCGACGAGGTGGGCATCGACCCGGCGATTCGCAGCGTCTTCACCGAGTACGAAGAGCACCGACTTCGCGAGAACGTGAAGAAGGGCGTCGCGCTGTGGAAGGTGCGCGCCGTCTTCGGGCTCGACGACTTCGACCAACGGCTCGCGTCGCTGAACGGGCTCCTCAAGCCGCTCGGCGAGGTCATCAGCACGTTGCCCAGCTCGCAGCCGGGCGATGAGGCGTCGATCGCCTTCGATCTCATCTTCGGCAGCAGCCGCCCGAAGGACGAGATCGAGCGCACCGTCGCGTCGCTCGCCACCGTCGCGCCCCTCACCCAGAAGGCCATGAAGCCGGCCGCGCCGATGCGGGAGCCCGAGTTCACGCCCGCTCCGCGCAAGCCGGCTCCGCTCTTCATTCAAGAGGTCAGCGCGCCCGACCTTCAGCCGTATCAACAGAGCTCGAGCCCGTCGGGTGTGATGCAGGGCGCCGAGCCCAGCCTGCGCTCGCTCGCGCAGACCGTTCGCGTCGACATCTCGCGCCTCGACTCGTTGATGAATACCATCGGTGAGCTGCTCACCGTGCGCGCCAACATTCACCGGCTGGCCGAAGTCGCGAAGCAGTCCAGTGGCACGCCGCTGCCCAAGCTGTGGGCGCAGGAGCTTCAGAAGGAATCGCGCGCGCTCGAGCGCAAGCTCGACGAGCTGCAGAACGGCGTGCTCGACGTGCGCATGGTGCCGCTGGTGCAGGTGTTCGACAAGTTGGCGCGCCTGATGCGCCGGCTCGTTCGCCAGAGCGGAAAAGACGTGCACTTCGAGGTCTCGGGCGGAGACGTCGAGCTCGACAAGCTGATCGTCGAAGAGCTGTCTGACCCGCTGATGCACCTGCTGCGCAACGCGCTCGATCACGGCATCGAGATTCCCGAGCGGCGCATCGAGCAGGGAAAAGACGCGCGCGGCGTCATCAGGCTCAAGGCGCAGCAGCTGGGCAATCAGGTGCAGATCGAGGTGGGCGACGACGGCTCGGGCATGGACGAGACGCGCATTCGCCAGGTGGCCATCGAGCGGGGGCTGGTGACCCACGAGGCGACCGAAGAGCTCGAGCGGCGAGATCTGCTGAACCTCGTGTTCCTCCCTGGCTTCTCGACGCGCAGTGACGTCAGCGAACTCTCGGGCCGTGGGGTCGGCCTCGACGTGGTGAAGACGAACCTCTCGCGGCTCTCGGGGCTCATCGACATCGAGAGCAAACGAGGGGAGGGCACCCGGTTCGTGCTCACGCTCCCGCTCACGCTCGCCATCATTCGCGCGCTGGTGGTGGCCGTCGGCGATCGCACCTTCGCCGTGCCGCTCAACTCGGTGACCGAGATCGTCTCGGTGAAGCCGTCGCAGCTGCGCACCATCGAGCGGCGCGAGGTCATCGACGTGCGCGGGCAGACGCTGCCGTTCGTTCGGCTCTCACGCATCTTCAACCTGCGGGAGTCGACCGCCGATCGCTACTTCGTCGTCATCATCGGCCTCGCCCAGGAGCGCTTCGGGCTCGCCGTCGACGCGCTGCTCGGCCAGGAAGACATCGTCACCAAGCCGCTGGGCGGGCGCCTCACGGGCGTGCCCGGCATCGCGGGCGCGACCGAGCTGGGTGATCGCCGCGCCGTGCTCGTGCTCGACGTCGGCGCGCTGGTCGAAGAGCTGAAACGGCCTCAGGCGGCGGTGGGCTGACCATGGCGCCTCGCACACGCTTCGATGCCCTGCTCGAGCGCTTCTTCTATCGCCCAGACGAGACCGTGGGCGCCTGGCTCGAGCTGGCCCCAGAGATCGCCGACAGCATCGAAGAGGTCGACGAGCTGCCCGAAGAGTTTCTCGCCTTCGAGCTCTCGACCGAGACCTACGCGGTGCCGATCGGCGCGGTGCGCGAGATTCTCAAAGTGCCCATCATCACCTCGGTGCCGCGCGTCGCGAGCCACGTGCTCGGCGTGATGAACGTGCGCGGCGAGATGCTCCCTGTCTACGACCTGAAGCAGCGGCTCAACCTCGAAGAGGCGCCTGCGCGGGTCGAGGGGCCCAACGACGTGCCGCGGGGAGCGCGCGTGGTGCTCCTGAAGGACCCCGAAGGCGACGCAGGCATTCTCGTCGACAAGGTGCGCGGCGTGGTGCGCTTGCCGCTCTCGAAGCTCGAGCCTGCTCCTTCGCTCGGTGGCGATCGTCGTGCAGTCGCGGGCCTCGGACGACAAGATGGGGAGCTCTTCATTCTCCTCGACGTGGAACAGGCCCTCGCATGAGCTCCCTCGACAGACTCTCCCTGCGCGGCATGCGCTTCGACTGCATCGTCGGTCTCTTCGACTTCGAGCGGAACACGCCGCAGCCCGTCGAGCTCGACGTCACGCTGCACTTCGACACCCGCGACGCCGCCAAGCACGGTCGGCTCGCCGCCACCGTCGACTACTCGCACCTGCTGGGTGAGCTGCGCTTCATTCTGGTCGCGGGCCGCTTTCGCCTGCTCGAGAGCGCAGCCGAGGCCGTGGCGGCGTGGCTGCTCACCGCCCCCAGCCAGGACGTGCCCCGGCCGCAGGTCGAGCGGGTCGACGTGAAGCTCTCGAAGCTCGTCGCGCTCTCGGGGGCTGCCGTACCGACGCTCGAGATTCAGCGAGATCGCACCGACTTCAAGCTGGTCACCGAGAAGAAGTCGTTCGGCTTCGTCGACGTCATCTTCGAGACGAAGGAGTGCGGCGTGTACCGCGAGCGCATCGCGCCCCGCACCGTGCTGCCCACGCACATTCACCACCACCTCGACGAGTCCGAGCTCGTGCTGGGGGACGGCCTGTTGCTCCAGGGCACGCCGGTGACTCCGGGCACCGCGCACACCTGGCCGAAGGGCTTCGCGCACCGCTACGAGAACGTCACCGACATCGAGCAGAGCTTCATGTGCATCGATCGGCCCGCCTTCATTCCCACCGATGAGCTCGAGGTCGACATTCCCGTCGAGAAGCTCACCCGCACCGAGCCCACCCGGTTCTTCTGAGTCAGTCGCAGTAGCGCGGCCCGTCGAACCCGCGATAGAGGCCCCGCCATGGAGATGTCGCTGTCAGTCGAGTTTCACTTCAGCGCCGCGCACCAGCTGCCGTTCTACGACGGCCCGTGCAAGCGGCTGCATGGTCACAACTACGTCCTGCACGTCGTGCTCGAGGGTCGCCCGTCGCCGAAGGACGGCATGATTCGCGACTTCGACGAGGTGAAGAAGACCGTCTGGGACAAGGTGCTCACCAAGGTCGATCACTACTACCTGAACGACATCGTCGAGAACCCGACCGCCGAGAACCTCGTCGTGTGGATGTGGGCTCAGCTCGAGCCGCTCGTCGCGGGGCTCTCGGAGCTCAAGCTGTGGGAGACGCCGGAGTACTGCGTCACGTACCGCAGATGAGCGCCGCCCGCCGCCAGCCGAAGGTGAATCGCGCGGCCATGCAGCAGGCGGTGCGTGATTTCCTCGAGGCTGCGGGCCTCGACCCCGGCGACCCGAACCTGCAGGAGACGCCCGAGCGCGTCACCGCCGCCTGGGCCGACGAGTTCCTCGACGGGTACCAGAAGACGCCGAAGCAGGTGCTCGCCGAGCGGTTTCCCGTCACCCACGCCTCCGACCGCGAGGTCGTGATCGTCACCGATCTCTGGTTCCGCTCGATGTGCCCGCACCACTTGTTGCCCTACTCGGGCCGCGCGCACCTCGCCTACGTGCCCGGGCAGAGCGTGATCGGCTTCGGCCGCCTCGCCGCGCTCGTCGACGTCTTCTCGCACCGGCTCGTGCTGCAGGAAGAGCTGTCCCGGCAGATCGCCACCTCGCTCATGACCGAGCTGGGCAGCCAGGGCGCCGCGTGTCTGCTCGAGGCCGAACAGACGTGCCTTCGCCTGCGCGGTGGGGAGCAGTGCGATGCGGTGACGCACGCCGAGGCCTACGAAGGCGTCATGAAGGAGCCGGGAATGCGCGCCGAGCTGTGGGCCCGTCTCGGTCGTCGCCCGTGAGCGTGCCGAAGGAGCGCCTCGACGCGTTCCTCGCCGATCTGCGCGCCGCGTTCCCCGAGGGGCTCGACCTCACGACCGAGCTCGACACGCTCGCGCCCTATGGAAGGGACGAGTCTGATCTGGGCGAGTTTCCTCCGCAGGCGCTCGTCCGCGCGACCAGCACCGCGCAGGTGAGCCGCATTCTCGCGCTCGCCACCAAGCACCACATTCCCGTCACGCCCGTCGGCGCTCGCAGCGGCAAGAGCGGCGGCAGCCTGCCCATCGAAGGCGGGCTCGCGCTCTCGCTCGAGAAGATGAACCGCATTCTCGAGGTGAACGCCGACGATCTGCTCATGGTCGTGCAGCCCGGCGTCTTCACCGCGCAGGTCGACGAGGCCGCCGAGAAGCTCGGGCTGTTCTACCCGCCCGACCCGAACTCCGCCGCGTACTGCACCATGGGTGGCAACGTCGCCGAGAACGCCGGCGGCCCGCGCGCGCTGAAATACGGCGTCACGCGCGACTACGTCATCGGGCTCGAGTGGGTGCTCCCCACGGGCGAGGTGCTCCGGGTCGGCCGAAGAACGGGCAAGGGCGTCGCCGGGTACGATCTCGTCGCGCTCTTCGTCGGCAGCGAGGGCACGCTCGGCATCGCCACCGAGATCACGGTGAAGCTCATTCCCCGGCCGCGCGTCGTGAAGACCGCCCTCATTCCGTTCAAGACGGTCGCCGACGCCGCGAAGGCGCTCTCGTCGGTGCTCACCAGTGGGCTGTGGCCGCGAACGCTGGAGCTGCTCGACGAGGTTGCGCTGCAGGCAATCGCCGGTCGCGGGTTGCCCGTTCCCCCGGAAGCGGGGGCCGTCGTCATCGCCGAGATGGATGGCAATCACGAAGCGGGAGTTCTCTCGGAGTTGGCGATGCTCGTCGATCAGTGCGCGAGCTGGGCCAGCCTCGAGGCCGTGGTCGCGCAAGACGAGTCACAGCGCGAGCGCATCTGGGCCGTCCGTAAAGAGGTCTCACCGGCCCTGCGTGCGCTGACCGGGAAGAAGATCTCCGAAGACATCGTGGTGCCGCGCTCGAAGGTCCCTGAGGCGATCGAGCGCTTCAAGGCAGCCGGCAAACGTGAAGGCCTCACCGTCGCCACCTATGGGCACGCCGGCGACGGCAACCTGCACTCGAACGTTCTCTACCGAACCCGCGAAGACTGGCCCCGCGTCGAAGCCGTGCTGGCCGAAATGATGGCCGTTACGGTTGAACTCGGAGGCACCATCACCGGCGAACACGGGGTTGGCCTCGCCAAGAAGCGGTTCTTGCCGCTCGAACAACCGGAGCCACTGCGTGAGCTCCAACGACGGCTGAAGGTCGTTCTCGACCCATCTGTCACGATGAACCCCGGCAAGATCTGGGAATAGCCTCGTATCTCATCGGAATGCCGAGCCTTCTTTGAAGGGTGTGCGCGGCCCCGGGCTTGCTCTGACTCCGAAGCGTCGCTTCAGAGACTGACACGCTGGGGAGGTGGCCCGTGGCCTTTTTCGAAACCGAAGTCTGGGGTGAGCATCTTCTGCTCGAGCCTGAACAAACCTTGTTCACGGCCGAGGAGGACAAGATGCTGGCCCGTGCAACGAAGAGCGGTGGTTCAGACGGACTTTCTCACTACATGCGCAGCATGGGCGGCCACAAACAGCTGACCCGTGAAGACGAGTACGAGCTGTCTCGGCGCGCGAAGAAGGGTGACGAGTCGGCCCGTCGCACGCTCGCGGTCAGTAACCTGCCCTTCGTGGTGGCGGTGGCCAAGAAGTTCGCCAGCCGCGGCGCTCGCCTCGACGACCTGATCCAGGAAGGCAACGTCGGCCTGATGAAGGCCATCGAGCACTTCGACCCGAAGAAGAACGTGCGCTTCGCGACCTACGCCGTCTGGTGGATTCGCGCGTACATCACGCGCTACCTCAAGGACAACCGCAGCCACGTGCGTGGTGGCGAGCACGAGCGCATCTCGATGAGCGACTTCTCGCTCGACACGCCGCTCGATGATGAGTCCGACTCGACCTACATGGAGCGGCTCGAAGACGCCGGCCCGACGCCCGACCTGAGCTTCCTCAAGCTCGAGCAGGACGAAGAGGTCGCCGCTGCGCTCCAGCGGGTGCGCCGCCGGTTGGGCGACCTGGGCTGGGACATCCTCCAGGAGCGCCTCACCCAGGACAAGCCACGCACCCTCGAAGAGCTGGGCCAGCGCTGGGGCGTCTCCCGCGAGCGCGTGCGCCAGGTCGAGCTGAAGACGAAGCACTTCCTCGCGCGCTACCTCGAAGACCTCTCCGAGGCCGAGAACGACACGATGGAGCTGAACGTCGCAGCGTGAAGCCCCGCCGGGCGCGTGCGTCTGGCCCGGCATGACGATCGATTCCGACCTTGCCGCGATGCGCCACCACGGTGCATCGCGGTTTCGTTTTTTCAGCCGAAACCGGGGAGCATGCGCGCCCATGCGACTGCTCCTGCTTTCACTCCTCGTCTCGGTTCCCGCCCTCGCGCAGCCGGCCTCGGCCGCTGATGTCGTCACCAAGCTGGATGAGTTGTGGAAGACCCGCGACGACGCCGCCTCGATGAAGGCCACCGACGAGGCGATCACCGAAGGCCTCAAGGCATTTCCCGACGACTTCGAAGTGCTCTGGCGTGCCGGCCGCTACCGCTGGTGGATCGCCGACGGCGCCACCGACGAGAAGCTCAAGAAGCAGATCGCGAAGGAGGGGTGGACGTTCGCCGAGCGCGCCGTGAAGGCGAAGGGCGACGGCATGCAGGGCCACTACTACGTCGCGCTCAACATCGGCGCGTACAGCCAGGCGGTCGGCATTCTGAAGGCGCTGGGTGAAGGCCTCGAGGGCAAGTTCAACGACGAGCTCGAGAAGGCGCGAAAAGCCGACGCCGGTTTCGATCGCCACGGGCCCGTGAACGCGAAGGGCCGCTACTACTGGGAGCTTCCCTGGCCCAAGCGTGACCTCGCCAAGTCGCGCAGCGAGCTCAAGAGCGTCGCCGAGAAGCACCCTGAGCACCTGCGGGCCTGGCTGTACCTCGCCGAGACCGAGCTGAAGGACGGCAACGCGAAGGAGGCCAAGACCAACATCGACAAGGTGCTCAACGGCTCCGATTCGTACGACCCGCCCGAGGCGCGCCGCATGAAGAAGTGGGCGAAGACGGTCTCGGAGGCAATCGACAAGGAGCTGAAGTGACCGAGGGCAACCTCGTCGAGATGTTGCTGGCTCGTGCGAAGAGCCGAACGAGCCCTGCCGCAAGACACAAGACCGCTTCGGGCTGGCAGGACGTCAGCTGGTCAGAGGTCGTCAGCCGCGTGAAGCAGGTCTCCGATGGACTGGTCGCGGCAGGGGTGAAGCCGGGCGATCGGGTCGCCATCTTCGCGGCCACCAGCCTCACCTGGGTCGTCGTCGATCTCGCCATCGCGGCGGCGCGCGCGGTCTGCATGCCTATCTACGCGTCGAACACGCCAGAAGAGGTTCGCTACATCCTCTCGCACTCGGGCTCGGTGCTGCTCTTCGTCGACGACGACCGGCCCGACGCCAAGCAGGCCGGCCGCCTCACGCGCGCCCGGGAAAAGCTCGGCGAGGCTCCCGCGTGCCGGGGCGTGGTGCTCTTCGAGGGCGCAGTCACCGGTGACAACGAGCGCACGCTCGAGCGCTTCATCGACGAAGGCAAAGGCGTCACTGACTTCGACGCCCGCGTCGCGGCCATTCAGCCAGATGACCTCTGCCACTTCATCTACACGTCGGGCACCACCGGCGACCCCAAAGGCGTGATGCTGACGCACGGGAACTGGGCCTTCGAAGCCGACACCATTCGGTCGCTCAAGGTGATGAAGGACGACGACTCGCTCATGCTCTTCCTGCCGCTCGCGCACTCCTTCGCGCAGGTGGCGAAGGCGGCGTGGCTGGCGCTGGGCTTCACGATGATCTTCGCGGAGTCGGTCGAGAAGGTCGTCGCCAACCTCGCCGAGACGAAGCCGACCATCTTCCCCGCCGTGCCGCGCGTGTTCGAGAAGGTCTTCGCCGGCGTCCAGGGCAATGCGCTGTCGGCGCCCGGAGTGAAGGGCTCGCTCGCGCGCTGGGCGTTCAAGCTGTTCGACGAGTACGTCGCCGCGAAAGAGGCGGGCAAGCCGTACGACTCGCTCGGGTTCGCGCTCGCGAAGGCGCTCGTGTTCAAGAAGGTGAAGGCGGGCCTCGACGAGAAGCTCGGCGGCCGGCTGCAGCTGTTCGTCTCGGGTGGCGCTCCGCTGCCGCGGAAGATCGGCTACTTCTTCGAGCTCGTCGGCTTCACGGTGTGCGAAGGCTACGGCCTCACCGAGACCAGCGCCGCCAGCACCCTCAACGTGCCTGGCTCGATTCGCATCGGCACGGTGGGCAAGCCCTTCCCCGGCGTGGAGCTCACCATCGCCGAAGACGGCGAGATTCTCATTCGTGGGCCCAACATCATGAAGGGCTACTACGGCAACGAGGCGGCGACGGCCGAGGTGCTGCGGCCCGATGGCTTCTTCCACACCGGCGACATCGGCGAGATCGACAAGGACGGCTCGGTGCGCATCACCGACCGCAAGAAGGACCTCATCAAGACCTCGGGCGGAAAGTACTGCGCGCCCCAGAACCTCGAGAACGCGCTCAAGACCTCGCCCATCGTCTCGAACTCGATGGTGCACGGAGACATGCGCCCGTACCTCACGGTGCTGATCGCCGTGAACGAAGAGACTGCGAAGAAGCTGCTCTCCGAGAAGGGCGTGACGGTGAGCAGCGTCGCCGAGCTGGTGAAGCGGCCCGAGATCATCGCCGAGGTGAAGGCCGCCATCGACGCGGTGAACGCGACGCAGCCTCCGTACTCGACGATGAAGAAGTTCCACCTCGTGCCGCAGGACTTCTCGCAGGAGACGGGCGAGCTCACTCCGACGCTCAAGGTGAAGCGCAAGGTGGTGACGGCTCGCTACAAGGCCGCCCTCGACGCGCTGTACGAAGGCGCGAAAGACTGAACCTGGCGCGGCGCTGGCTGCATCTGAAGGCCGTGCGATGGCTGGGCTTGCTCGTCGGCGTGTCTGGGTGTGCGACCGTGCACACGGCGCTCGACGTGCAGGCCATCGAAGCGAAGGCGGCGCTCGCGTCGGGCTGGGCAGGCAAGGTCGACCACCAGCCCTGGCCGTTTCACACCAGCGCCGAGCTCGAGGCCTTGACCCGCCCCGAGGGCGTGCCCACCGTCATCAGGCTGCCCATCGGCACCCACCAGCTCGCCGAAGGCCTCATCGAGGAGCAGCTCGTCTTTCGCAGCCGCCGGTCGCTGCGGTACCTCGAGTCGAACTACGCGCGGCTGTACGTCTACCGCCACGGAAGGCTCGGGGAGCGGCCGGTGCAGCTCTGGGTGCCCGGCCTGTACGTCTCCGAGCTGGCCCTGAAGCTGCTTCGCCCGCTGCTGCTCGACACGCTCGCACAGGGCGTCGACGTGGTGTTCTTCGTGCCCCCGTACCACCTGGAGCGAACGCCGAGCGGGCTCCACTCAGGCGACGCGGTGCTGGCGACGCTGCTGTCGGATCATCTCGGCGTCATCGCGCAGGGCGTGGCTGATCTGCGCGACACGGTGGCCCTGCTCCGGAGCCGCGGGGTCAAGACGCTCGGTGTCTTCGCGGGCTCGATGGGCGCCAACTTCGCGCTGCAGGTCGCACGTTTCGACGGCACCGTGGCCACGCCTGCCTTCGAGTTCTTCACGGGCATGATTCCGCTCGTCGACTGGGGCGCACTGCTGCTGGAGCGCCCAGAGTTCGAGGGTGTGCGCGCGAACCTGGCGAAGGGCGGCAGCTCGCTCGAGGCGCTCGGTGCCCTCTATCGCGAACTCGACCCTTCACGGGTGCCGGCCTCGTTGCGCCCCGAGAGCGTGTCGATCATCGCAGCGCGGTTCGATCAGGTGACGCCCGCCAGACCCCGAGAGCGGTGGGCGGCTGCGTGGGGTCTCACCCGGGTTCAGC
>JAACJQ010000245.1 GCA_016879935.1 Archangiaceae bacterium | reverse complement strand
TGTTGGGGTATGGGTCGGCCGCCGAAATGTTGATCGTCCACCCTCACTTTCACCCCAGGCGCACGGGAGTCACGGCGCACGTCGAGCTGGTCGCGAAGGCCCAGGGCGCGCTCGGCGAAGTGAAGGTGATCGGCGAGCAGATGCCGGCCGAACTGCCGCACCTGACGTGGGGCGAGCTGTGGCGGCGCAGCGGCACGGAGCAGGTCGTCTGGCACGCGCACCGGAACAACGAGGTGCTGTGGGGCTACCTGCTGAAGCTGCTCGGCCGGAAGCTGACGGTGGTGGCGACGAGTCACAGCCCTCGGCCGGTGGGGCGGTTCACGAAGTTGCTGCTCCGCTTCGCGCGCAAGGTCGTCACGCTGAACAAGCTGGCTGCTGCGTGGGTCGCGACGCCGTCGACCATCGTCCAGCACGGGCTCGAGCTGAATCGGTTCACCCCGCCTACCGATCGCAGCGCGGCGTTCAAGGCGCTGGAGCTGCCGGGTGAACGTGGCGTCGGCGTGGTCGGTCGCGTGCGTCAGAACAAGGGCCAGGGCGACTTCGTCGAGGCGATCGCTCCCCTGCTCGACGGAGCGCCGCAGTGGACGCCGGTGCTCGTCGGGCTCGCGAAGGGGCCCGACTCCGAATGGGCCGAGGGGCTCAAGACGAAGACGAAGGGCCGCCTCGTGCTGGCCGGAGAGCACCGCAACGTGGTGCCCTGGTACCAGGGGTTCTCGATTCTCGTGCACCCGTCGTACGCCGAGGCGTTCTCGATGGTGCTCATCGAGGCGATGGCGACCGGCTGCTGCGTGGTGGCGACGCGCATCGCGGCGGTGCCCGAGGTGATCGACGATGGGCGTACGGGCTTCCTCTTCGATCCCGGAGACGTCGAGGGGCTGCGGAAGATCCTCGCGAAGCTGATGAACGACCCCGAGCTCGTCGCGCGTGTCGGGGCCGCCGCTCGTGAAGAAGCGCTGAAACGCTTCAGCGTCGAGACCGAGGCGAAGAAGCTGATGGCGATCTACGACGAAGCCGCGTCGACGCCCTGAGGCTGCGGCCGTGTCGCGAGCCAGGCCACGAGCTGAAACAGAATCGTCGGCAGCGAGATGACTGCGGAACTCAGCATCGTAAGCACCGCGAGCCAGGGCGGAGGCAGCAGGTGCCGGCCCGATGTCGCCATCAGCACGGCGTCTACCACCGCGGGCACCGTCAGCAGCGCCATCTGCGGAACCATCGGAACCAACGACGCAACGGTCAGGGCGACTCGCTGCCCGGCGCTCCGCTTCCAGGCGATGGTGAAAGCATCGATGGGGCCTGACTGCTCGAGCGCGGCGATCGCAATGGCGGCCATGAAGGGGCCATAGAGCAGCATCGCGGGCAGACACAGCGTCAGCAGGACGGCCCCGACGAGATTGACCGCGAACACACGGGGGAATCGGCGAAGCGCGAGTGCCCACGGGATCGGGGCCTGCGGTTGATTGCTCAGAACGCGAGCGCGAAAGGTGAGCAGAACGACCGCTTCGACGAAGCTCGACGTCACGACCTGCAACGTGTTCGGAAGCCACCGGGGGCCCAACTCGAACAGCTGCACTGCGACCAGGGGCGCGACCGACGCAACGGACAGACCGAGCAGGAAGGGCCCGATCTCTCGAAGCACCCGTCCCAGCGCCGACAACAGCTTGATCGGGTCTCCATTCGCCAACTCCGCCGCGTGACGCACGAGCGGAATGCACGGGCCGCACACCCGACGAAACCCATTGCTCTCGAGCACCGCGAAGGTGCCGCAGCGCGGGCACGTCTCGGGCTCAGCCACGATCAGCTCTTGGCAACCGACACGCCGAGCGTCGACAGCCACGAAAACGCCCGCGTCTCGAACCGCTGCTGCCGAAAGCTGTGCCACTTCTCGAGCTCGTCGGGCAACCAGCCAAGCACCGCACGAAACCGCCGCTCGGGCCGCGGCGCCGAGAGCGCCAACTCGAGCGACTCCTTCAGCCGCACGTCGGTCAACGCCGCCACGAAGGCCTGCATGTCGATGAGCTGATGCTGAGGCTCGGCTGGGGGCACCGGCTTGAACCGCGCCGGGTTGCCTTCGATCTCTTCAGGCTTGAGCCCGCCCCACTCGGCCGCGTCGTACTCGCGGTTGACGAGAATGACCTTCCCCGAGTCGAGGTCGAGGAACCACTTCAGGTCGGACGTCTCGCTCTCCGCCGCCAGCGCGATGCACAGCTCGGCAAGATCGACTGGCAGTGATTTGAGCGTTTGACTCACGAATCAGCCTTCCCCGGGCCGAGCGCCTTAGGCCACGCGACGAGCGCAGCGCAAGGTCCCAGCCCCCCGATTCTCAACGGGGCGTCAACGAACGCCGTGCATCCACTCCAGCAGCTTCTTCGACAGCAGGAAGAGCACCACCGACGACGCACCGGCCATCACCACGAACACCATGAAGAAGTCGTACAGCGTGGCGATCTTGAAGCCGATGAACGACTTCGCGTTGTCGACGAGGTTCGTCTCCATCACCGTCTTGATCTGCCCCTTCACGGCCTCGTCCTTGATGTCGCCGAGCTGCACGAGCTCCATGGCGATGACGGGCACCTCGTTCACCTTGCGCTTCTGCTTGTCGTACTCCTTCGGGAACAGCGCGACGGCCTTCTCGGTCTCGAGCTTCTCGACGGTCGACACGGCGACGACGGGCTCGGGGTACAGGCCGGAGAGCGTGCCGGCGAACTTGTTGGCTGCCGACGTCGAGAGGAACCACACGCCCATGAGCAGCGACGCGAAGCGCACCGGCGCGAGCTTGTTCACCATCGAGAGACCGATGGGCGAGAGGCAGAGCTCTCCGAGGGTGTGAATCGTGTAGAGGCTGATGAGCCACATCATCGAGACGCGAACGCCGGGCGCGAGGCCCTTCACGCCCATCGCGATGACGACGTAGCCGAGCGCCAGCAGGAACAGGCCGAGCGCCTGCTTGTACGGCGAGGCGGGCTCGAGGTTCTTCTTGCCCAGCGCGCTCCACAGACCGACGAACGCGGGGGCCAGCAGCACGATCGCGACGGCGTTGATCGCCTGGAAGAACGAGGCGGGAATCGTCTTGCCGAACAGCTCACGGTTCGTCTGCTCTTCTGCGAAGTACGTGAGCGACGCACCGGCCTGCTCGAACGCCGCCCAGAAGAAGATGACGAAGAAGGCGACGATGTAGATGACGAGAATGCGCTGGCGCTCGGTGGTCGTGAGCGAGGGGTCCGAGATGATGTAGCCGGGCGCGACGATGGTCAGGGTGAAGATGAACGTGCCGATGAGGTCCATGCCGGCCGCGAAATAGAAGATGCCCGCGAGCACGAGCGCGATGACGCCCCAGATGAGCGCCGGCATCATGCTCGTCTTCGCCGCCGGAGCGCCCTCGACCTTCACCTCACGCGCGGTGTTCGGCTTGTCACCGATCTGAACGCCCTCGGGCGTGACGATGTACTTGTCCTTCAGCAGGATGAAGAGAATCAGCGACAGGATCATGCCGATGCACGCGGCGAGGAAGCCCCAGCGGAAGTCGGCCGGCGAGCCCGTGTCGCCGAAGAAGCCGCACACGAGCGGCGCGAAGAACGCGCCCAGGTTGATGCCCATGTAGAAGATGGTGAAGGCCGAATCGACGCGCTTGTCGCCGACCGGGTACAGCTGCCCGACCATCGTCGAGATGTTCGGCTTGAAGAACCCGTTGCCGAAGATCAGCAACCCGAGGCCGCCGTACATCAGCATCGTGGCGAGCCCGACCTCTTTGTAGAACGTGCCCGACAGGAACATCATGAACTGCCCGGCCGCCATGAGCGCGCCGCCGAAGATGATCGACTTGCGGTTGCCCCAGAAGCGGTCGGCCACGTACCCGCCGATGAGCGGCGTGAGGTACACGAGGCCGGTGTAGCTGCCGTAGATCTCCGAGCCGCGGCCCTTGTCGAAGAGCAGCGCCTTCGTCATGAACAGCGTGAAGATGGCGCGCATGCCGTAGTAGCTGAAGCGCTCCCACATCTCGGTGACGAACAGCACGTAGAGCCCCTTGGGGTGACCCTTGGGCGTCTCGGCAACCGCGGCGTCGCTCATCGTGACCTCTTCATGGAAATCGGCGGGATGACTGAAGAAAGCGCGGCCTCCTTGCACTGATGCGACACAGGGTCAAGGCATCGCGAGCGGCTTGACCACGCGCGTCTCAAGTGGTGACTCACTGCGTTCGTGCTGCAGAAACGCGGTCATTGGTTGCTCGCTGTCTTCGCGCTCGCGCTCTACGCGCCGACGCTCGCCAACGGCCTCACCACCTGGGACGACCCCGACTACACGACGGGCAGTCCGTTCGTGACGAAGGGCGCAACTGGAGCCCTCGACGCCTTCACCGTCGCGTACCACGGCGCGTACATTCCGCTCTCGCACGCGCTGCTCGCAGTGACGGGCGCAGCCGACCCGTCGAACCCGCTGCCGTACCACCTCGTGCAGTGGCTGGTGTTCGCGCTCGCGGTGCTGCTGATGCCGAAGGCGCTGTCGGCGTTCGGAGTCGATCGAACGATCGCTCTCGTGGCGACAACGCTGTGGGTCGCGCACCCGTTCCGCGTCGAGTCGGTGTCGTGGGTCGCGAACGTCAAAGACACGCTCTCGTTGTTCTTCGTCGTCGCATCGTTCGCGGCCTACGCCGGTGAGCGCCGCTGGCTGTCGGCGGTGCTCTTCGTGGCGGGGCTCTTGTCGAAGGCCTCGCTGGCTCCGCTCGCGCCGTTGTTCCTGCTGCTCGAGTGGCGTCGGTTGCGGGGAACGCCCGGGGTCGTCTCGTCGCTGCGCTGGCTCGTGCCGTCGTTCGCCGCCGGAGCCGGAGCGATCCTCGTGCACCGCGCCTTCCTTCCAGCGCGCCACGCCACCATCGACTGGGCCACGCCGCTGACGACGCCGTTCTGGTACCTCGAGCGCACGCTGATGCCGACCGGCTCGCGCGCCGTCTATGAGTGGGCGCCTCCGACCGGCGCGGCCATCGCGTTCCTCATTCTGGGGTGGGTGCTGATCGCCGCGATCGTCGTCATGGGCGCGCGGCAGACGGCGGCTCCGCTGCTTCGGGCGCTCTCGGCCGGCGCGGTGTTGTTCCTGCTGCCGCTGCTGCCCTTCACGGGCGTGGTGCCGCAGGTGCACGTGGTGGCGGAGCGCTACACGCTGTTCCCCTCACTCGTGCTCGCCGTGGGGCTCGCGGGCCTGCTGGTGCTCATGCTGGGCCGCATCGGGGTTGGCGTCGCGCTCGTGCTCACCCTCGCCCTCGCCGTGCCGAACGTGCTGCGCCAGCGGGAGTGGAGAGACGCGCTCACCTTGTGGACGAGCAACGTCGAGCTGGCGCCGGGCTCGGTGGTGGCGCGCGTGAACCTCGCCGGAGCCCTTGGTGGCGCGGGCCGCTTCGACGAGGCGATGAAGGAGCTGCTCACCGTTCGCAAGCTCGACCCCGCGTACCCCAGCCTCGACTGCTTCATCGCGATGGCGCGTGCCGGCAAAGAGAAGCTCGACCCGATCTTTTCGGTCACCGAGCTCGGCGAGCTGTGTCGCTTGCCGCCATCGCAGCGCTGGCCCGTCGCCGCGCGCATCGTCGCCCGCAAAGACGCGTCGTCGGTGGTGGTGCTCGAAGAGCTCGCGTTCGGCTCCGATCGCGCGAAGGCGTCGGCCTCGGCGGCGGCGCTCGCCCTCGAGAAAGGCGACAACGAGCGCGCGTTCTCGCTCGCGACGCAGGGCCGGCTGTGGGACCCGACGGTGGAGCGCGCCATCGTCACGCAGGTGATCGCGCTGCTGAAGCTGAAGCGTCTCGAAGAAGCGCGTGCGCTCACCGCGACCGAGGTGCGTGATCCAAAGGTGGCGGCGAGACTGCTGGGCCTGCGCGGCGCGGTGCTCAACGAGCAGGGCAACTTCGCCGAGGCCGAGCAGCTGCTCCGGCTGAGCGCCGACAGGTTGCGGGAGTTGGGCGAAGGCCCCTGAGCTACACTCGCGCGCGCCCATGACCGTTCGACGCACGCGGAACCAGCCCGAGCCCATCGTCACCAGCGACATCCTCGTCGATCGACAGGCGGCTCCGACGGGCGAGTACCCACTCGAGAGCGCGCAGGCCGATCGCCGCCCCAACCCGTTCAACCTCGAGAACCCGCGGCTGCTCGACATCGCGCCGCCCGAGCCGAAGACGCTCGAAGACAC
Source organism: Archangiaceae bacterium (assembly GCA_016879935.1). GTDB lineage: Bacteria > Myxococcota > Myxococcia > Myxococcales > Myxococcaceae > Xiheimicrobium. Next base: position 15,845 of record JAACJQ010000245.1, on the reverse strand, counting down.
GGGCCTGAAGATCGGCCTGCTCTCGGACATCGCCCTCCGCTTCCTCTACTACCAGGGCACCGTCACCGGCGGCGCGGTGGCCGAAGAGCTGCGCCTGCCGTGGACGGGCGTGGTCGAGCACGTCATCGACTTTCTCGCGCAGGAGAAGCTCGTCGATCTGCGCGGCGGCAAGGGCTTCGGCCGTGTCTCCGTCGACTTCCTGCTCACCGAGAAGGGCCGCGAGTACGCGCGCGACGCCCTCGAGCGCACCACGTACATCGGGCCCGCGCCCGTCCCCATCGAGCAGTACAACCACCTCATTCAGCAGCAGACGCGCGAGCTGCCCGTCGTCACCAAGAAGCAGCTCGAGCTCGCCCTCGCCCACCTCGTCGTGCCCGCGGGCATCGTCGACAAGCTCGGGCCTGCCGTGAACTCGGGGCGCTCGCTCTTCCTCTACGGGCCGCCCGGCAACGGCAAGACGTCACTCGCCGAAGCCGTGAGCGCGATGTTCGGCGGAGAGGCCTTCATCCCCGCCTGCCTCGAGATCGATGGGCAGATCGTGAAGGTGTTCGATCGCCTCGTGCACCACCCCGTCATCCTCGAGCTGGGCCGCGACAAGGATGGCCGCCGCCAGAAGTTCGAGATGGATCACCGCTGGCAGGTCTGCCGCCGCCCGTCGGTGATCGTGGGCGGAGAGCTCACCCTCGAGACGCTCGATCTCATCTATTCCGAGACCGCGCGGTTCTACGAGGCGCCGTTTCAGGTGAAGGCCAACGGCGGCATGTTGCTCATCGACGACTTCGGCCGGCAGAAGGTGCACCCGACCGATCTGCTCAACCGGTGGATCGTGCCGCTCGAGAAGCGCGTCGACTTCCTCACGCTGCACACGGGCAAGAAGTTCGAGATTCCGTTCGATCAGCTCGTGGTGTTCTCGACGAACCTCGACCCGAAGGAGCTCGTCGACGAGGCCTTCCTGCGGCGCATCAAATACAAGATCGAGGTCGGCAACCCCGACGAGCTGCAGTACCGCGCGATCTTCAAGCGGGTCTGCGAGGCCTCGGGCGTGCCCTTCGTCGAGCAGGCCGTCACGTACCTGTTCGATCATGTCTACAAGCAGCGCAGCCTCGAGCTGAGGTCGTGCCACCCGCGCGACCTCGTGCAGCTGGTGCGAGACGCGGCCAGGTACCGGGGCGTGCCGCCCTCCCTCTCGAGGGAGCTCATCGACCAGGCCGTGCAGGTCTTCCTGGTGGACGTCTGACAGGGCGGTTTCTGGAAATGTCCGTAGTCGTGCCTACACTGATGGGTGCCCGTGGCCTCCGATCCCAAAGCTCCCGCGTTCAAGGTGCGCCCCGCCCGCCGCGGTGACGCCCAGGGCATCGTCGCCATCTTGAACGAGGCCGGCGCGACAGCCGACACGCAGACCTTCAACTGGATCATCAGCCACCCCGAGATGGAGGTGCTGGTGGCCGCCGACGCGCTCGACAAGGTGATCGGCGTGGTGAGCCTCTCGCACCGCCCGCTGCTGAAGGTGGGCGGCCGCGCAGCCACCATCGACGAGCTGGGCGTCTCGAAGGCGTGGCATCGGCGTGGTGTTGGCCGTGAGCTGCTCAAGCGCGCCGTCGAGCGTGCGCGCGTGCTGGGCGTGAAGCGGCTCGAGGTGCAGACGTTCCAGGGTGTCACGCCCGAGCTCGAGGCCTTCTTCAAGGCGACCGGCTTCGAGCCGGCGCAGGTCGGCGTCTTCCGCCTGAAGTAGCCGTCAGCGAATCGACAGCGTGAAGCTGCCCGCCGAGAAGCCGGCGCCGTCGACCCACACCGTGTACAGCCCGGGCATCACGTTGGTGAGTGAGAGGGTCGCTGGCGCGCCGAAGTCAGGAGCCGCCGTGCAGCCCAGGTTCGGGCCGTACGACGTGCAGAGGTTGTTCGCGCTGGCCCCTCCGCGCACGTAGAGAACGGGGCGAAGCAATGCGCCGCCCACGGCATCGGGCTGCACGCTGATGGTGAGGCTGGGCGTGGGGCTCGCCACCTGGAACGTGTAGGCCACGTCAGCCCCCACCTCACCGTTCGCTCCCGTCGGGAGGCCGCAGCGGCCCTCGGTCGTGTTCCCGGCGCCGCGCGTGTCTCCGTTGAGCGAGCTGCCGAGGTTCAAGGTGAACTGGGTCGCGTTCGCCGACGAACACGCGTCGTTCGTGGGTTGCGCGAAGACGGGGCCGGGCACCACCCGCAACGAGAACGGCCCCTGGGTCGAGAGATCGCCAGACACCCACAGCGTGTACGTCCCCGGGTCGAGGGCGGGCGCGATGGCCACGGCGCGATCGGGCACCTGCAGATCCGACAGCCCGCACTTCCCCACGGGCAAGGGAGCCGTCAACGAGCAGATGCCCGTCGGCTTCAACGTCACCGCAGGCAGCAGCCGGGAGCCGGGCAGCGCACGTGCGTCGATGGCGATCGACTGACGCGTGGTGAGCTCGAACGTGTAGACGACGTCGGGGCTCGGCGAGTCGACGCAGGTCAACGCGTTGGCAGTGGCTCCGACGGTGGTCTCGCTCGGCAGAAAGACGGGCCCATTGGCGACGGGCAGCACGGTGGGGCGAGAGCAGAGATCGTTCGCAGGTGGAGCCGGTGGCGGCGTGAGCTCGACCGAGAGATCGAACGCGCCAGAGGTGCCCGCCTTGCCGTCGACGAAGAGGTACCAGCGCCCCGCTTCGAGCCGAGGCACCTCGAGCTGCGCTGGAAAGCCCGCCTGCCCCGCCGCGACGCAGAAGAGCTGCTCGCGCGTGAGCTCGGAGGTGCACTGGTTCTCGCGGCGCAGGTAGAGCGTCGGGAGGAGCCGACCGCCCGCCAGCGGAGTGACGAGGGCTCGCACGTGCTGCGCCGTCGCCAGCTGCAACGTGTACACGAGCTCGGGGCCAGTCCCGTCGCAGCCGAGCGTGTCGTTCTTCGCCCGCGTGGTGTCGCCCTGCACCGTCACCGTTCCCGAGCCGCTCGACGTCACCAGCTCGAAGGCCGAATCGCAGGTGTCATTGGTGGGCGCGGGCACGGGCTCGGTGAGGGTGACGCGCAGCCGGAACCGGCCCGACACGGCGCCGCTGGGCGGGCCATCGACGAGCACCGAGTAGGCGCCGGGCTCGAGCGACGGCAGCTCGATGGCCGCGGTGCCGGTGCTTGCCAGCGCAGGGGCGCACCCCAGCTCGGTGTTGACGTCGGTGCAGGTGCGGCGCAGGGCGAGCGTGGGTCGAAAGCCCGACAAGCCGACGGCCTCGATGCGCACGCGGCGGGCCTGCTCGAGGGTCAACGAATAGACGGCGTCGGGCGTGCCCATGCCGCCGCAGCTCGCGGCCACGTCGTCGGACAAGCCGATCGTCTCACCCGAGACGTCGATCAGCTCCGTGCCGCGCAGCACGCCGGGCACCGTGCAGCTGTCGACCCGCGGCGCCTCGTCGAACGAGAGCTCGAGCTCGAACTCACCGCCGATTTCGGTCTCGCTGTCGACCCACAGAAAGAACGTGCCCTGCCCCACTTCGGTCACCAGCGAGGCGCGATCGCCGCCTGGCATCGTGAAGCCGCAGCCAATTTCGCTTCGCGCAGCGCCACAGTCGGTCCGAAGCGCGATGACTGGCTGAAACCCCGACGCAGGGTCGATCGGCCGCACGGTGGCGGTGAGGCGGCGCCGCTCGGCGAGGCGGAGGCCGAACAACACGTCGGGGCCAGACGAGCCGACGACGGCACACCCGAGCTGCGCGTCGTTCGCCGACTTCGCGGTGCTGCCGCGAAGCTGCAGCGGCGCTCCCGTCACCTCGATGAAGCTCGACAGCGCCCCACAGCTCTCTGTGGCCGCGGCGACACACCGGCCAGCCCGCATGTCGCACGACCCCTGGGGGCAATCGGCGTTGCCCAGGCACCCGACGCAACGGCCATCACCCGCGCAGAACGGCGTCGGGGCCGCGCAGCCAGAGGCGGTACAGCCACCATCGGCGGCCGGCGGCTCGACGCACGTGCCCGTGGCGACGTCACAGAGCTGCCCTGCGGGGCACGACTCACAGCGCACGCGGGTCGTCTGCCTGCCACACGCCAGCAGTGAGACAACAAGAGCGGTGAAGAGGAGTGTCGTTCGGTGGCGATGCAACACAGATGGCCTCGGTGCGTCCGGCCGGCCTTTACACCAGAAATGATACCGCAACGGCGCGTCAGGTGCGACGCTCCGCCCCCGGAATTCGAGGAGGAGGGGTCGCATGGAGCTCGAGCTGACGGGGTTTGGCGAGTTCGAAGGCGTGGAGCTGCTGCAGAAGCTCCACCTCTTTCAGAAGCTCACCTTCGACGAGACGACACGCCTGGGGTCGATCATTCAGTACGTCGATCTGCCGGCCGATCAGATCGTCATCGAACAGAACGCGCTCGGTGACGCGCTCTACGTGATCGCCAAGGGTGAGGTGCTGGTGACCCGTGACGCCGACGGCGACGGAGCCCACTCCAAGGCCGAGGAGATCGGCCGCCTGAAGGAAGGCGATCTCTTCGGTGAGATGTCGCTCATCGACGATCTGCTGACGAGCGCGCGCGTGACGACGGCCACGCCCTGCCGCCTGCTGAAGATGCCGCGTGATCGCTTCGAGGCGTTGCTCGGTGGTGACGACAAGCTGGCCGTGAAGGTCTTCCGCTCGTTCTGCCGCACGCTCTCTGATCGTCTGCGCAAGACGACGGGCATGCTGGCGAAGACGCAGGCGATGCAGGTCTCGATGCGCTGAAGGGAAAACCACCATGGAACTCGCGACCTTCAATCAGTTTCTGACCGCCGCCGTGAAGAACGGCGCCAGCGACGTGCACTTCAAGGTGGGCTCGGCGCCCGCGCTGCGTGTGAATGGCCAGCTGTTGCCGGTGAAGGTGCCGGCGCTGCAGCCCGAAGACACCGCGCGCATCACGGGGCACCTCGTGAAGCACAGCCGCTACAAGGGCTCGGTCGACGATCTGCAGGACTTCGACACGAGCTACGCACTCGAGGGCGTCGGCCGTTTCCGCGCGAACATCTTTCGCAACAAGGGCCACCTCGGCGCCGTGATGCGCTCGATTCCGCTCAACGTGCCCGACTTCGCGAAGCTGGGCCTGCCGAAGGTGCTCGAGAAGCTCTCGCAGGAAGAGCGCGGCCTCATCCTCGTCACCGGCATCACCGGCTCGGGCAAGTCGTCGACGCTCGCGGCGATGGTGAACTACATCAACCAGCACTACCGGAAGCACATCGTCACGATCGAAGACCCGATCGAGTTCGTGCACGGAGACAACTTCAGCCGCGTCACGCAGCGCGAGATCGGCCCCGACACGCCGAGCTTCGCCGCGGCCCTCCGCGCCGCCCTCCGCCAGGACCCCGACGTCATCCTCGTCGGCGAAATGCGTGACAGCGAGACCATCGAGATCGCGCTCAAGGCCGCCGAGACGGGCCACCTCGTGCTCTCGACCGTTCACACGCAGGACTGCTACCGGACGATCGGCCGCATCATCGGCGTGTTCCCGCCAGAGGGTCAGACGGGCGTGCGCAACCGCCTGGCCGAGAACCTGCGCGGCACCGTGTCACAGCGCCTGCTGCCGCATGCGTCGGGGCGTGGTCGCGCGGTGGCCGCCGAGATCATGGTGTCGACGCTCTCGGTGGTGGAGTTCATCAAGGACCCCAACCGAACCCACGAGATCACCGACTTCCTCGAGCGCAACCAGGACCTGCTCGGCACGCAGAGCTTCGACATGCACCTCGCGTCGTTGCTCAAGAGCGGTCAGATCACCCGCGAGACTGCGCTCGAGGCTGCTTCGAACCGCGCCGACTTCGAGCGTGCGCTCGCGTTCGAGTGAAGCTCGGCCTCGTTCTCATTCTCGCTTGCGCTGCGACGGCCTTCGCCCAGAGCACCATCGCGCAGCAGCGGTCGGGCTCCGACTGCACTGGCGGCTCGTTCACCGCCAACGGGGTTCGTGTCTGCACACTCTCGGACGCGCTCAGCGTCACGCCGCTCGTGTTCGTGAACGGCCACTTCGATCAGCTCGATCTGCGCACCGCCCGATGACCTGTCTGGCTGGGGTTGGGTCGGGCTCGTGGCGTCGAAGCGCAGCGGCCTCTGGGTCGAGTCGGGCGAAGAGCTCGTGCTGCTCGTCACCACCGACAAGGGCAGGAGCTGGACGAAGCTGCCGCCCGTGAAGAAGCAGCACTCCCTGGCCAGGTTCCGTTCGCTCGAGCTGGTCACGTCACGACGCTGGCTGCTCACGATCGCGCTCGACGACTGCGCAGACTGCGGCGTGAAGACCACCGACGCGGGCGCGCATTGGACGGCCCGCTGACCGTCACCCGGTCGCGCGGCTCTTCAGCATCTTCAGGAAGCCCTCGGTCGTGAAGTACGTCAGCTCGATCGCGCCGACCTTCACCCGCACACCACTCGCGAGCGTCGCCGGTGCCTTCACGACCAGCTTCTTGCCGCCGACCCACGTGCCGTTACGCGACCCGGCGTCCACGATCGTCCACCCGGCGTCGTCGAGCTGCAGCCACGCGTGGAAACGCGAGACCGAGTTGTCGTCGAGCACGATGTCGTTGTTCGAGGTGCGGCCGACCGTCACGCGGCGCTGACAGGCGTTGTCCTTCGTCTTCTCGACGATGACGGCGAGCGGCTCACCACCACCGATGGCGGGCACCGAGATGCCCGACTGGGTGCGGAACTGGTAGTCGTCGTCTTCGTCGCTGCCGGTCTCGGTGGGCGGCGTCTCGGGCGGTTCGTAGAGGAGCACTGGCCGGCCTGCGAGCCGCGCCTCGAGCTTCTTCGGGTCGTCCATGAAGCGGTTGAACCAGGCGAGCAGTGACTCCGGCATCGGGCGCGCATTTCACTCTTGATCGCTCGCCGCGTCCAAACGTTCTTCGTCGTCACCGTCGTTTCGCGACTTCGCTTCCTGGCAGGCACGGGCGAGCGGCGGCCGAAGCTCCTGCACGAAGGGCATGGCCAGGGCGGCCTCGACGTAGAACGGCGCCTCACGCGCGAAGAAGACGGCGCGGCCGAGATCGTCGAGCACCGACTGGGTGAAGCCGAGCAGCGACGAGGCGTGCGCGCGGGCGAAATAGAGGGCGGGCACATCTCCGAACCGCCGAATGGCGACTGAGAGCCGGCGTTTGCTCGCGTAGACCTGCCACTCGACGTTGAGGGGCGTGACGAGGTGACGCAGCGAGAGCCACTCGACGAGATAGGCCTCGGCGGCCGACACGGGCGCCTGCGACTGAAGCCGGCCCAGCAGCGCGACCGGAGCCTCCACGCGCTCCGACACGCCCGACAACCAGCGCGCCTCACCACCGCTGAACCCGGCTGCCTCCAGGGCCGCGCCCTCGAGCCGCTCCCCTTGCGTCAGGCGAACGAGCAGCGCATGGGCGGCTTCACGGCCTGCGGGCGGAGGCACGGACAGGCAGCGCGGCGGAGGCCCCCCTTCGCGTGGAGCGACGCCCTTCAACCGAACGCGCTCCTGCGGCATCGGCCAGGCGCCCGAGAGCACCGTGTCGAAGTCGAGCCAGTCGAGCGGCGGGTAGTTCTCGGCCTTCGAACGCCGGCGCCAGACGGACCAGCGGTGAATACCGACGACACCGACGGTGTACGCGAGCGCGACGCCGCCGGTGAAGACGAGGCTCATGCGTCTCCGGGCGTCGGGCGACCGTCGCCGTCTTCGTCCTCTTCGACCTGCTTGGTGGGAATGCGAAACTCTTCGCCCAGCCACTTGCCGAGATCGATCGTCCGGCACCGCTCCGAGCAGAACGGAAACGTCTTGTTCTCGGGCGGGAGCGCCACGGCCTTGCGACAGGAGGGACACTTCGGAGCAGCCATGGGCGCGCATTCTGCCCGAATTCGACGGCAGTCGCGGCATCGATGCGTCGCGGGTAACGTGCACCGCCTGGTGTTCCTCCGATCGCTCGCGTTGCTCCTGCTGGTCGCCGCCTGTCGTGATCCCAACACCCGCCGCGTCGATCCACCTCCGCCGATGCCGATGTGTGGCGACGCGAAGATCGACGACGGCGAAGAGTGTGACGGCTCGAACCTGGCCGATCAGACCTGCCTCACGCTCGGCTACGAGGCGGGGCAGCTCACCTGCTCCGGCTGCAAGTTCGTGAAGACGCTCTGCACGAAGAAGTGCGGCAACGGCATGATCGATACCGGCGAGACCTGCGACGGAACGCTTGGGGTTCCCGTCTGCACCACGTTCGGGAGCAACCGCTGCGCAGACGATTGCCGCGTCGACACGTCGAACTGCATCACGCAGGCGTTCGAGGCGGCTCCCGAGCTGACCGTGACGAACGGTGGGCCGGCGGTGATCGCCGATCTGCCTCCCGTCGGAGTGCCCGACCTCGTGATGGCCGTGCCGAGTCGCAACCGCATCGAGCTGTTCGGGTGGAACACGGTGCAGGGCTTCTCGGGTTCGACCAGCCGAAAGGTCTCGTTCCAGCGCACGCCGCTCGTGTGCATGACGGGCGAGTTCACGGGAGACGGCAACCTCGACGTCGCGACCGTCAACGACACTGGCGCGTTCGACACGTACGTCTCGCAAGGCAGCACGTTCGCCCTTCGCGAGCTCGACGGTGGTTGCGCGGGCGCGAAGCTGGTCGGCGTGGTGAAGGCCGGCACCCAGCGAGACCTCGCGGTCGCATTCGGCTGCGATTCGTTCTTCACGCTCGAGACCGCAGGTGTTCGACGTTTCGCGACTCCCGATGCTGGCGCGGTCGGCGTCGGTGACTTCACGCGTGATGGGCTCGGCGACGTGCTGGTCGTCGACAGCGTCGGAGACACGCTCACGGTCTTTCCAGGGCCGGGCTTCGAGCGTGACGCGGGGCTGTTGCTCAGCGCCCTGCCCTCGCTGCTGGCGACCGGCGATCTCGATGGTGACGGAGACGCCGATCTCGCGGCCGTCATCGGCAACGACGTGAAGCTGTTCGAGAACACCGGCAGCGCGTTCGCCGACAAGCTGACGTTCGCGGCGCCGCGCGCGCAGGCGGTCGAGGTGCGCGACTTCGATCTCGATGGCGTCGTCGACGTCTTCTTCACGTCGGGTGATGACGTGGTGGTGCGACGCAACCGCGGCCAGTGGGCGTTCTCGGAGTTCAAACAGAGCGCGGGTGCAGGGAACCGGCTCTCGGTCGCGGTGGGCGATGTCGACGCCGATGGAGACCCCGACGTGGCGGTCACCTTCAGCACCGGGGCCGACTCGACCCGCACGGCCGTCGTCAGAAACCGCGCTCGCTGACGGCCTGTCAGGTCCAACAGGCCGTTGACGTCGAGAATCGTTGTGGTACTTGCCCCGCGCCGCGCCGACGTAGCTCAGTGGTAGAGCAACTGATTCGTAATCAGTAGGTCCCCGGTTCAAGCCCGGGCGTCGGCTCCAGAAAATGGCCCCGGACTTCTCTCGCAGAGGTCCGGGGCTTTCTTTTTCCGGCAGCGTTTCGGCTCGGACTCCGCCGCGAATGTGGCTCACGAAGGCGGGAGTCGACTCTCAAAACAGCGCTGCTTTCACGGCGCATTCACGATGGTTTTCAGGGCGTTGGGTTGACGCGGCGTGGCGTCAGTTTTGGCTACCTGCACCAGAGTGCGACCCATACGGTCCGCGCGGTTTGTCCGGCTCCACCTGGAGTGTTTTTCGGAGCCTTTTCCCAGGAGCACAGGACCATGGCTGAAGAGAACTTCATGCGGGTGCCCAACGCCGGGCAGCAGCGCAAGACCATCTACACCGAGGCGATGGAGATCTTCGATCGCGCGGCTGACGCGATGGGGCTCGACCGGCGCGTGCGCCTCGAGCTCGAAGAGCCCGACTACGAGCACATCTTCTACGTCACCACGAAGCTGAAGGACCGCCTCGTGCCGGTGGTGCCCGAGGCCGCGCGCAACTTCGCCGATCTGAGCGTCACCAAGGTTCGTGACCCGGCCGGCTTCGAGCGCCTCGCCGACGGGAAGATCATTCTCAACGGCAAGGCCCTGCTCGGCAGCGACGTGAACATTCGCGCGGGCCACCTGCGCCTCGAGGACGGCACGGTGTACCAGCTCGTTCCCGGCGACACGCAGCGCTTCAAGGCGTACCGCGTGCAGCACAACCAGGCGCGCGGCCCGTACAAGGGCGGCATTCGGTTCCACCGTGAAGTGTCGCTCGACCTCTTCAAGGCGCTCGCCGCCGAGATGACGTGGAAGACCGCGATCGCCGACGTTCCGTTCGGTGGTGGCAAGGGTGGCATTCAGCTCGACCCGCGCCAGCTCGGCCGCGAAGAGCTCCAGGCCATTTCGCTGCGCTTCATGTACAAACTGAAGCAGCTGGTCGGCCCGAACATCGACATTCCGGCGCCCGACGTCGGCACGAACTCGGAGATCATGGCGCTCTTCCTGCGTCAGTTCTCGGACGGCGAGCGCGAGCGTCACAACCAGCGCGGCGTCATCACCGGCAAGGACGTGCGCATCGGCGGCTCCGAGGGTCGCACCAAGGCGACCGGCCAGGGCGTCGCGTACACGATCGAAGATTACTTCCAGGATCGTGGCGAGTCGGTGAAGGGCAAGACCTTCATCGTGCAGGGCTACGGCAACGTCGGCAGCTGGGGCTCGGTCATTCTGCAGAACATGGGCGCCAAGCTGCTCGCGGTGAACGACGCCGACGGCACGATCTACAACCCCGAGGGCATCGATGCGGTCGAGTTGATGCGCTACGCGAACGAGAACCCGAAGAACCTGAAGCGCTCGGTGCTCGGGTTCCCCGGAGCGCAGGCGATCAGCAAGGCCGACTTCTGGCAGGTGAAGGCCGACATCGCGGTGCCCGCGGCGCTCGGTGGCGAGATCACCGCAGAGATCGCCGAGAAGCTGAACGTGAAGCTGGTGGCCGAGGGCGCGAACGGCCCGACGACGCCCGAAGCCGACCGCGTGCTCGAGAAGCGGAAGATCGACCTCATCCCCGACATCATCTGCAACGCCGGTGGCGTGACGGTCAGCTACTACGAGTGGATTCAGAACAAGCGCATGGAGTCGTGGAGCGAGAAGGAAGTCGACACGCGCCTCGAGCTCGCGCTCAAGAAGAACTACCGCATCATCCGCGACATCGCGCGCAACAACCCGCGCCGCACGGACATGCACGACAGCCGGCCGTACTGCATCGGCAAGCCGGTCGACACGCGCTGCGCAGCGATGATCCTCGCGCTCAAGCGCATCGAGGCGCACTACATGCTCGAAGGCTTCAGCCAGTAACGAAGTCGAGGGTGTGGTGAACGAGGGCGTCGGCTCCACGGGAGTCGGCGCCCTTTGTTTTTGTGCGATGATCGCGACCGCGTGAGACTCGAGTTCGTCGTGGCGCTGAGCGCGCTTGGAGGGCTGGTCGGGCGGCTCGTGCAGTCGAGCGTAGTCATCGGCGTGAGCTGTCTCTTCCCCGTGGTGATGCTGATGATCTCCATCGCCCGTCGACGCCGGGCCGAACCTCGCGTCGGACCGACGCTTCCGTCTGGCGTTCGCGTTGGTGGAGCGGCCGAAGAGCAGCGCTGACGGCATGGCGAGCTTCGGTCACATCGCGGTGGGCATGGCGGCGGGCCGGGCGTTCTCGCGGAAGCGTGCGTTCATCTCGATGTTCGCGTTCTCGGCGTTGTCGATGTTGCCGGACGCCGACGTGATCGCGTTCGTGTTTCGCATTCCGTACGCGAATCAGTTCGGTCATCGCGGAGCGTCGCATTCGGTCGTCTTCGCCGTGCTGTGCGGGGTGATCGTGTGGCTGCTGCGGCGAGATCGCCGGCTGACCATGTTCACGTTCGTCGTCGTGCTGACGCATCCGCTGCTCGACATGTTGACCGACGGCGGGCTCGGGTGTGCCCTGCTCTGGCCCGTGACGAGCGCGCGCTATTTCTGGCCGGTGCAGCCGATTCCCGTCGCGCCGATCGGCGCTGGAATGCTCTCGGCCCGCGGCCTGATGGTGGTCGTCACCGAGCTGGTGCTGTTCTCACCGCTCGTCATCTGGGCGTTGCTGCGTTCCCGTGCCGAGAAGACTGAGACCTGATGGCTGCGCACAAAGACCCGGTGTTCGAAACCTGGTGGCCGTTGCCGCGCTCGATGGAGCTGGTGCGTGCTCCGATCGAACGAGTCGCCGAGTTCTTGTCGAGCGAGCTGAAGCGAATCGTCCCGTCAGAGACCTGCGACTCGGAGTGGCGCTCGTTCGAGAACCTCGACGCGGTGTTTCGCTCCGTCGAGGTGATGACCAACTTCCCGACCGTGTTCCTCGCGCTCCCAACGAAGTCGGAGTGGACGCCGGTGTGGAGCAACTCCTTCCTCTGCGACGGCTACGACTCGCTCAGCCACAACCTCAGCAGGCTGCATGGCGTCGACACGATCCACTGGTCGAGCTCCGACACCGATGGACCCATGCAGACCGGAACGTCGTTCGCGTTTCGTCGAGGCGGCGAAGAAGGAAGGCGAGCGCGCCTGGTGCACGTCTCGCGAAACGACGACGTGTGGACCTTCGACCAGTCAGGAGACGCGCTGCCAGGAGAGCCCGTCGCTGGATACTCGAACCGCATCAAACGAAAGCGACTGAACGAGCGCATCTTGATGGAGTTCTTCGCGACACTCGGAGCAGCTCCGTGGCTCGAGTCGTTCTACGACTTGCCAGGTTCGAAGTGCTTTCGACTGTGGCGCCCGAGTTTCCCGAGCACCATCTCCACACGCGCCACGTCACACGTGGTCACGGGACCGAAGCAGTAACCACAGCGACGCGTTCGCCGTCGAAGCGCCAGCGCGCGGATGCTGTGCAATCGACGCGCTTCGCATCCCACAGAAACCCGAACAGGTGACCCGACACCCACGGGTCCATTGGCGAACAGTCGGCGATCGCGTCACCACGGACCGGGCCCGTCGACGACTGCAGCGCCGCGATCTGCTTCTGCGTCTCTGACAACCGCGAGTCCCACGAGACGAAGCGAACCAACGGCCACGCGAGCGCCAACACCACGCACCCGATCGCGATGAAGCGATCGATCTTCACCGGCACCAGCACGAGCACCGAGCCGACGAGCAACGCCGCTCCGACGAGGCCGGGGTGCACGTACCACTGGTACTTCTGCACCGGCACGCTGAAGCCCACGAGCACGCCGAGCCAGAGCGAGGCTCCGAGCACCATCGCTTCGGGCGACACGCGCACCAGGAACTTGAGCCGCTTCTTGAGCGCCACCGCGAGCACCGCCAACAACAATGCTCCGACGGCCGGGCCGTACCAACTCAGCGTCGGCCCCACGTAGAAGAACGGATTCCGATCAGGGTGGTGCCGCCCCTCGGTCACCGACGCGAGCACCTGCTTCGACAGATATGTCGAGAAGAACGGCGCCAGTCCCCTGCTCTCTCGCAGTGCATCGAACGCGAACACACTCGCGGCGACGACGAGCAGCGACGCGCCGATCGCGATCAGCCCCACCGACGGCCGCATCCACCGCGCGACGAGCATCACGAGCACCACTCCGATCAGCACCAACACCGGCGGCCCTTTCACCCAGAACCCGGCCACCATCGACACCGCGAACGCCACCACCGCGCCAACCGGCAGCTTCTCGTGCGTCAACGTCGAGCTCTTCAACATGCCCGCGATCGCCCAGAGCCCGAACGCCAGGGCCAGCCCCAGCGGAGCCTCGAGCATCGCCACCTGCGACTCGTACAAGAAGCCCGGCAACGTGAGCGCTCCGAGCACCGTGAAGCCCGCGAGCGTCGGCCCGTTCAGCACGTCCATCATTCGCCCGCGTCGCGACACGATCTCTGCGGCCATCGCCGCCAACACCAGCAACGTCAGCGACGCGTACACCCGCGCGAGCCCCACGAGCACTTCCGGCTTCGGCCCGAACCACGACACGACCAGCCCGTTCACCCACAACCCCAGCGGCGGGTGCTCGAAGAACGGCTCGTGCGCCAGCGTCAGCTCGAGCCACGACGAGAGTGGCCGCTCGGCCAGCTCACGACCGATGCGCGCGTAGCAGCCCGAGTCGCCGCCGATCAGCAACGTCGGCCCCGGCCGGAACCACACCACCGACAGGCCGAGCATCACCGTCGCCGCGAGAAAGAACCGCTGCATCGCGCGCGCGTTTCTCACGCCGATCCAACGGGAGCAACGACCTCGCTACACTGCAGGGCATGTTCGCTGCTGCGCTCGGACTCATCATGACCGCCACGCCGTCCATCGACGTCGCCGTCGGGCAGCTCTGTGATGCCCGGCTCGCGCCACGGGAGTTCTGCGAGACGTTCACCACCTGCGCTCCGGGAAAGAAGAGCGCCTGCGCGGGCGACAACCACAAGACCGTTCAAGCCGACGAAGACTGGAGCGAGTGGAGCTGCGACGTCGATCGCAAGAACGGCTACCTCGAGTGCACGCAGAAGACCCACCTCACCACCGGCCCCGGCGCCGGAGACGTCTTCGACTCGCGCTGGCAGGCCGCGCTCTTCGTCTCGAAGGGCCGCATCACCGTCGGCCTCTCGACGCTGGGAGACCGCCCACAAGCCGCCTTCTTCAGCCCTGACGGTCAAACCTGGTCGAAGGTCGACCCGCTCCCGAAGCTCAGCGCCGCGACGTTCGCGCTCAAGGAGCCGCGCCCTCCGAAGAAAGACGCGGACCACTTCCAGGCCGAGTTCTTCGTCGAGCTCACTCTGCCCCGTGAAGGAACGACGATCTCCGCCGAGGGCCGCTGGGTGAACACGTTCCGTGACGACAGCGGCTACGGCCAGCGCGACACCCAGCTCTCCACGGCGTCTGTGCTGCTCGATTGGAACGCGACGACCGGGAAGTTCTCGGTGAACCGTCAGTGACCGTGCCCATGGCCATGCGCGTGGCCATGCTTGTGCTTCGTCACCGTTCCATCGGCGTTCACGTGCTCGTGTTCATGCTCGTGCTCGTGGCCTGAGTCGCCGTGCGAGTGCGAGGCGCCGTCGTGGGCGTGCGTGCGCTCGACCGTCTTCCCCGACGCGTCCGTGTGCGTGTGCACGCCGCCATGATCGTGCGAGTGCCCATGCCCATGCGGGTGGCTGTGCCGGTACTTCGACCCGTCAGGCATCAAGTGTTCGTGCTCATGCTCGTGTGAGTGGTCGTGATCGCCGTGCGCCATCGAAGCCCCCGAAGCGAAAGTGACGCGCGAGGCTATCACGCAGTCCTTGTCATCCCCGGAGCGGTCTCCTACAAACCCGCGTCGTTTCCTCGTCGATCGCTCGGAGGGGCATTGTCGACCTCGCTTCGTGCCTACGTCTTCCTGGACTCGCTCCAGCCCCAGCTTGCGGCTCACATCTGCACCACCTGCCGCGGCTATTTCCCCACCCCCTACGTCGCGTCGCTCTTCATGGAGATCGCGCCGGGCATGGCCATTCACCGCCTGATGGACGTGGCGTTGAAGTCGACCAGCGTGCAGCCCGCCACCCTCGTCGTCGAGCGCGCCTACGGCATGCTCGAGCTCCACTCGGACGACAAGGGCGAGGTGCGCAGCGCCGGTGAAGCCGTGCTCAAGCACATGGGCGTCGCCGAGAATGATCGCCTCAAGCCGCGCATCGTCTCGAACACCATCATCCGCGCCATCGAGCCGATGCACGCGATGATCCTCGACAAGATCCGCTTCGGGTCGATGATCGAGCCCGGCCAGTCGCTCTTCATTCTCGAGTGCGAGCCCGCCGCCTACGCCGCCTTCGCTGCGAACGAGGCCGAGAAGGCCGCCAACGTGAAGCTCATCGACGTGATGACCTTCGGCGCTTTCGGCCGTCTGTACCTCGCGGGCAACGAGTCGGAGATCGACTCCGCCGCGCAGGCTGCGATCGCCGCGATTCAGTCGATCTCGGGCAAGGAACCGCCCTCGTTCAAAGACAAGTGATCTTCGTTTTTCGCATCTTCACCGCCGCACT
>JAACJQ010000244.1 GCA_016879935.1 Archangiaceae bacterium | reverse complement strand
CCCACGTCTGCGGTTTACCCGTCGCTTTGCCGCGCACCACGAGCGCCACCTTCCACGCCACGTAGGCCGGCGCCATCGCGAGGTCGAGCAGGCCGCGAAGGCCGGTGCCCGAGTGCAGCCAGCCGGCCGTCACGTACAGGCCCAGACACGCCGCACAGATGGTGAACAACGACAGCGGCGCGACGACCGCGGCAGAGGGCAGGAAGAACGCGAGCGCCCACGAGGCGAGCACGCCGCCCACCGTCGCCAGAGCGATGCGGCTCAGCGGCGGCACCAGCACGTCCATCGCGAGGTCGAAGAGCATGCCGCTCTTGCGCGAGAGCGACTCCTTCAAGAGTGGCCAGCCGTGCAGCTTCGCCATCTCGGCGCGGCCGTGCTCCCAGCGGCTGCGCTGCGAACGAGACGCGGCCTCACCCGACACCATCTCGCCCAGCACGTCGGCCTCACCCACCCACACCACGCGGTGGCCCTGCTTGCCGATGCGAATGCCGTACTCGAGGTCTTCGACGATGCTGAACGCGTCGTGCGGCACGGCCTTCAGCAGCTTCGACGAGAAGCACATGCCGTTACCGCGCAGCCCACACGAGACCTGCAGCCGCTCTCGCGCCGTCGAGCGCACCTGGTGGAACATCGCCAGCGCGATGCGCATCAACCGCGTGCGCCACGACGCGTTGGGGTTCGACACGCCGTAGTGCGCCTGCATGGCCGTCGCGCCCGTCGCCAGCCGCGCCGCGTACGCCGACAACAGGTTCTTCGAGACGAGCGTGTCAGCGTCGACGACACAGCAGGCATCGGCAAAGCCGTCGGCGAGGCTCCACTCGAAGGCGTGCGCCAGCGCGTAGCCCTTGCCGCGCTTCTCGGCGTTCACCCGCTCCAGCACCGTCGCGCCAGCAGCGCGTGCCTTGACGGCGGTGTCATCGGAGCAGTTGTCGGCGATGACGACGACGCGCCTCAGCTCGGCCGGGTAGTCGATGGCGAGCAGGCTCTGCACCGTCGCCGAGATGCCGACCGACTCGTTGTGCGCCGGCACCATGATGTCGAAGCGGAACGTGGCCGGAGACGGAGGCGTGGGCGCGGGCAACGGCCTCGAGAGCAGCGCCAGCACGCCGAGGTAACCGCACACGAAGAGCAGCGGCAGCCCGAGCACCGACAACCCGAGGGCCAACGCGAGGCTCATGGCAGCTTCACCTGACTCAGCACCGGCAGGCCGAGCCGGCGCTGCACCTGCCACGACTCGACGAGGGTGCCGCTGCGAACGTCACGCGCAGCGCCGATGACGAGCGCCAGCCCCATCGCTGCCACCAGCGCGGCGAGAATCAACACCACCGAGTTCGGCGCCGACGGCTTGCGTGGCACCGAGGCGGGCCGCACCACGCTGTACCGGTACTTGAAGGCGGCGCGCGCCGTGTCCTGCTCGATGCGGGCGCCGTCGATGCGCATCATGAGCTCTTCGTACTTGGCGGCCGCGACGCGCAGGTTGTTGCGTGAGTGTTCGACGAGCGGGTCCTCCGAGAGCTCGGCGTTCGAGAGCGCCACCTGGGCCTGCTGCGAGCGGCGCGGCGTCGTGCGGGGGCTCGCGCGCGCGGGCTCGACCAGGCCGTCGGGGTCTTTTCCGCCCTTGCGCTGGTACTCGCCGATGAGGCTCTCGATGTCGCCCTTCACCTGCATCATCTGCGGCGAGTCGAGCTTCATCTGCGCGATGCGCTGCTGCGCGTCGATGACGATGGGGTGCTGGTCGGCGTACTGCACCTTGAACTCCTGCAGCTGCACGTTGAGCTCGGCCAGCCGCCGGTTGCGAAAATCTTCGAGGTCGGCGAGCGCGCGCTTCTTCGAGTTGAGGAGGAACTTGAGCTGCGCGAGTTCCTGCTCGTTCGCTGGCGGTGGCGCATTGGGCGAGACCGGTTCGTTCGCGGGCGGCAGCGGGTTGGTGGTGGCGCCGCCACTCTCGGGGACGATGCCCGACGGAGGCGCCTGCACGCCGCCCTTGCGCCGCTCCTCGCGCACCCGCTCGAGCTCGTGCAAGGAGTCGTCGACCGCCTTCTGCACCTGCGAGGCATGCATCTCGAGAATCGCGAGCGCTTCGCTGATGGCCGTCATCTCGGTCACGTGGCGCGTCTCGAGGAAGTTCTGCTGTGCGGTCTCGACGAGCAGGTAGGCCGTCTGCGGGTCCTGCCAGTCGATGCTGATGGTGACGGTCTGCGCGTCGGTCTCGACCTTGAGCCGCTTCTCGAGCGTGCCCACCATCGCGTCGAGACGGTCTTCTTCGGTGAGCGGGCCCGAGACGAGCCGCATCAGCAGGTCCTTCACCTTCACGATCGGCGGGCGGTGCTCTTCCCAGGCCTTGAGCAGGTTCGTCTGCTTGATGAGCGAGACGAGGTTGTCGTGCGCGAAGATGAGCTCACGCGCGGCGCGGGTCGGGTCTTCGCTCTGCAGCGAGGAGCGCGGGTTGCCGAGCGCGCGAATGATCTCGTTCTGGTTCGCGAGCAGGCGCGCCTCGGCGTGCCAGGTACGAGGCACGAGGAAGCTGGCGAAGGCGCCGAGCCCGAAGACGACCACGAAGACCCCGAAGGACAACAGCCGGTGCCGACGCACGCCACGAAACACGAAGCCGATGACGTTGCGAATGAGCGCGTAGTCGAAGAGGTCGAGGCTCTCTTCACGGCCAGACGTCGTGGTGGTGGCGGCGGGGTCGGTCACGTCGGGTCCTGAGCGAGCGTCTCTTTCACGTGCGCGACGAACTGCGCCTGGGTGAAGGGCTTGGCGAGGTAGCGGCGCACCCCCAGCTCTTCGGCGTAGGCCCGGTCTTCGGGCATCGTGCGCGCGCTGATCATCAAGATCGGGAGCCCGCGCAGCGTCGTCGAGTTTCGAACGTGATCACACACGTCGTAGCCGGACGACTCCGGCAACATGAGGTCGACGCACAACAGCGACGGCCGCGCGAGGTCGAGCTGCTCGATGGCCTTGCGCCCGTCGCCCGCGTAGCTCACCTGGAAGCCGAGCTTGGTCAGGTAGGCCCCGATGACCTTGCGAATATCGGGGTCGTCGTCGACGACCAGCGCTGTCTTTTGAACGGTGTCACTCACGCCTGATGTCCCCGGAGAAGATGTGCAGCAGTTAGCAGAAGTCAGAACGTCGTGGAGTCGGTGTCTCGCACCACCGCCGCGATGGACAGGGACCACAGCAGCTGGCCAGGCATCATGAAGCGTGGCTGCTCGGTGTACACGGCCCGGCCGGTGCCGACGAGTGACAACCAGCGGGTGGTGTTCCACGAGAGGGCAGCCTCACCGAAGGTCGCGCTGTCGCCGGCCTGCTGCGCGCGCCCGAGGGCAATCGCGTAGCCGCTGCCGATGGCGCTGGTGAGGGTGAGGGTTCTGGTGAGCCGCGAGCTGACCGAGCCGCGCGCTTCGACGCGTTCGTAGACGAGGCCGGTGAAGCGGTCGGCGAAGGGCGCCATGCGCACGCCGAGGTCGAGCTGCACGGGCAGGCCGAGCACGTCGATGGGCGACGAAAGCGACGCGAGCGCGACGGGCAGCACCTCGGTGAAGAGCCCGGGCGGAGGCCCGCCGACCACCTCGACGATGCGCTCCCTCGTCCACGCGGCGCCTGCCCCGACCGTCACCGTCATGGAGCGGCTCGCACGCCAGTCGAGCGACTCCGTGACGAGCACGATGGACTGCTCGGCGCCGGTGTTGAACCACGCGTGCGTGGCCTGCGCGGTGGTCGACAGCCCCAACCGCCGGTCGAGGACGAAGCGCATCGAGCCGGTACCGGTCGGGCCCTGTTGCAGCGGCAACCGCGCGCCGCCCGTCGGGTCGCCAGAGAGGAGATAGCCGCCCGACAGCGCCAGCCGAACCCGCGCACCGGGCTGGCCATCGAGCGCGAAGAACGACGCCGAGCGCACGTAGGGAGTCGAGCCGAGGGTCTGCACCTCGAACACGCCGCCCGGCCGGCTGCCGTCGGGGAGCCGCAACGAGCCCACGTCTGCGACGCCATACGAGGCGTCCTCCGAGAGCATCAACGACGCCCGCTCGAAGCGCCTGGTGAAGGTGAGAATGGCGTGGTGCAGCGGCAGCAGGCGCGGAGCGAGCTGCGGCTCACGAATGATCAGCTGCGGCGCGTAGCGCAGGGTGAGCAGCGACGAACTCCAGGCGAGCGAACCAGAGAGGGCCGGGTCGAGCTGGAGATCGGTCGTCGCGCCGACGGCCACGTCTCCGGGGAGCGGCGCCCGCGTCGTGACCAGCGCGCTCGCCGAGACGTCATACCGCGCGACCCCGGCGAAGGCCGTCGACGCCAGCAACGAGGCGACGAGCGTCAGGCTCCGTCGAAGGGCCGACGAGCGACCGTCGAGCGCGGTGGGTCGCTGGCCGTGGCCACGACTTTGGGAGCGCGACGGCCCGAGAAAGCCCACCGTGGTGACGAAGACCGCGTCAGCCCCACCCGCTCCGATGGCGGAGCGCGCGTTCATTCCGCGACGACGACGTCCTGGGGTTGGAGCAGGAACTTCACCGACGCGTGATCACCCGACGTCAGGTTCTCCCACGTGAACCTGATGCGCACCGGCTTCTGCGTGGGCCCGGGCTTACGCACCACGAAGAGGCCGTCTTTGTGCGCGAAGTCGGTGAGCCCGCCCGACGCGGCGATGGCGTGCAGCACGCCGGCTCCGGGCTCGAGCACCACGACGCCCGGCCGCACCACCTCACCCACCACCGACACGGTCAACGGGCGCATCTCTTCGAGCGAGACCGTCACCACCGGCGTGTTGATGAACTCCTTGAGGCGAACCTGCAGCTCGGTCGCGACCTGCATCGGCATCTTCCCCGCGACGACCCAGTCGTTCACCATGGGCAGCGACACCTTGCCGTCGCCACGCACGCGCACGCGAGCCGACATCGCCTCTTGCTGAAAGACGCGAACCTGGAGCGTGTCGCCCGGAGAGATGACGTACTCGCCCGGCACGCTCGCGCCGTACGCATCGACGGGAATGAAGACTCCCTTCGGCGCCCAGCACGCGGGCACGAGAGCGACGAGGGCGAAGAGCACGAGCAGGCGCATGGTGCGGTTCATGACACGACCGGTTCGGTGGTGGCGACCGGCATCGAAGGCGTGGGGTCCTTCTGGCGGGCGGTGCGCACGAAGGCGACCAGCTCCTTCACGTTGACGGCGCCCGAGCCCAGCACCAGCACCAGGTACACCACCGCGTCGGCCGCCAGACGCACGGCGGGGTGCACCTGCTCGAGCAGCCACCAATCGAGACCCGACACCGCGGCGCACGCAACGAGGGTTCTCGCGATGACGCTCAGCGACCGCGCGTCGAAGGCCCGCCGCCCCACCAGTGACGTCATCGCCACCGTCACCACGATCTCGGTACCGAGCTGCGCGATGGCCGCGCCGATGCCTGCACCACCCTGCCCGAACCACCGCACCGCGCGCGAGATGAAGACCCAGTTCAGCAGCGGGTTCACCACCAGCCCGCCGATCGAGATGAAGGCCTGCGTCCACGCGCGGCCGGTCAGAATGAGCGCGTTCGACGAGAGAATCGCCACGTAGGTGAGCACGAAGATGCTCGAGAGCACCTTGAGTGACGTCGCCGCAGGTGCGTACGCCGCGCCGTAGAGCAGCGTGACCCACTCCTTTGCGCCCAGCGCCATGAAGAGTGAGCTGGGAAACGCGACGGCCAGCACCAGCTCGAGGCTGCGCCGCATCACCCTGGTGTACTCCTCGTCGGAGCGGGCCCGCGCGCGCGCGAACAGCGGCATCAGCACCCAGCCGATCATCGGCGTCACCATCAACGCGAGCCCGGCGAGCAGGCTGGCCGCGCCGTACCAGCCGACCTCTTCTTCGCCGGCGACGACGGCGAGAATGCTCACGTCGAGCTTGTTGTAGATGGTGTGAGCCGCGAGGTTCACGAACATCGGCAGCGAGCCCAGCACCGCGAGCTTCGTGGCGCCGACGTTCACCGCCCACGTCATCGCGAGGTGCTTCGTCACCAGCCGCACGCTCACCACGGTCTTGAGCGCCTCCGACGCCACCACCGCGAGCGCCACCGTCCACAGCGGCAGCGACAGCACGACCGCGAGCATCGTGCCGGTGCCCCAGATGAGCTTCGAGGCGATGTTCAGCACCGACAGCCCGTTGACCGTGCCACGCGCGTGCAGCAGCGCGGCGAGGCTCTGGTTGAAGGTGAAGAGCAGCGCCGAGACGCCGAAGAGGTGCACCACCGCCCACGTCTCGGGTGGCCGGTCGGCGACCATCAGGAAGACCTGGGTCGCGCCGAAGAGCACCACCGCCGTGAGGCCCCGCAGCGCCGTCACCCCGCCGAAGAAGTCGCTCGCGTGCTCGTGGCGAACCGACACCTCTTTGCGGATGTACGTGTCGACGCCGAAGCCCGCGAGCACGAACAGGGTCGAGGTGAACGCGTCGGCGAAGTTCACCACGCCGAACGCCTGCGGCCCCAGGTACCTCGGGAGCAGCAGGCGCACGCCCAGCGCGATGCCCCACGTCACCATCAGCGAGCCGAACAGCTTCACGGCGTTCTTCGCCGCGAGCGTGGTGTCCTGCCGCGCCGACGTCTGGCCCAAATCGCTCACCTGGGCCCCGACGCCTTCTTCAGCTCGCCCCGCGCCCGGTCAGCACGACCGGGAACGTCTTGAGGATGAGGCTGATGTCCTTCGAGAAGCTCCAGGTGTCGATGTACTGCAGGTCCATGTACATCCACTGCTCGAAGCTGATCTCGTTGCGACCCGAGACCTGCCAGATGCAGGTGAGGCCGGGGCGAACCGACAGACGGCGGCGCTGCCACGACTGATACTTGGCGACCTCCTGCGGAACGGGCGGGCGCGGGCCCACGACGCTCATGTCACCACGGAGCACGTTGATGAGCTGCGGCAGCTCGTCGATGGAGAACTTGCGCAGGAAGCGGCCGATGCCGGTGATGCGCGGGTCGTTCTTCATCTTGAACACCGGGCCGTCCATCTCGTTCTGGGCGGCGAGCTTGGCCTTCAGCTCTTCGGCGTTCACCACCATCGTGCGGAACTTCAGCATGCGGAACGGGCGACCGTGCAGCCCAACGCGCGTCTGGCGGAACAGCAGCGGGCCACGCGAGGTGAGCTTGATGAGCACCGCGACGGTGAGGAGCAGCGGCGCGAGCAGCCACAGCGCCACGCCCGAGGCCAGAATGTCGAAGGCGCGCTTGAAGGCCATGGCGACGGGGCGCGAGGCGACCGTCTGGTAGTGCAGGTAGCCGTCCTTCACGCCGTGGCTGCCCAGCGGGCGCGCGCGGTCGAGACGGAACATCGACGCGGGCAGCGCGAAGGGAATGCCGAAGGCCTCGCACACCTTGATGGCCTTCTGAATCTCGGCGCCGTTCGCGAGGCTGCTGCTGGCGAAGTACACCTCGGCGACCGGCATCGTGCGCAGCACGCTGTCGAGCTCGGCGGTGGTGCCGACGACCTTGCCCTTGAGCTGCGTCGGCGTCGTCTCGTCGGGGAAGCGGAGAAAGCCGGCCACGTGCATGCGGCCCTTGCCGGTGAGGTACTCCGACGTCGCCCGGCCCAGCGCGCCCACGCCAACCACCAGCACGTCGTCGATGGGGCCCGAGTTCGTCGAGAAGGTGCGGACCACCGAGAACCGCATGCCGATGGCGAGCGGCCACAGAATGAGGAGGAACACGCCGACGTTCGGCAGGCCTTCGACACCGAACACCAGGGTCGACAGGGCCAGCACCGTCGTGACCGCGAGCACGAGCACCGACACCATGGCCGCGTCATCGAACGCGCCGCGCTCAGACGCCCAGGGGTCGTAGTGACGCAGGGCCATCGCCGTGATGAGCCAGGTCAGGAGCGCAGGAATCACCAGGCTCAGCGCCATCGACTGAAAAGCCTGCTGGCCAACCCACGACGAGGCGGCGAGCGCGAGCACGACCAGGAGGAGGTCGAGCAGGAAACTCGCTCGCGCCACCGCTCCTGCTGCAATCCGTCCGAAAAGTGAGTGCATGTGGGTTTCTCGAAGAAGGTGCTTCGGAAGTTGTCCCCTTTTGCGTTTCATCAACTGGCATGACGCGACGCGCAAGGCAAGCGTAGTAGAAATTTCTACTGAATTCAGATGGTTCTGAATGCCTACATGTCGTCAGACGTATGGCGATTTTCTTTCTGAACTGCACGAGTTCCGCCGCTGCGGAATTCTCGCCGGCGATCCAAATAGTCGAATTTCGAAGCGAATTTTCGGGTGGCCTGTTCCTGCTCGGCCACAGAATTCTGCCCCAGCGGCAGGCAGTGGCGGCTCGCTTCACTCCATCAACCGTGCCGACCGGGCGCGTCACAGAATCAGGGCGATAGCGATCGGCCCGGCTGCATCGAATGCATGCGCGTCGTCACAGCGACGGAGCGAGCCCATCGGCGCGGTGCAACCGTGACAGGGCTCATGAGTCGGGGGCTCCACTGACCGTGTCGCGTCGCCGTTCTTCCGATGATCGAAACCGCCACCGACACGAAGAAGACGAACTGCATGGCCTGGCTGCCCATGTCTCCGAAGGCCTGCAACAGGTACGTGAGGATGATGGAGATGGCCACGAGCAGGCCCACCCGCTCGTTCACGTCGGTCACCACGCGCAAGGTGCGCGCGAAGAAGAAGCTGGTGATGCCGAGGTAGAGCCAGACGCCGAAGAACCCGACGATGCCTCCGATCCACAACAACCAGAGCACCGAGTTGTGACCGATGTGCCCGAAGGCCGACTGGGCGAAGTCGTTCGACGGCAGGAACTCGGTGAAGGCGTGGCCGAAGCCCTGGCCCAGCATCGGGTCACGCTCCCAGCTCTTGAGCAGGTTGAAGTTCTCGATGTCGCGCTCGACGTTCGAGCTCTCTTCTTCGGTGTCGGCCGCGGGCGCCACGATGGAGCGCAGTTTCGCCACCGGTTTGAAGACGGCGCTCCGCGCATTCCACCCTGCCGCCACGTAGAGCGCGACGACTGGAATCATCGCCACCATGGCCTGGGTCGCGAAGCGCTTGGCCCGGTGCATCGGGCTCATCACGTAGATGAAGCCCAACGCCATGGCGATGTCGACGTACGCGATGCGGCGGTCGTTGAGGCGCAGCGCCATCGCCAGTAGCGGGAGCCACAGCAGCGCCTCGCCGATGTTGCGCCACGATGGCCACTCCCAGACGCGCACCAGCGCCAGCACCACGCCCACGACGAAGACCATGGTGTCGTTGTGGCCGGTGGTGTGCGGCGGGTATTCGCCCTGCGGGTACGCGACGAAATACATGAAGAAGATGCCCAGCAGCGCCTTCACCACGCTGCCGATGACGAGCACCCGGCCGAGCAGGCGCAGGTCTTTCGGGAAGTCGAAGGCCAGCAGCGACAACATCGACACCATCGGCATGAAGAGCAGCGCACGGAACTGCCAGAGCGCCTCGCGAAACACCCCGCCCCGCGCCACGCCCCACACGATGAGCCAGCCGATGGTGAGGAACGAGAAGAGCAGCGCGCTGCGCAGCGGCCGCGGGCCTGGCATGCCGGGCGCTTCCATCGTCGACGACAGGCCCATCAACCGCCGCAGCAGCGTGAGCGCGCCCAGGCCCATCACCGCGAGTTCGAAGCCGGTGAACCAGGCGATGTTGGTGAAGAAGACGCGCCCCAGTGGGTAGAGCGGAGACCGCCACAGGTTGAAGTACGGCCGGTCGGTCGGGTCGTCGATGGTGACGGCGAGCAGGAGCAGCGCCAGCAACGGCCACTTCAGCGGCAGCCGCCACAGCGCGACTGCTCCGGCGACGAGCAGCGTCGGCACCAGCGCCATCACCGGGTTGCCTCGGCTCGTCGCGAGCCCGATGCCCGAGGCGAGGCCCAGCAGGAGCCCCGGCATCACGGTGCGCCACTCCGGCGCCACCATCACGCCCGACCAGTCGAGCTGCAGCCGGCCCACCACCGGCAACGAGAACAGCCGCGTCACCTGCTCGTCGGAGATCACCCGCCGGCTGCGGTACGCGGCCAGCACCGACGCCGAGACGAACGAGACGACCACACCGAGCAGCAACGCGAGCGCCCACGTCAGCGTGCTGGCGCCGAGCGGCTGCCGAGGTGGCAGTGCCGGTTCGATGACCACGTAGCGGTGGGCGCTCGAGCGGGCCATGGCCTGCGCCCGCAGGTGCGTGTTGGTGCCCTGCAGCCACAGCTCGGAGCGTCTCGACCCGTCACGCAACAGCTGCTCCGTCGCGCCGGCGTACTGGGGCCACCGCCTCGCCGCGGCCGCCGCGCGCTGCTCCGCTTCGATGAACTCGAGGCGCTGCTGCATCTCGGCTTCGACGCCTTCACGTTGCGCATCGAGCGCCAGCGCCGACGACTCGATGGCCTTGACGTCGCGCTCGAGCCGCAGCGTCTGCAGCGACAACAACGTGCCCTGCACCATGGCCACCGCGACGTCGCGCTGCGGCCACTCACACGAGATGAAGACCTTGTCGCGCTCCGTCCACACGCTGAGCTTCTGGTCGAGCATCGACACCAGCGCGTCGAGGCGGTCGACGTCGGAGACGGGGCCGCGCACCTTCTCCATCAGCTGGTTCTTGAAGCGAATCGGCCAGGGACGGGTCGACTCCCACTGGTCGATGAGGCCGACCCGCTTGATGAGCGCCACCAGCCGCGCCTTCGAGGTCAGCTCTTCGGGCAGCTCCTTGATGCCGTCTTTGAGCCGCGGCACCGCGTCGAACGGAGCCGTCAGCCGGTACATCGTCGACGACTCGGCGACGAGCACCTCGGCCTGCACGTGCCACACCTTCGGCGTCACGGCGTGCACGAGCGCGGCGGCCACGAGGCAGGCGAGCGCCGCCACCGCACCGGCGACGCGGTGCCTCGACAGACTCAGCCGCAGCACCTGACGCACGCTCATCGGCTAGCCGAGCCGCGGGACGACGACGCGCACGAGGAACGCGTAGAAGAGATGAAAAGTCGCCAGCCCCAGCAGCGCCATGCGCAGGCCACGCAGCGGGTGCTGCTGTCTCGCCGCCCAGATGGGGATGACGACGAGCCCCACGACGATGGACAGCAGCACCAGCTTGCTCACGGCGTCAGCACCAGCACCGAGACCGAGAGCGGGGGCATCGCGTAGCGAAAGGCGTTCGTCGCCGTGGCCTGCACCGGCGTGCCGCGCACCAGCGAAGCCATCGAGCCCGAGAGCACGTACGGCGTCGCCGTCTGGTACGCCCGCGGGTGCGCGACGGTGATGGCCGCCGTGCGCATGGCCGTGTCCTTGTTGATGACGACGAGCACGGTACGGCCGGGGTTGGCCGCGTCGACGCTCGCGTAGACCGTGGCCATCGCGACGCCGCTCGACGAGGCGTCGATGGAGGTGTCTCCGAAGGCAGCGCCCGCGCCGTCGAAGTTGCGGAACGCCTCGAAGGCCGCGTCAGCGAAGGGCTCGGCGCCGTTGAGCTTCCAGTACGTGGCCAGCTCGACTGCGTCGCGGCCGAAGACGCCGAGCACGTCGGCCGTCGCCACGCCGCCACTGATGTGCCCGCCGCCGCCATAGTTCCATTCGGTGAACGCGAGCTTCGTGCCGGGGTTGAGGCGGCCGATCTTCTCGCGCAGTCGGGGCAGCAACCGAATGGCCTGGTTGCCGAGGTAGTTCGTGATCCAGCTCGTCTCGACGTAGGTCGTGTCCCACAGGCTGCGCGGTGCCTGCACACGAGCGGTGACCGACGCGGGCGTGGTGCTGGTGCCGATGATGCGGGCGCCACCGCCGGTGGCTTCGGGGTACCAGTGCAGGTCGAGGTAGTCGACGAGGCGCCGGCCCTCCGTCATCTCGGCGGCCCGCACCTGCGTGAGGAAGAAGTCGACGAACTCGCCTTTCCCCGCACGGTCGGGAGCGTTCTGCAGGTTGATGTACCCGTTCCACCCGTACGACACGAAGCCCGTCACCGGCGCGTCGGGCCACGTGCGCTTGATGGCCTTCGCGTAGTCGAGCGAGCGCGTGACGAGCTCGACGTAGGTGAGCTGCATGGGGTGAATCTCGGCGTGCGTGTCGCTCCAGAGGTCTGGCTCGTTGTCGAGCGAGAACAACAGCGGCGTCGTGCCGGCGGCCGCGCGCGCCCAGGCGACGAACTCCTCCTGGTAGACGAAGGCGTCGGTCGAGTCGGGCGTCATCGAGAGCGCGGCGCCCTTGGTGTGTTTGTTCTGCTTGAAGCGGGTCGTCAGGTAGTTCGTGCCCGAGTTGCGCACGTCACCGCCGCCGTTCTTGTCGGCCGCGACGTAGTCGACGATGGGCACGGTCACGAGCAGCGCCGAGTTGATGGCGCGAGCGTCGGTGAGCTTGGTGGTGATGAGCGCTCCCGGCGTGTTCGAGCTTGAGAGGTAGTTGTCGTTCTGGAACTGAAAGTCGCTGCCTGCGTTGCTGGCGTTGTTCTCCCAGTTGTAGGCGGTGAGCCGGTTGCCGCCGACGCGAATGAGGCCGTAGCGATTGCGCGTGGGGTTCGCGGGCTGGTTGGTGCCGTAGATGAGCGGCGAGATGGGGTGCCGGTTGCGATCGCTGCGCACCATGAGGGTGACGTCGGCCGCGCCCGCGTTGCCCGGCGTGAGCGGCATATCGAGGTCGAGCGAGCCTGCCGTGCCGCCGGCCGCCGTCGTTCCGCCTCCTGCAGCGACACCACCACCCGATGCGACGCCGCCACCCGCGCTTCCGCCTGCCGCCTCGCCACCCGCGGTCACCGCGCCTCCACCGAGGCCGCCGCCGGTACCACTGGCGTCGCCGCCAGCACTCGGCGAACCGCCGCCGGCGCCTGCGTCGACACCGCTGGGAGCGCTACAGGCGACCAGCACGAACGCCGCATACAGCCAGACTGGAGATGATGTGAGGGTGCGATTCATGACGCCGCCGAAGTAGCGCACGCGGGCGGGCCGCACCAGTGCGCGAAGGTCAACGACAGTCGGCGAGCCTGCCTCGTTGGTCGATGGTGAACGACGGCCCGCGGTGCCCGACGAGTGGAAACGTGACGGCCATCACGCCACCGTCGAGCACGACGTCGAAGCGAACCGTGCGGAGCGCAGCGCAAGTGCAGGCGACTCCACCGTCGCGCAACCAGCACGCCTCGAGCGCAGGGCGCGCGGCTCTCACGCCGGCACGCACGGCCTCGGCGTTGTCGTGAGCGTCGACGGGCAACGCGACAGGCTGCTTCTCGGGGAGCGTCACGTCGGGCGCACCAGCGACGACCAGCACGAGTACGAGGAGCCGCATGCGCCGAGTCTGCCGTGAATCGACTCAACGGGCTCGGCCCCGGCTTCGTCTCACGCGCTTCTGGTTCGACGTTGCCTGCGCTTGCAACACTCGCCGACGCACCTCGTTCACGCCGAAATCCTCTTG
>JAACJQ010000243.1 GCA_016879935.1 Archangiaceae bacterium | reverse complement strand
CGGCGGGTGGCACCGCGTCGGCCGGAGGCACTGCCACGGCTGGTGGTTCCGCGACGGCGGGAGGCACGGCTGGCGGCGCTGCACTCCTCGCGAACGGGAGCGTCTGCACGACCTCTCCGCAGTGTCAGAGCGGCTCGTGCGTCGACGGCTTCTGCTGCAACGTCGCCTGCAACGGCAGCTGCGAGGCGTGCTCGAGCGCGAAGACGGGCGCTGCGAATGGCGTCTGTGCTCCCGTGTCGACGGGCACCGACCCTGACAACGAGTGCATCGGCTCACCGTGCATGACGGGCTTCTGCAACGGCGCGCGGGCCTGCCAGCCACACCCGAATGGAACCGTCTGCCGTGCGGCGGCGGGGAGCTGTGACGTCGCGGAGTCATGCAACGCGGGTGTCTGTCCTGCCGACGCGTTCTCGCCAGCGACCACCGTCTGTCGTGCGGGTGCGGGCGTCTGCGACGTCGCCGAGACGTGCAGTGGAACGAGCGCAGCCTGCCCGGCCGACGGGCTTCGTCCTTCGACCTTCGTGTGCCGCGCGTCTGCTGGCACCTGCGACGTCGCAGAGTCGTGTTCGGGAACGAGCGCGGCGTGCCCGGCCGATGCCCTCGCGTCGTCGGGAACGGTCTGCCGCGCCTCGGCGGGAGCGTGCGACGTCGCAGAGTCGTGTTCGGGAACGAGCGCGGCGTGCCCGGTCGATGCGCTCGCATCGTCAGGAACGGTCTGTCGCGCGTCGGCGGGAGCCTGTGACGTCGCCGAGTCGTGCTCGGGCGCCAGCGCGGCGTGTCCCTCCGATGTGCTCGCGGGAGCGACTCAAGTCTGTCGCCCCTCGGCGGGCCCGTGCGACGTCGCCGAGTCGTGCTCGGGAGCGAGCAGCACGTGCCCAGCCGACGCGTTCAGCGCCGCCACCACCGTCTGCCGTGCGAGCGCTGGAGTCTGCGACGCCGCCGAGACCTGCACGGGAACGGCCGCCGCCTGCCCCACCGACGCGAAGCAGCCAGCCACCACGGTTTGTCGCGCGGCCATCGGTGCGTGCGATCGCGCCGAGACGTGCACCGGCACCGCCAACACGTGCCCTGCCGACACCCTCCAGGCGGCCGGCTTCGTCTGCCGTGCGAGCGCCGGCGCCTGCGACCTCGCCGAGACATGCAGCGGGAGCGCCACCACCTGTCCCGCCGACGTGAAGCGACCCAACACCTTCGTGTGCCGCGCGGCCGCCGGCGTCTGCGATCTCGCCGAGAGCTGCACGGGCTCGAGCGACGCGTGCCCGACCGATGCCTTCATCGGGCCCATGCTGACGTGCAACGTGACGTACCGCTGCTCTGGCGCGGCGGCGTCGTGCCCGACGACGTGCACGGCCTCCACGCAGTGCGCGACGGGCTCCATCTGCGTGAACAGCCTGTGCACCGACGTGAAGACCGTCTTCGTCACCTCGACCACCACGACGGGCAACACGGGCGGGCTCGCGGGCGCCGACGCCATCTGCCAGCAGCGCGCGAACGCGGGTGGCCTGTTGGGCACCTACAAGGCGTGGCTCTCGGGCGGAGGCGTCGCCGCGAAGAACCGCATCACGCAATCGACGATTCCCTACGCGTTGCCCAACGGCACGAAGGTGGCCGACAACTTCGCCGACCTCATCGACGGCACGCTCGACGCGCCCATCTCGGTGACCGAGCTCGGCACCAGCGTCTTCGTGTACGTCTACACGGGCACGACGGCGACCGGTGATGCGAGCTCGAACGACTGCCTCGACTGGACCAGCACCGCCATCACCGGCGCCGGCTCGTACTTCATGCAGGGCTACACCGGGTTCGCCGACGGCTTGTGGACGAACACCGGCTCGGTGAACGGCTGCGGGGCGGTGATGAACCACCTCTACTGCTTCGAGCAGTGAGCTACTTCTTGAGCGCCTCACCGAAGCCCGGCGGCCGCCCGCCATCGACGGCCGCTTCGTCGTGCAGCGCGAGCACGTCGACCTCGAGGTCGGTGAGGATCGAGCCGTAGCGCTCGGCCCAGGCGACCGCGGCTTCCTTCGAGGGCACCTCGATGAGCGAGAAGCCGGCGATCAGCTCCTTCGACTCGGTGAACGGGCCGTCGAGCGCCATCACGCGTTTGCCGGCCTTGAAGTGCAGCCTGGTGCCGAGCTTGCTGGGCTTGATGCCGTCGGTGGCCTGCAGCACGCCGGCCTTCACCATCTCTTCGAGCAGCGGCCCCATCAGCGCCAGCTCACGCTCGGTCGGAGGTGCGCCCGACTCGCTGGCCGCGTTCGCCATGAAGAGCGTGAGGTAGCGCTCGGGCGCGTTCGCCGGCTTCGGCATGAAGCCCAGGTCCCAGGCCTCGGTGATGAGGCCGATCTCCATCTCGCCGTCCTGCACGACGTCGGCGAAGCGCTTCGTCCACGAGATGGCCTCGGCGCGGTTGGCCACCTTGAGGAGCGCGAACCCGGCGAGCAGGTTGTTCGAGCCCTTCACGTTCTCCTGCACCTCGCAGACGCCTTTGCGGGCGATGACGCGCGTGCGCGGAACTTTGGGGAGCAGGCCGGCGCCGTTGGTGAAAACGCCCTGCTTGATGGCGTCTTGAATGAAGGCGCCCATCTCGACGATCTCACGCTGCTCGATGGCGCCGGTCTCGTAGCGGGGGCCGACTTTGTGGGTGACGAGGAATCGCATGTGGTGGCTCTCTGGTGTGAACGGCGGAGTGATTTCCGACCTTCACCCAGCACGTCGAACGGGCCTACGCGAAATCGACATCGCTCAAGTGGGCGACTTCATTCGGTCTGCACGCGCGAGGAGCACCGATTTTTCCCGGCTTTTCTGGGCGAGCTCGGCGGCGCGGTGAAACGCAGCGCTGGCTTCGGAGTGGCGGCCCGCGCGCTCCAGCAGGTCGCCGCGAACGGCGGGGAGCAGGTGATAGTTGGCCAGTGACGGCTCGTCGGCCAGGCCATCGAGAATCTCGAGACCAGCGTCGGGGCCGAAGACCATCGCGTGGGCGACGGCGCGGTTGATCTCGACGACGGGTTGCGGGGCGAGCGCCACCAGCACGTCGTAGAGGGCCGCGATTCTGCCCCAGTCGGTCGCGGCGCCCGTCGGCGCGGTCGCGTGACAGGCCGCGATGGAGGCCTGCAGTGCATAGAGGCCGAGGTCGCCACCGAGCTGCTGCACACGTGCAAGGCACTCGACGCCGCGAGCGATGGCCGCGCGATCCCACTTCGAGCGGTCCTGCTCCATGAGTGGAACGGCCTCTCCACGCGGCCCGATGCGGCTGGCGAAGCGTGACGACTGAAACTCCATGAGCGCGAGCAGCGCGTACACCTCGGGTTCGTTCGGGTCGACGCGGGCGAGGAGCCGGCCCAGCCGCAGGGCGTCGTCACACAACGAGGGACGAATGACGTCGTCGCCTGCGGTCGCGGAGTAGCCCTCGTTGAACACGAGGTAGATGACGCCCAGCACCGAGGCGAGGCGCTCGGCGAGGTCGTCGGCTTCGGGCAGCTCGAACGGCACCCGCGCGTCTGACAGCGTGCGCTTCGCGCGCACGAGGCGCTGCGCGATGGTGGGCTCGGGCACGAGGAACGCGCGGGCGATCTCGGCCGTGGTGAGCCCTCCGAGCAGCTTCAGCGTCAGCGCCACCTGCGACTCGGGCGAGAGCAGCGGGTGACACGAGATGAAGATGAGCCGCAGCAGATCGTCACCGACGACGTCGTCGAGCTTCGCGTCGAGCTCGGGCGTGACGAACCGGTCGGCCTCGTGGGCGAGCGCTTCGTGTTTGCCGGCGACCACGCTCCCTCGACGGAGCAGGTCGATCGCGCGGTGCTTCGCGGCGCCCATGAGCCAGGCCGCCGGGTTCTGCGGCACACCGTCACGCGGCCACTGCTCGAGCGCCGCTACCAGCGCGTCTTGCGCGAGCTCTTCGGCGACCGCGACGTCACGCACCAGCCGCGTCAGCGCCGCGATGATCTTCGGCGCCTCGGTTCGCCAGAGCCTGTCGATGGTGCTCGCCGCGGTCACGCGCGGTGTTTTCCACCGTTCATCGCATCACGCCACTCTCACCCGCTGAGAGCGCAGGTGGAGCGCGGGTGTCTCGATTCTCACTGGCCTCGTTTTCGCTGAGCGCTCCTTCGCGCGGGGGAATCGACCCCTGGCAATCCACGAAGGAGGACATGCATGACGACACCAGCGACGCGCCTGACGGTCTTCAGCATTCGGGAAGGCAAGAACGGCAGCATCTGGGTGCGGGCGGGGCGGGCCACGATGAACGCAGACGGCACGCTGTTGCTCGAGCTCGACGTGCTGCCGATCGACGGAAAGCTCCACGTTCGAGAGACGACGGAGCGGCCTGGCGAGCGGGCGCTGACGCACTGAAGGGCACCGGCCGGTCCTCCTCGGGGTGGGGAGGGCTGGCTGGTCTTCGGCAACAGAGAAGGGCCGGGTGCCGAAGTCTGGGTTACCGTTTCCCCGTGAGCTTCGGTGAGCGGGCGCGACGCGTATTGTTGGGAGACGACGGTGGCCCCGGCGCGCTCGTCGGCACCGTGCTGCTGCTCGGCGTCGGCGTGGTGCTCACGTACACCGCAGTGCAGGACATTCGGGTGGCGGTGGCGTCGGCGCCGAAACGCATCGCGTGCACCGACTTCGTGGCGAACCCGACGCAGGCGAAGTGGGTGGTGCTCGAAGGGTGCCGGCTCGACTTGAACGAGGCGACGTCGCGACGGTGGAAGGGCTGGTTCAACCGCGCCGATGCGGGCACCACGGCGAGGTACCTCGAGCTGTTCATTCCCATCTCTCCGTTGGGCACGAAGCAGCCTGAGACACCGACGGTGGTGCTGGCGACGACGGACTCGACGTTGTTGCAGCTCGTCGAAGCGCTCGAGCGAATTCCGCCGGAGCAGATCGACGCGTTCGTCGAGGCGAAGTCGGTCGAGCTCGAGGCGCTGCTCGCGCCGAAGGAGCTGCGTGGCTCGGTCGCGCCCATTGCCTCCACCGGCAGTCGGCCCGCGCTCGCGCAGATGGCGGCTGAGAACGCGGTCGTCATCGAGCAGGGGCGGGAGCCGAAGCGCGCTGAGGCGCTGTGCACGCTGTTGATGGGGCTCGGCGTGATGCTGTTCGCGTTCTGGCCGGTGGCGAGACGGTTTCAGCTCGAGCGCGAGGTCGCGTCGATGCCGCCAATGCCGTCGCTCCTCGATGCGTCGTTCGATGAGCCGAAGGAACCGCCAGCCGACGCCCCGAAAGATCCGCCAGCGAGCGCGTGATCGTCTCGAGGGACGACGTTCGTCCGGCGAGAGGGATCTCGAATTCGTCATTCGAAGAACGTGGGCCAGTTGGCGTGGGCATGACTCGTGGTGAGCGGCAGGCGCTCAACCGAGGAGCCCCAATGTTCAGAACAGTCGTCGTGAGTGTCTCGTTGTGTGTCGTCGCCTGTGACGGAGGCGCAAGAACGTGCGACCAGCAGTGCCCTGCGTCGTCTTCGTGCGACAGCGCCACCAACCTCTGCATTCTTCGCAGTGGCCGTGACGCCGGTTCGACGCATTCGTCGTCGAGCGGTGGAGGAGTTGCTGCTGGTGGTTCGGCAGGCAGCGCAGGAGGTGGGGCAGCAGGTGGCGAATCGTTCGGTGGTGGTTCAGCCGGTGGCGAATCGTTCGGTGGTGGCTCAGCGGGCGGAGAATCACCTGGTGGTGGTGCCGCGGGTGGCGAATCGGTGGGAGGCGGATCAACTGCCGGTGGTTCAGCAGGTGGTGTTGCGCCCGTGGTCGACGCCGGCTCGTGCACGCCCTCGCTCTGGTACCGCGACGCAGACCATGACGGCTTCGGCGCTCCCGCGAGCGTCTCGCCGCCGGTCGAAAGCTGCATCGCGCTTTCGGGCTCGGTGAGCTCCGGAACCGACTGCGATGATTCGTCGCCGCTCGTGAACCCAGATGCCGTCGAGGTGTGCGACTCGCTCCTCGTCGATGAGAACTGCGACGGGCGCGTCAACGAGGGCTGTCAGTGCCTCACCATCGGCTCGACGCAGCCGTGTTGTTCCGGTCGTGGCGTTCAGGTGTGCGTCGCGGTCGATGGCGGAGCGCGCTTCACGGACTGCGATGCACCCATCAGCGTCGAGCGCTGCAACGGTCTGGATGACGACTGCAACGCGCTCATCGACGACCTTCCCCGCTTCGATGGCGGTACTCCCGTCGATGGTGGCCAGGTCGGGCTGAGCTGCTCGGTCGGCGTCGGCGCGTGCCGAAGGAGCTCCTCCGACGTGTGCATGGCGGCCCAGCTCTTCTGTCCAGTCGATGCCGGCGTTCCTTCGGTCGAGCAGTGCAACGGCATCGATGACGACTGCAACGGCCTCACCGACGAGACGAGCAACCTCTGCATGTCGATCGCTGGCCAGTCGTGCGTGAGCGGCGCGTGCACCTGTCCTGCGGGGCAATCGGTGTGCGGCGCTTCGTGTCGCACGCTCGGTGGCTCGTGCGCGGCTGGTGTTGGCGCGTGCCGGCGCAGCGGCGTGAACGTGTGCGGAGGTGGTGCCGTCGTCTGCAACGCCATGCCTGCTCAGCCCGGCGTCGAGGTCTGCAACGCCATCGACGATGACTGCGATGGAACGGCAGACGAACCTGGTGCGGGTCTTTGCCCGGCGT
>JAACJQ010000242.1 GCA_016879935.1 Archangiaceae bacterium | reverse complement strand
GCCCTGGAAGCCCGTGGGCGCGAGCGTGAAGCCGCCGTCGGCGAGGCCGATGGTGCCGGCGTTGATGAGGGGAATCGCGACCGGCGCTCCGCCGTCGGGCAGCGCACCGAAGCCACCGTCAGGCAGCGTCGACAGCGCCACGCCCGTGCCGTTCAGCAGCGTGTTCTGAAAGCGGAACTGGAAGGTGATGTCTTCTTGACCGTCGCCGGTGTTGTCGAAGTGGATCTCGTAGAGCGCCTCGGGATCCATCGAGAAGTAGTTCGGGCCACCGTACGCGTCCTGCAGCGGCTGGTAGTTCGCGATGACGGTCACGTTGCTGCTGCGACCCGTCTCGTAGCTGTTGAACAGGTAGAAGTCGGTGCCGTCGACTTTCGGGTTTCGTGTAATGAATGGCGCCTCGCGGTGACTCGACGCGTACGCAGGTGAAACGAACAAAGCAGACACAGCCAACGCTGCCAGCAACCGCCGCATGAAAGGCCTCCCGGTGTTCACGAACTCCCGCGCTCCGTTGCCCGCGCCCTTCTGGATTGCAGTTTTTGCGCTGGGCCTGGCTGGCGGCTGCCAGTGCAAGCAGACCCTCGCCGACCCCAGGCCCGTCGCTCCGGTCGTGAATGAGCAGCGAAACCGAGACCTTGCGGCGTTGCGGCCACCCATCGGAGGCATTCCCGAGCAGCTCCAGGCCGAGGCCGACTCGCGTTTGAGAGACAGCGAGACCATCACCCTCGAGCAGGTCGTCGAGGCCTCGAAGGTGCCGTTCGAAGCGCAGCAGCAGGTGCTGGGAAGAACGGTGTTGGCGCTCTACTGCGGCACCGCGACGTCGCCCGACGGCATGATGGCGACGGTCTGCGAGTTCCCCACCCTCGAGCAGGCGACGCGCGGTGCGGCTGAGATCGCCGCCGTGCGCGGCAAGGTGTCTGGCTGGCAGTCGAAGGCGAAGAAGAAGTCGGTGCTCGAGCTGGTGGTGCGCTCCGACGCGAAGAAAGAGAGCGTCGACGCGGTGCTGGCGGCGTTCGACCGCCTCTGACGTTCCGCAATCCGACGCGGGGCGACTCCCGAAAAGCCGGCGTGAACCGAACGACGCTGCTGGCGCTGGTGGGAACGCTCACGGTGACGGGCGTGCTGTTGCTGCTGCCGAAGCCCTCGGTCGGAACGCCCTTCACGCCGAAGTCGCCCGACGTCGTCGTCGAGCAGGTGACGACGAAACGCATCGCGCGAGAGAAGCTCGACGCGCCGCAGGCCGCAGAGGCCGCGAAGTCGCTCATCGCCGAGTCACGCAAACGGGGTGGAGACCCGCGGCTGCTCGGTCAGGCCCAGGCCGTGCTCGCGCCGTGGTGGAACGAGCCCGCGCCGATTCCTGCGGTGCGGCTCATGCGCGCGACCATCAAGCAGAGCCTGCACGACTTCGAAGGCGCGCTCGTCGACCTCGACGTGCTCGCGGCCGACCCGCTCGACGTGCAGGCGCAGCTCACGCGCGCGACGGTGCTGACGGTGCTGGCGCGCTACGACGAGGTGGAGCCGCAGTGCATGAAGCTGCGCGGCCAGGTGGAAGACGCGGTGGCCGCTGCGTGTCTGGCCCCGCTGCTCTCGATTCGCGGCAGAGCCGACGCGGCGGTGACGTTGCTGAAGGCCGCGCTCGAGCGAACGCCGAAGGAGTCTCCGCTGCGCGGCTGGTTGCTCTCGATTCTCGGAGAGACGCTCGTGTGGGCGGGCAAGAGCGACGAGGCCATCGCCACGCTGCAGAGCGCGCTCAAAGCCGATGACGCCGACACGTATTCACGGTTGTTGCTCGCGTCGGTGCTCACCGAGTCTGCGAAGCCGGCGCAGGCGGTGGCGCTGTTCGAAGGGCGCACCGAGCTGAACGACGCCGAGCTGCTCGAGTACGCGCTCGCGGCGAAGGCGGCGGAGTCGAAGCGCGCGCCGGAGTTGCTCGAGCGCCTGGCCGCGAACGTCGAAGCGAGCCGCCGCCGTGGCGACACCGTGCATCGCCGGGAAGAGTCACGCTACGCGCTGCGCATCGAGGGTGACGCGCCGAAGGCGTTGCAGCTCGCCGTCGCCAACTTTGCCGTGCAGAAGGAGCCCGCTGACGTGCGCGTGCTGCTCGACGCCTCGCTCGCCAACAAGGACCGTGCGGCGGCGACGCCGGCGCTGGAGTGGATGAAGAAGACCGGCTTTCAAGATCCACACTTCCGCACGCTGGCCGCCGCCGCGGAGTCGATGCCGTGAGACGAAGCCGCACCCGGAGTCGAACTGGGCAGCCCCTGAAGTGTGCACTCGTGCTCGTGTTGCTCGGCACCAGCGCGCTCGCGCACAAGGGCTCCGACGCGTACTGGACACTCTCTGCGAACAGCGCCCGGCTCGAAGGCACGCTCGACGTCTCGGTGCGCGACCTCGACTCGGCGATGGGCCTCGACTCGAACGGCGACGGCACCATCACCTGGGGCGAAGTGACGGAGCACGCGGCGAAGGTGAGCGCGGCCATCAGCAACGGCGTGCAGCTCGCGCAAGACGGCAAGTCCTGCCCCGTGACGCTCGAGGCCCTCTCGCTCATTCGCCACTCCGATGGCGTCTACGTGCGCTGGCCCATGCGCGCGGCGTGTCCTGCCGACGTGACTCGCGTCGACGCGACGTACCGGCTGCTCTTCGACGTCGACGCCCAGCATCGCGGGCTCCTGCGCGCCGGAGCCGGTGAATGGGTCGCGTTCTCTTCCACCCAGACGACGCGCACGCTCGACCTCACGCCGCCACCGCTCTCACGCCAGACGGTCACGGCGTTCACCGAGGGCCTGCACCACATCTCCATCGGGTGGGACCATCTGTGCTTCATCTTCGCGTTGCTGCTGCCGTCGGTGCTGCGGCGTGACGCGAAGCAGTGGGTCGCGAAAGAGACGCTGAAGGGCACGCTCGTCGAGGTGACGCAGGTAGTGACGGCCTTCACGGTCGCGCACTCCATCACGCTGGGCTTGTCGGCCTTCGGCGTGCTCGCGCCGAACCCGTCGTACGTCGAGGTGGCCATCGCGGTGTCGGTGGTGCTCGCGGCGTTGAACACGGTGTTCCCCGTGGTGACGGAGGGCCGGTGGACGCTCGCGTTCGGGCTCGGGCTGCTGCACGGCTTCGGCTTCGTCTCGGCGCTCGCAGACCTCGGCGCGTCGGGCGGGCAGCTGTGGGCGTCGGTGCTCGGCTTCAACCTCGGCGTCGAAGCGGGTCAGCTCGCCATCGTCGCGTGCTTCGTGCCGCTCGCGTTCCTCGTGCGCACGACCCGTTGGTATCCGCGCGCGCTCGTGCCCGTGGGTGGTGTCGCGCTGGTGCTGCTCGCCTCGTGGTGGACCGTCGAGCGCGTCGCAGCGCTCTGACTCAACCGAACAGGTCGAACCCGGTCTGCAGCAGGTTCTTGCCCTGGGAGCGCCGGCCCGAACGGTCGAACGACGTGAGGTCGACCGTCATCGCCGCGGCGAACACGAGCAGTCGCAGCTGCGGGTCTTCGAAGCCGGGCTCGAACTCGATGGAGAGCCGGTCAGCCGTGGTGAACGCCTCGCGCAGAAACCCGCTCCAGTGCTTCTTGATGCGCGCCACCACGCGCTCTCCGCGCCGCACCTCGTAGACCCAGTCGGTGAAGCTGAAGAACTTCAGCATCGGCCCGTGCACCTCGAGCAGCGTGTTGCCCGTGGTGCCGAGAATGTCGGCGCGGAACTTGAGCAGGTGAAAGCGCACCTGCACCGAGCCCAGCGGCCGCTCGTTCCACCCCTGCACCTCGCAGCGGCGAAAGAACCACGTGAACGGGAAGTGGAGCCGCGTGAAGAGCGAGCCGTCGACGGTGAAGCAGTCGGTGGTGTTTCGATAGAACGGGTTGAAGTTGCGGCTGAGCGCCGAGAGCACGCCGTGCGCCTGCTCCGTCGCGGTGAAGATGACGTGGTTGTCGTCGCCCATCACCGAGAACGCGTTGGCCTGGTCCCACCCCACGAGCGCCTGCGCGAGCTCGACCTGCTGGGTGAGCTTCAGGAACGAGCCGCGAAAGAAGCGCTCGGTGCGAAAGCGCAGCCCTTCGGGCATGTCACCGAGCGGACCGCGCCCTGACTTGACGGCGGGTGGCGCGGGCTGCGGTGCGTCAGACGGAGCGCCCGGCCCACGAGGCGCACGACTGCCCCAATCCAGCTCCAGCTCGTCGTCTTTCCCATCCATGAGACACCCCGACGAAGAGGCAGGCGAACGATTGCTACCGCCCGCGCAGCAGCGCGTGACGCACGAGCACGAAGACGTCTCCATTCGGAGCGACGGCCACGGCCGCAGGCCTGTCGGTCAGCCGCCCCACCGTGCGCACCTGCCCCGCCGGCGTCAGCACGCGAATCGCGTTGTTCTCGGTGTCGGCGATGTAGAGGTCTCCGTTGGGAGCGCGGTTCAGCGCGAGTGGGCCGTTGAAACGCGCGGCCGCCGCGGTGCCGTCGACGAAGCCCGTCGTGAGCGACCCCGCGAGCGTCCGGAGCCCCGACGCCGAGAGCGTTCTCACCGCGTTGCCGTCGAGCACCGCGAGCGTTCCCGATGCGACCTGAACCGGGCTGTGCAGGAACCCGAAGTCTGCGGTGCCCCCGTCGTCATCGACATCGACCCAGCCACCGTCATCGGCGGTCTGCGGCAGCGGGCCGTCTCGCAGCGCGTGATGCCCTCGAATGCCTCCGCGCGTCGATAAGTCGGGCTCCAGCCGCGAGAGCTGCTGATCGTCCATCAGCCAGCCGCCACTGCCGGGCTCGAACCAGAGCTCACGGTCGAAGAACGAGGTCACGCCCATCGGCGGTGACAGCCCGACTCCATCGAAGAACGACACCGAGTTGCTCTGCTTCACGAGGAAGCCACCGTCGGTCGGCTGCAGCATCGTCAGGCTCATCGGCGCGCCGCCATCGATGGTGCGCACGCCCGTCGCCGAAGACCACGTGCGCACCCTGTCGTCTCCACCCGAGAACACGACGACACCATCGGCGCGAACGAACAACGAATCGACCCGATGCGCCGCGAAGCCGAACCCCGCCGTGACACGGAGCCGGGCGCCCGGCGCGAGCCCATCGACGGTGCCCTGCTGCTCCGCGAGCCCGGCGACCCTCACGCCCCCCGAGCTCGTCAGGCGCCGCAGCTCGACGCCGCGGGTGAACGCGTAGCCTTCTCCGTCGCGGCCGAGCCACGAGAAGAAGACGGGCGAGCCGGTGAAGGTCGTCACGTTCTGCGAACTCAGGTTGCAGGCGACCTCGGTGCCGAAAGCTGGAACCCCACCATCGACCTCGACCGAGAGCAGACAGCCACCGTCGCGATTGCGGCTGGTGAGCAGCTCGCCGGCCGAGCCCGCGCTCGCGACCTCGAACAGGTCGCCACCCACCGGAGCGCGCTGCACCACCACCTCGCCCTGCGGCGCCGCTTCGAGCTGCGTCAGGCCCGCGTCGAGCGCGCGGAAGAAGAGCAGGTTGCCCCGGGTCGACTCCGCGAGCGGACCGACGCCGTCGAGCGCGCGCGACCCACCGTCGTGGAACAGCTCGGTGAGCGGCTCGAACGGCCCCGCGACGAACGTGCGCCCGTCGCGCAGCACCTCGAGCCACCGCGAGTTCAAGAAGTCGGTACGGCAGAAGCGCGTCGAGAGCACGCCCGTCGGCGACACCCTTCGAAGACACGAGCCATCGAGCACCCACGCGTTGCCCCACGCATCGGTGGTGGCCGCGAGCGGCTGTTCCACGTGCCCGACCCCGACGCCGTCGACGGGCGTGGTGCCACCCACCGAGCGGATGATGGTGGTGACGACGCCACCGGGCGTCACGCGGCGCACGTCTCCGCCGCCGAAGACCCACGTGTTGCCCCAGCGGTCGGTCGCGGCCTCGCGGACCTGAAAGAAGCGCGCCTCACTGTCGCGCGCGTCGACCCGCCCGGGCCCGGCAGCGACGCCGGCCACCGTCTCGAAGCAGAGCTCTCCTTGCGGCCGCGTTCGCATGACGCACGCGCCGTTGATGCACACGCGCGCCTGGTTCCTCGCGCAGTCGTCGGGCCCGCAGCGCACGCCGTCTTCCACCGCGCGCTTCTGACAGCCAGCCGCGGTGTCGCAGAACGCGGCCTGACACGGGTCGTCGGGCGGCGCGCACTCGAGCGGCACGTGCACGCAGCCAGTGCCCTCGGCGCAGGCGTCTTGCGTGCACACGTTGCCGTCGTCACACGTTCCCGCCGAGCCACGACACTCGCCCTGCAGGCAGACGCCGT
This sequence comes from Archangiaceae bacterium, assembly GCA_016879935.1. Taxonomy (GTDB): domain Bacteria; phylum Myxococcota; class Myxococcia; order Myxococcales; family Myxococcaceae; genus Xiheimicrobium. The sequence continues at coordinate 47,485 of JAACJQ010000242.1, read as the reverse complement.
TGCTCACGCACGAGGTGGAGCACGCCGCGCCTTCGGCCTTCGGCTCCGTCACGCACGCGCGCGTCGCGAGGTCGAAGCGGGCCGTCGAGCACGCAGACGGCGCCGCACAGAGGGGAACCTCGCGCACCTCTGCGACGAGCGTCACCTCGGTGCCATCGACGAGCATCGTCGCAAGGCGGCTCCCCGGCGCGAGCGGAGCGACCGAGAGCTCGAGCTCGACCGACGCACCACCGGGAACGGACGACTCGGTGAAGGCGGCCGCGAACGGCGCCACGAGCTCGAACGAGACGGCGCGCGCGACCTGGCCTTCGTTGCGCAGCGTCACGGTGCGCACGAGCCGCTCGCCGACGAAGACCTGCCCGAAGTCGACGCGCGACGGCGTCACCACCAGCGGCGTGTCGACCGCCATGTTCACCGCGCGCTCACGACACCCGCCCAGCACCAGTCCCAACACCAGCCATCGCCACATGCGGCGGAAGACACCGCGGTCTACCGAGCGATGCAGCGATTTTCGCCTCAGAGGGAAGCCGCTCACTTCGAGTCGTTGTGAACAACCCCGCCCGCGCCCTGTGGAGAACGTTGTGGGGTTGTGGAGAACTCGGGGCCGATGCCCTGCCGCGCCTGTGGGAAAGCGCTCGGAGCACCTCGGCGTGGTGTCTGCCTCGTTTTGCACGAACACGCACACACAGTCATGTTCCACGGAAGCCCTCCGCAAAACCGGAGAGCGGCTGCGAGGTGGTCTTCCACAACCGTCAGAAGAAGGGCTAACTCGTTGGGTTCTCTGAAGGTTCTCTTTCGTTCTTGATCACAGAAAACCCCATCGGTAAGAGCATCGACCTTCCTGCGTCTGCTTCCGTTTCTGGTGAGGGGTCACGTCTTTGTCCGCTTTCGTCGAAAAGGCCGAGTCGACGCCAACCGCACGGAATCTCTGGGAGAACGCGCTCGACGTGCTCCGACGTGACGGGCAGTCGTTCGTGGTCACCCAGCTGCAGCAGCTGGTGCCGCTGAAGTACGAAGACGGCGCCCTCACGATGGGCGTCGATGATCTGTTTTTCCGCGATTGGGTCGAAGACCACTTCGGCCACCTCGTGGTGACGGCCATCGAGCGCGCGTCGGGGCGTACGGCGAAGCTGGCCTGGGAGAAGGTCGAGCGCGTCACCCCGCGGGCGAGTTTGCCGTCAGCACCCCCAGTCAACCAGCTGCGGCACGCGATTCGGCTCAACGAGAAGTTCACCTTCGACAGCTACGTCGTCAGCGAGGCGAACCAGCTGCCGGCGGCGGCGGCGCACGCGGTGAGCGAGAACCCCGGCCGCGCCTACAACCCGCTCTTCATCTACGGCGGCACCGGGCTGGGCAAGACGCACCTGCTGCACGCCATCAACAACCGCGTGCTCGCGCGCAACCCGCACTTCCGGGTCACGTACCTCTCGAGCGAAGAGTTCACGAACCAGTACATCGAGTCGGTGCGCGACCAGCGCATGACCGAGTTCCGCCGCCGCTTCCGCGACGAGTGCGACGTGCTGCTCATCGACGACATCCAGTTCCTGGGGAAGAAGCAGGAGACGCAGAACGAGTTCTTCTACACGTTCAACGCGCTCCACCAGCTGGGCAAGGCCGTCGTGATGACGAGCGACACGGTGCCCAGCGAGATTCCCGGTCTCGAAGACCGCCTGCGCAGCCGCTTCGCGATGGGCCTCATCACCGACGTGCACGAGCCGACGTTCGAGGCGCGCGTCGCGATTCTGAAGAAGAAGGCCACGCAGGACGGCATCGCGGTGACCGACAAGGTGGCGCACTTCATCGCGCGCATCATGGTGAAGAACGTGCGTGAGCTCGAAGGCGCGCTCATCAAGGTGACGGCCGTGCACGCGCTCACCGGCCAGCCGCTCACCGAAGAGCTGTGCGCGCAGGTGCTCGGCGACCTGATGCCCGAGAAGGTCACGCTCGACGCCGACATGATTCAGAAAGAGGTCGCGCGCTTCTACAAGCTGAACGTCGACGACCTGCGCGGAGAGCGCCGCATGAAGCCCGTCGCCCACGCGCGGCAGGTGGCGATGTACCTCGTGCGCACGCTGACGACGTCGTCGCTCCCCGAGATTGGGAAGAAGTTCAACAAGGACCACTCGACGGTGCTCGCGAGCGTGCGGAAGATCGAACAGCTGCGCGGCAACGACGCCCAGCTGCAGCTCGACCTCGGAGAGCTTCACAAGAAGCTCGTGCCCGTCACCGAGTGACGCGTCAGGCCGCCTTCTTCTCGGGCGCCTCGTAGACGAAGTACTTCACGTCTGACTGCTTCACGCCCGCAGACGGAGAGAAGCCCTTGTTGAGCGGGCCCTTCTCGAAGTTGTTCGGCGTGCCCGTCTTCGCGTCACCACCGACGTTGGCGATGGTGGGCCCGTTGGTGGCGTCGTACGTGCCGGGGCGCACGATGGCGACGTGACCCGATTCGCCCGCCTTCGGGTTCTTCCAGCCAGCGACCACCGTCTTGCCGCTGTTGGCCTGCTTCTGCGCTTCCTCCGCGCTCACCTCTTTCCAGCCCTGCTTCTTCGCGTCGGGCGAGCCGAGCCAGTCGACGTGCTCGTTCGCGCGGAGGGAGTACGGCGGCTTCGGCGTGGGCGCTCCGGTGGCGAGGCAGACGTCGGTGACGAAGACGTTGCAGAACGTGTTGCCGTCACGCGGCACGTAGCGCGGGTTCACGCTCGGCTTGAACTGGTCGATGGTCTTCTCGAGCTTCGTCGGGTCGGCCTCACCCGGCTTCATCGTGTAGACGGGAGTGACGGGGCCGTAGGTGCCCTTGGGGTTTCCGACGCCTTTGGCCGGAATCTGCGCCTGCAGTGCAGCGTCATGCGCACGCGCCTGCAGCTCCTGAGCGACGAGGTTCGCTTTGCCTTCCGCGTCCTGCACGACGCCGTTCGGCGTGTTCTTCATGGTGTCGGTCTTCACGTTGCCCGGCACGCCCAGGTCGACGAGTGACGCGCGCGGGCCTTCGAAGGTGGAGCGCTCGGTGTCGACCACCGGGAGCGGCGGCGTGGGCGTGACCGACTTCTCGACGGCGGTCGTGACGGTGCGCGTGATGGAGGGAAGCGAAGCGAGGGCTGACTGCAGAGGTCCAGTGGTCATGCGCTGCCTGAAAAGCACGCACGGTGCCACCCTCTGATTCAGCGTCGTTGCGTCGCGCTGTCACGCGCTCCAACGCCGCTGTCACAGCCGCGTGTGACATCTCGTTCGCCTCGCGTGACACCGGCCGCAACCGCGCGTGGTGGCTCGCCTCTTTCGACGGCGCACGACCTGCAAACGAGCGCCGCCATGAAACGACTCACCCTCTCGTTGTGTCTGGGCCTCGCGTCGGCGGCGAACGCTCAATTCTCGTTCACCTTCCCCGGCATTCGCTGCATGGGCCTGACGGTCTCGCAGTGCCAGCAGCCGGGCGCGCTGACGACGGGCCTCTGCGCCTCGCAGTGCACCGCGATTCTGCGCGCGGAGTACCTGAAGCAGGCGTGGACGGCGCCCCAGCAGGTCGTCAGCGTGGCGGAGCAGCTCTCGGGCGCGAACACGCCGACGTACGCGGGCTGGGCTCCCGAAGGCGTCAGCAGCCACTTCATGTCGGGCGGCACCGCGACGGCAGCGCACGTCATCGAGCGGCATCGCACGGCGGCGCTCTCGGGCGGCGGCTCGACGTTTCTGGTCGACCCGCACCTCGCGTGGCGCGGCAACGGCGCGCGGGTGGGCTCCTGCGACGAGCTGGTCTTCGACTTCTTCCGCTCCTTCAGCGAGTTCGAAGACGCCACCCGTGGCGCGGCCAGCGTCGACGTGTTCCGCGCCGCCTATGCGAGCGGCGGCATCGCGTTTCAGAACCTGCGCACCGCCGATGGCGCCGACGTCGGGCCGATGCCGATGCCGGGGCCGCAGCCGAAGAACGCGTACTTCTCGGCGCTCGACCTGCGCATGCCGAACGGCGGCACCTCGGCGAATACGAGCTGGGCGACCTTCGTCGCGCCCTACTCCGCCTCCATCACGTGGAACTGGAGCACGCACCAAATCTACGGCAACTGGTTCATCGCCTTCTTCACGCCGGAGTCGCTCGACTCGCTCGCCGCGGAGCAGGAGGCGTACCTGAGCCGGCTCGCCGCGCGCCGAGACCGCTACGACCGCTACGAGACCGAGCTCGCGACCTGCGTCGCCGACCACGGCGCTGCGACGCACCCCGACTGCGTCACCCTCACCTCGCAGGCCAGCTCCGACTTGAGCATCATGGACTTCGCCATCGCGGTGGAGCTCACCAACGCGCAAGCACGCGGCGCGCTCAGCACGTCGCTCGTCAACCGGTGGGACTGGTCGCCGCGGTTCTTCGAGCGCTGGCTGCAGCAGAACATGAGCCGCGTGCGGGAGCCGATGCGCACCAAGTGCATGCGCGTCTCGTCGGGCAGCTTCACGTCGGGCGTGGTGAAGCAGGTGCTGCCGGGCGGCGCGGGCATTCCGAACGCGACGGGCACGGGCCTGGCCGTCATTCCCGCTGACTGGCTGCGCACGCCGTTCGAAGCGAACTTCATGCTCACCGCCATCGAGAACTGGGCGAAGACGTTCGAGGTGCCGCGCGACCCCGCGACCGGCAAGGCGACGCTCTCGCAGTGGCACGGTGACAGCGCGCAGCTCGGCAACGACCGCTTCGGCGTCGAGTACTCGTGGACGATGGGCTGGGGGCTGACGAACCTCGAGACGCGTTTCTGTGAGGCGCAGCTCGTGGCGAAGGGCTTCTTCGACTCGAAGGCGACGGTGCTCGGCAGAGCGCAGCCGCTGCTGATGGCCGACGCGCACGCGTGGTCGGAGTCGGTCGAGGGCGCGCCTGGTGACACCGACCTGCTCACGCACCGCCGCGTCGAGGTGCTCGGCACGCCCATCTACGCGCCGCTCGACACGCGCACGCCGCTCACCTTCCACCTCAGCACCGGAGAGTCGCGCGACCAGAAGGTGACGCTCGCCGTCGTCGTCGTGCCGGTGTTCGGCGTTCCCGTGAAGGTGGCGGGTGGCGTGTCGGGCACCGAGGGCTTCAACGTCGAAGTCACCGGTGGCCTCACGCGCACCTGCGCCCAGAACCCTGCGTCAGACACGCTCGAGGTCGGCGCGAATGGAAGCGTCACTCCCTTCATCTCGGTCAACGGCTTCGCGACGGCGAGCGTCGACGCGTACGTCATCGAGGTGGGCATCAAGGGTGAAGTGACGCTGGTGAAGGCGTCGCTGCCGCTCACGCTGCGGGTGCAGACCGTGATGGACCAGCAGGCCCAGGTCTCGCTCGAGGCCGAGACGAACCTGAAGCTGAACCTCACCGCGCTCGACGGCCGCGTCGCCATCTTCGGCCGCATTCTGGGCAAGAGCTCGGAGCGTGAGCTCATCAGCTGGCGTGGGCCGCAGATCGCCGACGCCACGCTCTTCGAGCTCAAGTACGTGCCGGCGCTGCGCCTCGACCTCCTCCAGCTCGCGACGAGGTACTGAGCCATGCGACGCGCGCTCCTCGTCTTCGTTGGTCTCGTGGTGACGGCGCTCCTCGTATGGAGCGGTCACGACACCGAGACGTCAGAACCGGTCCACTTCTCGCTGACGAGCGAGCGCGCGTGGCTGCTGCAGTGGCGCGCCACCGACCGCACCGAGGTTGCGGGCGAGCTGCAGCAGAGTCAGCTCGATGTGAACGCGACGCTGCGCGTGCGGCCGGTGCGTGACGGTCTGCTTGAGGCACGACTCGAGCGGGTGCGGTTGAACGCGCTCTCCTTCCTCGGGCAGACGCTGCCGATTCCAGCCGAGGCGTTCGAGCGCACGGTGCGGCTGCACGTCGACGAGACCGGGCGCGTCACCTCGATGGAGGCCGACGGCGCGGCGGACCCACTCGTCGTTCACCTGCTCTCGGCATTGCACGACGAACTCTCGGTCGACGTCAGGGCGGCTTCGAGCGGGAGCACCGTCACCCAGCCGAACCGCTACGGCTCGGGCTCGTATCGCTACACGCGCGATGGCTCGGGCCTTCGACGCACGCTCGTCTCGCAGCCCACGCTCCAGGGGCTGAGCGACGCGACCATCACCGTCACCGGAGCCGACACGATGGGGTGGAACGGCTTCTTCACCTCACGCGCGTTGAAGCATCACCTCGAGGGCCGGCGCCGCATCGGGGGAGCGCTGGCCCTGGAGAGTGATGAGTCGTTGACGCTCACGCCGTGTGAGGTGCCCTCGACGCGCTGGGAGCAGCCGAGCTCGTTCGTCTCGCACGAGCGGTTCGCGCTCTCGGGCCGTGCGGAGCAGTCAGCACGGGAGCAGCGCATCGAAGGCCTCACCGCGCAGACCTTCCTCGACGACCTCTCGAACTTCGGCCGCACGGGCCAGATGCCGAACCACGCCCGGTGGCTCCGTCGCGCGACGGCGTTGCTCGCGGCGAACCCTGCCCTGTGTACCGAGGTCGAGAAGTGGTTCCTCGACCCCACGATGGGCGTTCCCGGCCGCACGCTCGCGCTCGACCTGCTCACCAACGCGGGCACGCCCGAAGCGCAGCACTCGCTGGTGACGTTGCTGGGCAGTCAGACGGCTCGAAGCGACGCTGCCTGGCCACTCTACGTGCAGCGCCTCTCGTTGCTGAGCCAGCCGACGACCGAGAGCGCCACCTTCGCCCTCGCGCAGTTCGAAACGGCGCACTCGCGTGACGAGGTCGGCGCGACCGCGATGACGCTCGGCGCGCTCGCCCGTCACCTGCCGCAAGACGACGCGATGACGGCCGATTTCACTCGCCGGCTGCAGACAGGCTTCGCCGAGGCACAAGGAGCAGAACGTCGCGCGATGTGGCTCGACGCGCTTGGCGCGAGTGGCCGTCGCGAGGTCTTGCCGCAGGTGCAGAGCGCGGCGACCGATTCGAATCCACTCGTGCGCGCCACCGCAGCCCACGCGCTCGGTGCGCTTGGAGAACAGAAGGCGCTGGAGCCGCTCGCCCTCGATGCCGATGCCCGCGTGCGTGAAGCGGCGATTCGTCACCTCGGCTCGGCGCCCGTCGAGACGGTGAGCGCGCTCGTGTCGGACGCTCCGTCAGACCCGATGGCCGACTCGGCGTGGGTCACGGTGCTCACCACGCGTCTCACCGAGCCCGGCGTTCGTGAAGTGCTGCAGCACCTGCTCGCGAGAACCCATGAACCGCAACTCGCCGCTCGTCTTCACACGCTCCTGGAGACGTGAAGATGACTCGCTCGCGCATCTCTGGCATTCATGGCCCCGCATGGGGGACCAACCTGTCTCGACCGTCGAGTTCGCGACGGGCAGTGACCGCGCCGATGGCCTTCCCCATGCGCTCGCGGTGAGCCGGGTCGTCTGTGCACACGGGCCGAGCGGCGGGCTGCAGGCGGTGCTCGAGAAGGGCCGGCAGGTCGTCTTCGGCCGCGCTCCCGAAGGTGCTGGCGCCGTTCCGCTCGCAGACCCGAGCACGAGCCGTCAGCACGCGTCACTGGAGTGGGCCGAGACGGGCCTCGTCGTTCGCGACCTCGGCTCGAAGAATGGAACCTGGGTCGATGGCGTGAAGCTCGAGGGCGCGGTGACGGTGCGTGATGGCTCCGTCATTCGCCTCGGTGGCACGGTGCTGGTCGTCGAGTCGGTCGAGCTGCAGAAGGGCGCGAAGCTGCTGCCTGCGAGCTCGGAGCTGTGGGGCGACAGTCTGCTGCTCCAGCAACTGCGGGGAGAGCTGGCGACGGTCGCGCCCAGCAACCTGCCGGTGCTCGTGCTCGGTGAGACGGGCGTCGGCAAAGAGCGCGTCGCTGCCGAGCTGCATCGGCTGTCGGGCCGCAAGGGCGCGCTCGTGCCGGTGAACTGCGCGGCCATCGCCCCGCACCTCGCCGAGAGCGAGCTGTTCGGCCACGTCGCGGGCGCGTTCACGGGAGCCCAGCGCGCGAGCGAAGGAGTCTTCGTCGCTGCGAGCGGCGGCACGCTCTTCCTCGACGAGGTCGGAGAGCTTCCGCTCGACCTGCAGCCCAAGCTGTTGCGCGCGCTCGCCGATGGAGAGGTTCGGCCCGTTGGTGGAAGTCGCGCGACGAAGGTCGACGTGCGCGTGGTGGCGGCGACGTTGAGAGACCTCACGCAGGCCGTGGCCGAGCGCACCTTTCGCGAAGACCTGTACTCGCGCCTGCAAGCCTGGGTGGTGAAGGTGCCGCCGCTGCGCGCGCGACGGCTCGACGTGGCGACCATCGGCCGGCGCCTGCTCGAGAAGCACGGTGTGAAAGAGGTCTCGGCCGACGTCGCCGAGGCGCTGCTGCTGCACGACTGGCGCTTCAACGTGCGCGAACTCGAGCAGGTCATCTCGGTCTGCGTGGTGAAGGCCGCAGGCGCGAAGCTGCGTCGCGACCATCTGCCGGCTGCGCTCTCCGACCGCCTCGGCACGCGTGGGAAAGAGAGCGCCGTCGCAGCGCCGCCGCCCCTCGAGCTCTCGGTGCCCCGTGACGCGCAGCCCGACGCCGAAGCGCTCACCCGCGCGCTCACGCACTTCAAGGGCAACGTCGTCGAGCTCGCCGACTACTTCGGCAAAGACCGCAAGCAGGTGTACCGCTGGCTCGAGCGCTTCGGGCTCGACCCCTCCACCTTCAGGTGAACCGTGAGCGACTGCATCTCGCGCAGTGACCTCGTACGGCACGTGCATGGAACGCTCCCGCCCGACGCGGACCTGATGGTGAAGCAGCACCTCACGGGCTGTGAGAAGTGCCGCGCGGTGGTGGCCGACATCGTCGCGCCGACGCGTTCGACGGAAGGGCTCACGGAGGGACTGGCCGCGGCTCCAGAGCCCGCGCTCGCCACGGGTGGAACGCTCGAGCGCTTCGTGTTGCTGGGAGAGCTCGGCGCTGGCGCCATGGGCCGCGTGTACGCCGCGTGGGACCCGAAGCTCGCGCGCCGCGTCGCGCTGAAGGTCGTGCGGCACGAGTTCCTCGCGAAGCTGGCGGCGCGTCGTGAAGCGCTGATGAACGAGGCGCGCGCCATGGCGCAGCTGTCGCACCCGAACGTCGTCACCGTGCACGACGTCTTCGAGGTCGCGGGCCAGCTCGTCATCGAAATGGAGTTCGTCGAGGGCACCACGCTGCGCTGGTGGATGGCGGGCCAGCGCTCCGCGTCGGAGCGGTGGGAGATGATTCTCGCGGCGGGCCGTGGGCTCGCTGCCGCGCACGCGAGCAAAGTGCTGCACCGCGACTTCAAGCCCGACAACGTGCTCGTCGGTGTCGATGGCCGTGCGCGCGTCGCCGACTTCGGGCTCGCACACCTCGTCGACCAGGGAGAGGCCACGGTCGCCGGTGGTACGCACGGGTACCTCGCTCCCGAGGCGCTGACGAGCGACGTCGACGCGCGGGCTGATCAGTACTCCTTCGCCGTCACCGCGTGGGAAGTGCTGTGTGGCGCGCGGCCAGACGACGCGACGAAGAGTCCTCCAGCAGCGGCGGTGAAGGTCTTGCGGCGCGCGTTGTCTGCCGACGCCGCGCAACGATTCCCCGACCTGCATCAGTTGCTCGAGGCGCTCGAGGCCGCGCGGCGAAGCCCCGTTCGTCGGGCGCAGGTGCTCGTCGCCACCCTCGCGCTCACCATCGCGACCGGCGTCATCGTCACGAACGCCCGGGAAGAACGGCTCGCGTGCGCGGAAGGTGAAGCGCTCGCCGCTGCGGCGCTGCCTGAAGAACGGGCCGCCAGCATCGTGAAGGCGTTCGAAGCGACAGGCACCGAGAGCGCAGGCCTCATCGCGCGTGACGTCGTCGAGCGCTCTCGCAAGCGCGCGGCCGAATGGGCTGACGGTTTTCGACGTGCTTGCCGTGGCGCGCGCTCCGCCTCCGTCGGTTCCCGAGGTCTCGAGGAGGCGCGGCTCAAGTGCTTCCGTCGCAATCTGGTGAACCTCGAGGTCATCACCGACGAGTGGACGCGCGCGAGCGCCGACGCGGTGAGTGATGCGCAGCAGGCCATCGACTCGGTCGGCTTCGAGATGGACTGTCAGGCCGCCACACCGGAGTCGAACCTGGTGCTGCCGACAGACCCGTCGAAGGCGCGTGAGGCCATCGCCCTGCGGCAGAAGCTCGACCGGCTTCAAGCCCGGAGCCTGGCCCTGAGCGCCGACAAGCTCGCGGCGGTGGCGACCGAGACCGAGGTGCTGCTTCAACAGTCTGAGACCCTCGGCGACCAGGTGGCCGTCTCCGAGGCGGCGACGCTGTTGGCGCGAGTCGACCAACTCATGGAGCGCTCGAACCAGCAGCACTCCCTCATCGCGCTGCGCGCTGCGATGGCGGTGAGCGACTACGAGAACGCCACCCTCAACGCGGTGGCGCTGGCACAGACGCTCTGGGCCGAACGACCCGAGGAGTCGCTCCGGTGGCTCGAGCTGGCCGAAGGGCTGGCGACCCGCATTCACTCCGACCGGCTGCACGGGGACATCGAGATCAGCCGAGGCGTGACGCTGCGGCACCTCGCGCGCTTCGAAGAGGCCGTGGCGGCAATTCGCCGGGGCCTCGCCGCGTGGCTTCGTGCGTTCGGTCCTGACTCGCTCGAGGTCGCGCAGGCGCAGAACAACCTCGCCTCCGCGCTCCAGAGCCTGGGGCAGCTCGACGAAGCCCGGAGCCTGTTCGAGCAATCGCTCGCGACGCGCTCGAAACGAATGGGGCCCGAGCACTCGTCGCTGCTCGCGGTGAAGTCGAACCTGGGCGACCTGCTGGTGCAGACCGGCCACCCAGAGGAGGGCCTCGCGATGCTCGACGCCGTGGTGGCGAAGCTCCAGCCCGTCGATGGCAAGCCGCACCGTCGGCGAATCTACGCGCTCAACAACCGCATCATCGCGCTCATGGTGTTGGGGCGAAACGAGGAGGCTCGGCGCGACCTCGACGAAGCGCTGACGCTGGCTCCACCAAAGTCAGACCTGCTCGCGCGCCTCCTCCGCCACCAGTGCAGCATCGACCTCGCGCAACAGACGCCAGCGAACTGTCTTCGCGCCGTCGAAGAGGCCGACGAGATGGAGGGCGCGCCAGCGAAGGACCCGAAGTGGGCCGTCGTGAGCGAGTCGCTCCGCGCTGAGACGTACCTTCGGCTCGGTCGCCTCGACCAGGCGCGCGTCGAAGTGGAGAAGGCGCGGGCCCACGTCGTACCAGCCACCATCCCGCTCACGCTCGACCGCATCGCACGCGTCGAAGCCGCGCTCGCCATCGACGCGGGGCGCTGACTCACTTCCAGAGCACGTCGCTCCACTCGGGCGTCTTGTCGAAGGTGGCCTTCGCGAACGGGCACAGCGGCATGATGCTCAGCTTCTCCTTCCGCGCGTACTCGACGCTCGCCTGCACCAACTGCCGGCCCACGCCCTTGCCCTTGAGCACCTCGGAGACCTCGGTGTGGTCGATGATGAAGTGCTTCGCATCGGGCGTGCGCGAGTACGTCATCTCGGCGAGGCGCGTGCCGTCACGCTCGATGAAGAAGCTGCCCTTGCGCTCGAACTGCTCGTGCTTCACCTCGAAGAAGGTCGTCATGCGCCCCAGCTAACGACCTCAGCGATTCTCGACCACCTTCAGCGCAGCGCTCGCGATGGCGGCAGCGAACGCCTCGTGCGTCGCGCCTTCGTGCCAGCGGTCGACCTCGACCGGGTCGAGCGCGTGATGCGTCTCGACGATGATGACGGGCGCGACGCTCGTCGCCCGCAAGAAGTACACGCGCTGCTTGATGGGCCGCGCGTCGACGAAACACGCAGGCTCGTCGTCGTCGCGGTACAGGCTGCCGTAGTCCTCTCCCGAGTACGGCAGAAAGCCCGCGGCGCGCAGCTCGTGACTCACGGCGCGGCCCCACGTCTCGCGGCGCTTCACGATGGCGTCAGACCCTTCTTCGCTCCACAGCACGGCGAAGCCAGGGTCTTTCGGGTTGCTGAAGCAGACACCTCCGTCGGGGTTCGTCTCGTGCGGCCAGGCGTCGGCGCGGGCGTCGGTGTGCAGGCTGACGACGAGGTGGGGCTTGAAGGCTTCGATGTCGGCGATGCGTGCGGGGTACTTCGCGCCGAGCGGAGTCGTTCGGGTGTCGAGCACGGTGAAGCCGAAGCGGCGCAGGCGGCGAGAGAGCTCGGTCGCCTCCACCAGCGTCTCGTCGGCTTCGCTCTGACAGTGGCAGCCCCAGTTCCCGGTGTTGCCCGGAGCACCGTGGCCCGCGTCGATGGCGATACGAATGCGCGAGGCGAGCGGCGGCAACGGGAGCACCGAGACACGCGCCTCGGGTGACGGCCAGGGCGCAGCAGCGAGCAGGAGAGCGAGCAGCACGGAGGCGTGTGACAGCACGAATGACGCCAGTGTTCCTCCATGGCGTGGCGGCCACAGGTCGCGGCACTGCAGCCACGGTTCGCCTCGTCGCAGTGGTTGAAGTCGGGCTCGCGGAGCCGAGGTGGTCCCCGCGCCGAACACGAGACCGACCACCCCGACGGTGGCTGAAGTCGTGCTCGCGTCTGGGATCCGGTCGCGCCGCATCGCTCCCCGGAATGAACGCGAAACCACAGCGACGGTGGTCGAAGTCGTTCTCGCACGAGACCAGCCACCGTCACGATCGTTGACGCTGTGCTCGCTCGTGCAGCGACAGCAACCTCAGCCACGCCGACGGTGGTTGCCTTCGTGCTCGTCGAACGACTCGACCAGCGCCTCGAACACCGCCGCTACGCGCGCGGCCTGACGCAGCCCACGCGGCGTCACCAGGAACAGGTCGAGCACCGGCGCGTCGGTCTCCAGCTTCAGCGGCAACTCGACCAACTCGTCGACCGCGGTCGTCATGAGCCTCGGCAGCACCGCGACGCCCAGCCCATGCCGCACCGCTTCGAACTGCGCGTGAAAGCTCGTCGTCGTCACCCGTGGCGTCGCCTTCAGCGCCCCAAGCCACGCCTCCTCGGGAGACGGCCGACCAACGGCGACCCACGGCCAGCGCGAAGCACTCACCTTCAGCAGCTTCTTCGCGAGGCGCCGATGCGCGAGCGGCGCCGTCTCGAGCCGCGCCACCCGCCTCGCCACGAGGTCGCCCTTCGGCGGGAGGAAGAAGCGCAACGCCAGGTCAGCCTCACGGCGTGACAGGTCGGCCACGTCGTCCGACACGACCAGGTCGACGACGAGGCCCGGGTGGCGCTCGAGCAGCGCCGGCAGCACGTGGGGAATCACGAAGACGCTGGCCAGCGTCTCGGTCAACGCGAGGCGCACCACGCCGCTCACCTTCGGCGTCGTCACCGCCGCGACATCGGAGAGGCTGCGCAAGGCGACCTCGGCCGGCTCGGCGTTCGCCAACACCCGCCGGCCCGCCGCCGTCAGCTCGATGCCCGTCGGGGTGCGGTCGAACAACCGAACCCCGAGGGTGCGCTCGAGCGCCGCCACCCGGCGACTCACCGTCGACTGCATCGTACCCAGCGCTCGCGCCGCCGCGCCGAACCCGCCGAGCCTCGCGGCCGAGAGAAACAGCTTCACGTCGTCCCACACGAGGGGAGCGCTCATGCCCCGCGTCGTGCCACACGCCCACCTGCCGGAGCAATGCGCCACTGCATGACCCCCATGCACCGCTTGACAGGGCTCGCCCGGAGCGTGCTGGTTACGGTGACCGCATGACCCCAATGACCATCGTGACGGCGCACCCCAACCCGGCTTCCTTCTCTCGCGCGCTCGCCGACGCCTACGCCACTGGAGCACGACGCACCGGCGCCACCGTGCAGACCTTCGACGCGACCGAGCTGCACTTCGACCCGATTCTGCGGGGCGCGCACGCGACGCCCATGGCAGACGAGCCCGACCTGGCGAGACTGCGCGCGGCCATCGACGGTGCCTCGCACGTGGCGTGGTTCTTTCCCACCTGGTGGGCGGGCCTGCCTGCGGCGCTGAAGGGCCTGGTCGACCGGCTCTTCCTGCCGAAGGTCTCCTTCCTCTACGAGGGTGGGCTGCCGAAGGGGCTCCTGAAGGGGCGCTCCAGCCGCTACGTCGCGACGATGGACAGCCCGGCGGCCTGGTACTGGCTCGCCCATCACGACGCGCTGGGCGGCAGCTTCGGGCGCGGCACCCTGCAGTTCGTGGGCTTCGGGCCCGTGACGCGAAACCTCGTCTTCGGCGTACGAACGCTCGACGAACGCGCTCGGGCGCAGTGGCTCTCGCGGGTCGAGGCGCTCGGCGCGAAAGATGCGACGGCCGCCCGCTCCAGGCCGAGGTCCGCCGGGACTGCGCGTGGCTTGATCAGCGGCATGGCGCAGAACTGACGCGTAGCGCGCACCACCACCCATGCTTACCCTCTCATTCGGGAGGAAGCGGTGCGCGTTCCGACCATTCGAGGGCATCTCCTGATGCTCGTGCTCGCAGCAGCGGCGGCTCTCGCCGCTGCCGTCACGTACAACGTCACGCAGGACTTCCAGCACTCGGTGCACGAGGCCAAGCAGCAGCTCCGAACGCTGGCCGCGGCGATGGTGACGAACACCGCCATTCGCGCGCGCACGCTCGACCGCGCGCTCGACGTGCTGGCGAAGACGGCGTTCGCCGAGAGCCTCGCGCCCTCCGACTGCGCGACCGTGCTCCAGTCGCTCGTCTCGTCACGCCCGGGCGCGCTGCGCGCCTTCACCACCGACACCGAAGGCCGCGTGCTGTGCGAGTCGAGCCCCGACACCACCCACCTGCAGCTCGGGCTCTCGACGTTGCAACGCAAGCTTGCGTCGAAGCCCTTCGTGCTGACGGCGCCCGTGGCCACCGACGACGACCGGGTGGTGCTGGCCAGCACGCTGATCAGCACTCCGGCCGGCCAGGCACGCGGCGCCCTGCACCTGGTCGCCTCGCTCTCGGCGCTCGACCCGAACATTCCGTCGCAGTTCCTGCCCGAGAACAGCCGCTACGGCACCCTGGCAGGAGACGGCACGCTTCTGTGGCGCAACCTCGACCCCGAAGGCGCGGTCGGCCGCAAGCCGGCGACCGAAGCCGCGCGCCGCATTCTCGAGGTCAGAGAAGGTGACTTCGAGGCCGTCTCCATCGACGGCGTGACACGCTTCTTCTCGGTGGCGCCGGTGCCTTCGCTCGATTGGATCGTCTACGTCGGCGTGCCGGCGACGAGCGTGACGAGCCAGCCCCTTCGCCGAGCCATCACGGTGACGGTCGCTGCGGTCATCGTCATCTCGCTGCTCGTCGTCATCGCCGTGCTGCAGGCGCAGCGCATCGTCAAGCCCATCACCGCGCTCGAGCAGGTGGCGACGAAGGTCGGCAGCGGAGACCTCTCGGCGCGCGCCGAGGTGACGGGCCCCCGCGAGGTGGTGGCGGTCGCGCGCGCGCTCAACGACATGGTGGCGGCGAGGCGTCGCAGCGACGAGCTGGTGAATCAGGCCTTCGGCGCCTCTCCCATCGGCGTCGCCCTCGGCACCCTCGACGGCCAGTACCTACGCGTCAACGCCGCCTTCGCCAACATGCTGGGCCGCACCGAGGCCGAGCTGTGCTCGATGAACGTGCGCGACGTCACACACCCCGACGACGTGCAGCAGAACCTCGAGGTGCTGCGCGAGCTCATCGACGGCACCCGCAACGTCTACCAGGGCGAAAAGCGCTACCTGCACCGCGATGGCCACGTGTTGTGGGCGCAGCTGAACCTGAGCCTCGTGCACGACGCCGCCGGCAACCCCTCCTCGGTGGTGGCCCAGATTCAGGACATCGGAGAGCGCAAACGGGTCGAGGCCGCCTCCCGGCTCGCCGTCGTCGGCACGCTCGCCGCAGGCGCCGCGCACGAAATCAACAACCCGCTCACCTACGTGCTCTCGAACCTGTCGTGGGCCGCGGAGGAGCTCAAGCAGCTGAGCCGCGAGAAGCTGCTGGTCGGCACCGAAGAGGTCATCGAGGCGCTCAACGAAGCCCACGAAGGCGCCACGCGGGTCGCCACCATCGTCTCTGGCCTCAAGTCGTTCGCGCGGCAGACGAACACCCTTCGTGCGCCCACCGACGTCGCGGCGGCCATGCGCAAGGCGCTGCAGCTGACGCAGACGCAGCTCGACAACCGCGCGAAGGTCGACGTGCAGCTCGACGCGACGCCAGCGGTGATGGCCAACGCCGGAGAGCTCGAGCAGGTCTTCGTGAACCTGCTGGTGAACGCGGTCCAGGCCATTCCAGAGGGGCGCTCGAGCTCGAACCGCATCGGCGTGACGGTGCGGCTGCTCCAGGGCTCGGTGGTGGCCGAGGTCTCGGACACCGGCACCGGCATGAACGAGCGCACGCGCGAACACCTCTTCGAGCCGTTCTTCACCACGAAGCCGGTGGGCACGGGCACCGGGCTGGGTCTGCCCATCTGCCACGGCATCGTCACGTCGTTTGGCGGGCGCATCGAAGTCGAGAGCGAGCTCGGCAAGGGCTCGACGCTGCGGGTGGTGCTGCCGTCGCTCGAGGGCAAGGCGAAGACGCCGGCGAAGGCGCTCTGGTCGGCGCTCCCGAAGGACAAACGCGTGATGGTCGTCGACGACGACCCGCTGGTGGCGCGGGCGATGGCGAGGGCGCTGGGAGAAGGGCCTGAAGTCGTCATCGTCACCGACCCGAACCTCGCGCTCGAGCGGCTCGTGGGTGGCGAGCGGGTCGACCTCAGTCTCTGTGACGTGATGATGCCCGGCCTGTCGGGAGAGGCGTTTCAGGCGGCCCTCGCGAAGGTGTCGCCAGCGCTCGCGGCCAGCATCATCTTCATCACCGGCGGCGCCTTCACCCAGGGCGCCACCGACTTCCTCGCGAAGACGAAGAACCGCTGGGTGCAGAAGCCGGTCGAGACGAACGTGCTGCGCGAGCTGGTGCACGACGCGCTGAAGGGCGGCTGATCAGGGCCCGGTGAACGTGGCCTTGTCGACCGACATCGAGCCCGTGCACGTCGTCGGCCCGTCGTACGTGAAGGTGACGGTGTGGGCCCCGCCCGGAATCGACACGGGCGTAGAGAGCACGGTGACGCCGCTCGTCGACACGACCTGGTTGAGCACCTGAACGCCGTCGACGAGCAGAATGAGGCGCGGCAGCGGAGACGTGGTGCAGCGCGTGCCGGTCGCCGGCGCCGAGACCTGCGTGGCAGCGCGCGGCAGCGTGAAGGGCGCGCTCGCCGAGCCGTTGGTGGTGAAGCGGCGGTACGGCGGAGCGATGGTGCCTGCGCCGGTGGCGACCTCCGCCTCGACGACGACCACCATCGGCGGCGGAGGAGGCGGCGGCCCATCGACGCTCACGAAGTCGATGACGGTTCGGCAGCCCGCGACGTAGGTCATGTTCAGCGTGAACGAGGGCGGCAGCGCGGTCGTGTACGTCGTGGTGGCCCAGCCCGCGCCGCTGACGAGCGTGCCGAGCGTGACGCCGTTGACGGCGACGAGTGACGACGCGCTGCTGCAGCCCGACTGCGCGCGCGTGCGCAGGGTGAGGCTGGTGCCGGCCGAGCTCGGAGCGAGCGAGCGCTGCAGCGACGCAATCTGAAGCGCTGCTCCACCGCTGGCCGTCGCGTCGGTCACCACGACCCCGGAGGCCGACCAGGTCTCGGCCTCGACCGAGAGCAGCGTGAGGGCGTCACGGCGCTGCTCGACGTCGGCTTCCGACGGGAGCAGCTCGGGCCCACAACTACAGACGACGAGCATGACGGCGGCGGCGGCCACGGTTCGAAGCGTCGAAGAGGTCATGCGCGGCAATCTAGTCGTCCGCGTCGGCCTGGCAGCCGGCCAGATTCGGAGCCTGACGACCTGCGTCGCCAGAGCCTCCACCTTCCTGCGCGGGCGCGCGTGTGCTTTGCCCCGAGTCGTGACGTCGCTCCTGCTTCCACTCGTGCTCCATGCCGGCACCGCGCTCTGGCTCGGCCCGCCGCCACCGGCGGAGGTGAAGCGTGTCGTCACCATCGCGCCCTCGCTCACCGAGACGGTGCTGGCGCTCGGGGCGAAGGAGCTGCTGGTTGGCGTGAGCCGCTTCGACGAGGCGCCCGAGGTGAAGGCGCTGCCGCGGGTCGGTGGCTTCGTCGACCCCTCCATCGAGTCGGTGCTCTCGTTGTCGCCGAACCTCGTCGTCGTGCAGAAGTCGCCGGGCAACCAGCAGCCCATCGAGAAGCTCGCGGCGCTCGGGGTGACGGTGCTGGCGTTGCCGCTGACGACGGTGGCCGACGCGCAAGACGCGATGCTCGAGCTGGGCCGCGTGCTGAAGCGCGAGGAGCGCGCGCGGGCGCTGGTCGACGAGCTGGTGACGGCGAGGGCGAAGGAGCGGGCGCGAGCGACGAAGGTCAGGCCGAAGGTGTTGTTCGTCTACGGCTTCTCGCCGCTCGTCGTCGCGGGCCCGGGCAGCTTCGCCGACGAGCTGCTCTCGGACTGTGGGGTGACGAACGTCGTCAAGCGCGCGCCGACCTCGTACCCCGTCTGGTCGATGGAGCAGCTGGTGGCCGCGCCGCCCGAGGTGCTCGTCGACGCCTCCGACAGCGCCGAGGGGCGAGAGGCCGTGCGCGCGCTGGTGCCGAAGACGCGGTGGGTGCCGCTCCAGAACAAAGACCTGCTGCACCCCGGGCCTGCGCTCGCC
Source organism: Archangiaceae bacterium (assembly GCA_016879935.1). Taxonomy (GTDB): domain Bacteria; phylum Myxococcota; class Myxococcia; order Myxococcales; family Myxococcaceae; genus Xiheimicrobium. The sequence goes on along the minus strand of JAACJQ010000242.1, from coordinate 28,979 downwards.
CGCGCGCTCGAGCCGTTGTGCACGTCGCTGCGAGGCCACGAATGAGAGCGGTGTGTTGTCTCGTGCTGCTGGGCGCTGCGCTCGCGACCGCCCAGACGAAGGAGGAACGCGCCCACGCCGAGGCGGCCTGCAAGAAGCAGCTCCCGAAGTGCACCACGCGCAGCAGCCTCTTCGTCGAGCCGCCGCACCCGTGCGCGAACCGTGGCGCAGCGTGCCCACCCGAGCTGCTCGCGAAGCAGACGACGGGCGGCCTGTGGAGCTGCACCTGTCTGGACTGCAAGACCTCGGCGCAGTGCAGCCCGGGCTGGGCATGTGAGGGCGACGGAAAGAAGAAGCGCTGCGTTCCCGGCCCGCCCACGAATGGGCCCGAGCCGTTGCCTCCTTCGTCAGCGCCGACGCCGCAGCCGTAACCGGCTCGCTGCCCGAGGCATACTCGCCCCATGCAGGTGAACCCCGAAGCGCTGCGCGTGGCTCCTTCAGGCGTGCTGCTGCGGCTCGCGCTCTACCTCCGGCCCCACCTCTTCGGCGTCGTCTTCTCCGTCGGCGTCGCCTGGCTGGTGCGCTCGTTGTCCGTCATGGGCGGCGCGTGCCGAGTGCTCTGCTACCCGCCCTTCACCATCGGCATGGGCGTCGTCGGCGGGCTGCTGGGCGCGCACCTGTACCGCTCCAATCACCCACTGCCTTCACCCGACGACGAGCCCGAAGTGCTCACGCCGCTGACGGGGCCGACGCGCGTGCGCACCACCCGCCTTCGTCGGCGCTTCTGAAGCGCGTCAGTCGAGGGGCCTGTCGCGCAGCGCCCGTTGCGGCACCCCGTGCTGCCAAGCCTGGTACCGCCGAGGTCGCCCAGCAGCCGGTACGCCGCGTCGGGAAGCGGCGACTCCACCATCGCGGCCAGCGCCTCGGGCGGCACGCCTCCGCCTTCGGCGAGCGACGCCGCAGCGAGGTCGAGCGAGCGTTTGATGTGCTCCCGCGGCCCGTACTGCTGGTCGATGGGCACGCGTGGGTCGACCACGCCACCCGCTCCGAGGGGAAGTCCGCCCGCCCACCCGAAGCGCGCGGCGCTGGCGAAGTGCGCTCCCAGCTCGAGCACCGTGCGGTTGTGCTCGGGCTCGGGGAAGCCGCAGTTCGGCAGCATGACGAAGCGCGCGTGGCTCGAGACGACGGCGCGCGCGACGAGCTCGAGCGCGTGGCTCGAGACGACGGCGCGCGCGACGAGCTCGAGCGCGTGCGTCGCGAGCGCTGGCAGGGCGTCGACGTAGAGCGGTGTCGCAAGAACGAAGAGGTCTGCGGAGGCGATGGCCTGCGCGGCAGCGAGCGCAGTCGGCCCTTCCCGCAGGAACTCGACCGCGAAGTGGAGCCGCGTCTCGACGCCTCGCTGGTCGAGCCGCTCGGCCAGCGCGCGCGCGAGGTTCTCCGACACGCTCGTGCCCTTCACCTTCGCGCTGCCCACCAGAAGCGCCGCCGTGCGTGGCTTCGGCAGGGCCCCAGCGGTCGGCCGTGCCGCATCGAGCAGCGCCTTTCGAAGTGGTGCGCGCGCCGTGAGGCTGCTCCCCGGAACCTGCGTCGAGGCCAGCATCGTCTCGATGGCGGCCGCCCACGTGGCGGGCTGTGAGTCGTCGACCACCGCAGCGCCCACCCGTGGCGCCAGCATGTTCACCGCGTTGGCGTCTGCGAGGTTCGCCCAGGTGCGTGCCTGCTCCGGGTCGGGGAGCGGCTGCCAGCCGAGCGCGAAGAACGCAGCCGAATGCGAGGAGCGGCTGGCGTGGTGGGTCAGCGCCGCGCGCTTCTCGAAGAACGGCGAGAGCAGGCAAATCATCCGGTCTTGCGCGCGCTTGAGCGTGAAGCTGTGGCCCCCGAAGGTGACGACGTCGACGAGCACCAGCCGCTCGGCGTCGTGGATTGCCTGCACGATGTGCTGCTCTTCGTCGTGCGCGCGGCACACACCCGGCGTCTTCACCCAGCAGTCGAACTCGCCCTGGCAGTACGCGAGCGACATGGTGGAGAGCTCGAAGACCTTCACCTCGGTCTCACCGAGGCGGCTCAGCTGTGCGTGAACCAGGTCGACGAGCCGGCCCAGCGCCGGCCGCTGGGGAGACGCCGCTGACAAGATGACGGTGGACATGCCTCGGGTGGTGCATCGGGCACGCCAGTTCCACCGGGTGGGCGTGCGCTGAAGCCCGCAGGTGTTGCAGCGACCTCGCACGACCGCGCACGAGCCGCGTCTCAAACCCGTGAACAATCCACCCGACGTGGCAGTCTGCGCCCCTCGTTCATTCCTTCGTGGAGCCGCGACATGTTCGTCCTCGCCCTCACCCTCGTCTTGAATCAGGCCGGCAACCCGCCGCCGCTGCCACCTCGCACCGGCCAGCCCGCCCCGGCGCAGCCGCACGGAACACCGCCGCCTCCACCACCACCTCCGCCCGTGGCGAAGAACGACGGCTTCACGCCGCCGCCGCTGCCCGCGCCCCTGCCACCCCCTGCCGCAGGCGCGCCGTCGCTGCCCAGCTTCGTGCGCGTGAAGTGCCCGTCTGACTGTTCGGCCCGCGTGGCCGGCGGCGTCGGCCGTCGCGTCAGCTCGCAGGTCTGGGAGTTCTCCGACGTGCCACCCGGCAAGACGCGCTTCGACATCGAAGGCTTCGCCAGCATCAACATCGCCTCGGGCTACCTCGACATTCCCGCCTCGAGCGACGTCGAGGTCGTCGTCTCGCGCAACCGCCTCGCGCTCGGCACCATCACCCCGCGCGCTGCGCCCATGGTGGGCAACAACGGCGTGCTCTCGACGGCGCCGGGCATGCTGCGCCTCACCTGCCAGAAGCCGTGCACCGTCAGCGTCGACGGCGCGCGCCGCACGGGTGAGAACCAGACCGGGCAGCTCACCATCGGCAACGTCTCGCCGGGCACGCGGCAGGTCTTCGTGAAGTTCTTCGGCGGCTCGGCGCAGGCGTCGGTCGAGGTGCCGCCCGACAGCGAAGTCTTCCTCTTCGCGCAGGAGTCGTCGCTGCGCGTCACCAACACCAAGCCCCTGCACTGATGCGAGTCGACCGACAGCAGGGCAAAGGCGCGCTGGAGTCGTACGTGTTGTCGGGCCCCGACGCCGAGGTGCGGTTGGTGCCTTCACGCGGCGGCCTCGTCACGCACTGGCAGGTGCGCGGTGAGGCGCTGCTCTTCCTCGACGAAGCGACCCTCGTCGATGCCACGAAGAACGTGCGTGGTGGCATTCCGCTGCTGTTCCCCAACGCGGGCCCGCTGCCTGCGGGCGGCGCGACGTTCGGGGGCCGCACCATCACGCAGCCACAGCACGGGCTCGCGCGCACGTCTGCATGGAGCGTGGTGCAGGCCATCGCCGACGACGACACCGCGCGGGTCGAGCTGCTGCTGACCTCGAACGCGCAGACGAAGCAGGGCTTCCCGTTCGACTTCGAGAGCCGGCTCGCCTGCTCGTTGTCCGAGACCGACCTCACCCTGGAGTGGACGTTCACCAACACCGGCGAGGTGCCAATGCCGCTGCACGCGGGCCTGCACCCGTACTTCACGGTGCCCATCGCGCAGAAGGCGCTCGCCCGCGTGCCGACCACCGCGACCCAGCTGAAGGACCGCCGCAGCGGCGAGGTGCGGCCGATGTCGCCGATTCGTTTCGACGACGGCGAGCCCGACGTCGCTTTCCTCGAGCATGGGCCTGCGGCGACGTTGCAGCGCGGTGATGGCAGCCGCATCGAGTTGTCGTCGACGCCGCAGCTCTCGACGCTCGTGTTGTGGACGGTGCCTGGCCAGCCCTTCGTGTGCGTCGAGCCGTGGACGGCGCCAGGCGGCGCGCTCGCGTCGGGGGCCGGGTTGTTGACGGTGGCTCCGAAGGCGACCGAGGCGCTCGCGGTGCGCTTCCGCTTCGTTCCGCGCTGACGTCAGCCGCCGTCTTTGGGGCTGCGCCGCAAGATGGCGCCCGCACGACCGCTGATCCACACGGTCGAGGTGCCACCATCGTCGTCGAGGCCGACGATGCTCGAGGGCGCACCCACCAGGGGCAGCGGCTCGGCCGTCACCACGCCGCTGGGCGCGCGCACGTAGAGCCAGCCGCCAGCCACACCGCCATCGGGCGGGCCACCGACGAAGTAGGTGCTGCCGTACGAGGAGAGCCACACGCCGGTGAAGGTGGCCTGGCTGAAATTCGGCTGGGGCGCGAACGCGCTCGTGTTGACGCGAGACCACCAGGCTCCACCCACCCCTGCCGCGACGAAGAGGTGAACGCCACCATCGCGCTGCACGGCCGCGTGCACGGTGTTCATCGTGGTCGCCGCCGAAGCGAGCTGCGTTGTGAAGTGGCCGGTGCTGCTGAGCGACGCCACCCGCCCGCCCTGCCCCACCATCGCCGCGTACGGCCCGGTTCCGGCGATGTCGAGGAAGCCCGCGTCGAGCTCGAAGAGAGACGCGCCCGCGCCGGTGAGGCCGCCGTCGGTGATGAGCAGGTACGTCGCGCCTGCACGCGGCGTCGACAACAGGTACCAGGGCCTGCCCGGCGCGGTCCACACCCGGGTCCAGTCGAGCACGCCGTAGTTCGCCGGCGTGGTGACCGAGCCCGGCAACGTGCTCGTGCCGAACGCGAGCCCTCCGTCGGTGCCCGCGATGAGGAAGTCTCCCTGCGACGAGATGGCGCACGACACCCAGTTGGTGGAGCGCGACACGTTGGGACTGTCGATGGTGGGCCAGCGCACCGGCGGGCCGACCTCGCGGGTGAGGTTCGAGTTCGAGTTCTGCGGCGCGAGAATCGCGGGCGCGCTCAGCGACGCCATCGGAGAGATGCACAGCTTGTTCACGCCGCTCAGGCGCTGGGCCGGGTGCGCCGTCGTGGCCGCGCCGCCGTCTTCGACGTGCACGTAGGTGCCGGTGCTGCCCGTGAGGAACGCCCTGTTCGGGCCGAGCACCTTCACCGCGAACAGCGTGCGGGCGTCGGTCTGCGAGAGCAGTCGGGGCGTCAGGCCCGCGTCGCGTCGGAACCGGCGCACGCCGTTGAGGCTGCCTGCGAGCCAGAACTCGTCGCCGTCGAGCGTGTCGAAGCCGTTCACCTGGTCGGAGGCAGCCTCGCTCGGCACGTCGACCAGCGTCGTCCACGGGCCGGTGGGCAAGGTGAACTCGCGCAGGCGGCTCAGCGTCGTCGGACCACCGTCTGGCATCGGGCCGCCATCGACGCTGCCGAGCGCGTAGAGCCTCTGGCCGACGCCAGCGAGCCCCCGCACGAAGGCGAGCTGGGCGTCACCACCCTGCACCTGCTGCCAGCCAGACGACGTCACCGACATCAGCACGCCGTTCTCGTTGATGAGGAACAGCTGGTTCTGGTGCTGCAGCGCACGATGGGTGCCCGACGCGAGGGGCGCGTTGCGGTTGGCCCAGGCGCCGCTCGGGTCGCGCAGAAAAATCTGCTGCTCGCTGCGGCCGGTGATGGCTGCGCCCGCGCCGAGGCATTGCACGAAGGTCAAGTCGGGGCGGACGCTGCCCGGCAGGGTCTCGCTCGCCCACGTTCCGCCGTCGAAGTGCAGCACCGTGGCGTTGTCTCCGACGACGTAGATGTCGTTGGGGCCGCAGCCGTGAATCGCGCGCAGGTCGAAGCCCGCCTGCGTCGGTGCGGGCAGCATGGTGGTGCGTTCTCCGTCGAAGAAGAGCACCGAGCCGTTGTCGGTCGCGAGCCACGTGTGCCGCTCGTCGGTGCTGTAGAGCGCTCGAATGTCGTTCCCCTGAGGCAGCAGGTTCTCCCAGCAGATGCCCTCGGGCGTGCACAGCCCTGGCACGAGGTCGCAGCGGTTCGGTGAGCGCACGCCGCACTCCGTGCCCGCCGAGCAGCGCCCGCACTGCAACGTGCCGCCGCAGCCATCGGCCCGGTAGCCACAGTCGAGCGCGCCGCAGGTGAGCGGAACACACGCGGTGCCGCCGGCGCTCCCGCCGCTCTGGCCCCCAGCGTCTCCGCCGCCCACGGAACCTCCCGCAGAACCTCCGGCCGCAGAACCTCCGGCCGCAGAACCTCCGGCCGCCGAACCTCCAGCCGCGACGCCTCCGCCCGATGAGCCGCCGGCCACGACGGACCCACCGGCCGCGCCGCCCGCGGAACCTCCGCCCGCCGAACCACCTGCGCCGCCACCGGAAGCGCCGCCAGCCGTGACGCCACCGCCGACCCCACCGTCAGCCTCGAGCGGCCGGCAGATCTGATCAGCCGCGCAGAAGAACCCCGCCGGGCACCGCGGCTCGCTGGAGTCGCACGCGTACAGCACGGACTCGTCGAGTGCGCAGGTCGAGGAGCAGGCAGCGAGCAGCGCAAGCGCGGCCAGGTTTCGGGAGCGATGCGCCATCGCGGCCACTCTCGCAGGCGTCGGGTGTCTCGTCACGAGCCGCAATGGCGCTTTCCCATGAACGCCGCGCGGCGCCGACCGAGAACGAGCGCGACGGCGAACAGCACGAACGGAGCAGGCGCGCCCGAGCAGCCACAGACGGGAATGAAGACCGGGTTCACATCCATCCCTCCGTCGGCCACCGCGCCCCCGTCGACGAGGCCCGCATCGACCACGCCCGCATCGACCGCGCCCCCCGCATCGACGACGCCCGCATCGACGACGCCCGCATCGACGACGCCCGCATCGACGACGACGCCCGCATCGACCACGCCGCCCGCATCGACCACGCCGCCCGGATCGCCCGCATCCACGACGCCCGCATCGACAACGCCTGCGTCGACCAACCCGCCTCCGTCGACGAAGCTGCCTCCGTCGAACTGCGGCCCGCCATCGACGACGACGCCAGCGTCGACCAGGCCACCGCCATCGAACAGCGGCCCTCCGTCGACCGAGTTGCCTCCGTCGGCTCGTATGCCAGCGTCGATTCCACACCCACCCTGGCTGGGAACGTCGCAGAGCTCGAACGCGAAGACGGCTCCGGCACCCGGGCCGGCGTCGGTCGCCACGCCCGGTGCGCCGACGAGCAGCCTGGGCAGCACCGAGGCGCTCGCCGCCATCGACTGACCAAAGCGATTGCCCGGAGCCCTGAACGCCACCGGCACGGGCAGAAACTCGCACGTGTAGGCCCGGCTGCTGAGGCCCACCGCGACCACGTTCACGTCGGGGTTGCTCATGAACACGTCGTCGTTGCCGTCCCCGTCCCAATCGAAAACGGTCAACTGAACGCCCACGCCGGAATCGGGTGGGCACTGCATGGCCGTCGCCGACGGCAGATGCTGAGCACCGTTCTCGACGAGACCGAAGGCGCGCGAGTTCGACGGTACGCCCACGACGAGCTCGATGTGCCCACCGATGGTGGCGAACGCGACCGAGCTCACGCCCGGGATGGCGGGCGCGATGGCGTCGATGCCCGTCATTCCTGCGCCGCGCACGTTGATGAGCCGCGGAGACGTCGCACCCGGCGCAGCCACCGCGACCTGCATCTGCCCCACGCTGAACCGCCCTGTCGAAACGGAGGTGCCGAGTCCCTCCCCCGGCCCGCCGCGAAAGCTCGCGCTGAGAAGGACGCCTCCGTCGAGCGAGAGTTGCCACACCGCGACCGCGCCCGAACAGGTGCCGACGAGGCAGTTCTCTTTGGGAGCGCCTGCCGCGACCCACACCAGCGACGACGCTCTCGACATCGAGAGCGACAAGCCGGGTGCGACGAACTCGCCCGCGTCGAGAACGCCGAACGAGGTGACGATGGCATGCGAGTCGACGGCCGAGACGGCGGTGTCTCCGAACAGCGAGCACGCGACGGCGTTTCCGTAGCCCTGCAACGTCGGCAGGCTCAGCGGCACCGTGTTCTTGAAGACCTGATTCGAGCCGGGCGCGCCGACGAGCGAGAAGGTGGAGCAGCCCGCGAGCGACTCACCGACCAGCGAGTTCGGAGCTCCCGTCTGTCGCACGAGGAGCGTGTCGACGCGGCGCTGCGCGGGTAACGGGGCCTCGGGTTCGCAGCCGGCGATGACCACCAGCAGTGGCACCCACCCTCGCATCAGAGCGACCGCAGCGCGTCGTCCCGCTCGTCGACGAAGCGCTGCGCGACACCGGCCTGCACGGCGCGCGAGCTCGACGAGAAGTACGCGAGCTCTCCGTTGCGGTCACGGCGGCCGCGCTCGGCGTAGACGGCTTTGATGATGTCGGCGTCGCTCATGCGGGTGACGTCTCGGCCGGCGAGCGCGCGCGTGAAGACGGTGACGGCGCCGCTCTGCCCGTGGTGCACCGAGCTGCTCCACAACACGTCGCTCAAGGCCCGGCTGCGCTGCGAGAAGTCGAGGCCCGGCACCCGCGACTCGAGCTGGCTGCGCGAGACGTCGTAGTAGCGCTCGCCCACGAAGCGGTGCTGCGCCGCCTGAAACGCCGACGGGTGCTGACGGGCGATGGCCTTCCACGCGTTCGAGAAGGCGGTGGTGCCGGGCGTGAGACCCGCGAGCGGTCGGCCGAGCGCTGGGTCGGTGCGCTGCAGCCACGCCGAGAACGAGCGCGCCGAGCCGCGGTTGGTCGAGAACTGGTACGCGCCGTAGCTGACGCCGCCCGGGTCGCCGCGCCCGCCCGAGACCGTGCCCGGGTCGCCGTTCGACTCGTACTTCGCCGAGAGCGTGCCGAGGCCCGCGATGTCGGTGGTGCCTCCGGGTGGCGGAGGCGGCGGCCGCGGGCCGAGGTCGATGGGCGTATTCGTCCACCCCGCGAGGTCGGGTTGATCAGCCGGCTCGGGTTCGTCAGCTTCGAAACCGTCGGGCACCTTCAGCGTCGCGCCGGCTTTGATGCGGTCGGGGTCGTCGATGCCGTTGACGCGGGCGAGCCGCTCCACCGTGGTGTTGAACTGCTTCGCCAGTGCAGAGAGCGTGTCGCCACTTCGAATGCGGTAATCCACACCTGGAGTCTGCCCCGGAGCACGGGGTCGTCGTCCATCACTTCTTCGGTGTCGCATCACCGCTCACCTGATTCCGGTGCGAGTGAACGTGCCGCAGATGACGCCCGAGAAACGAGGGTGTTCGCAGTACGCTTTGCGCGAGTGGTGACCTCCATCGAAGCGACGGTGCGCGATCGGGTTCACCAGGCCAACGCGTCACGCGCGCAGTTCCTCGGGCTGGCCTTCGGCGTGACGTACCTGGTCGGCGGTGTCGGAGACGTGCTGGCGATGGGCACGCTGCGCAACCACGGCTTCATGGCGCTGCAGTGCCTGTCATCGTTCGTGATGGTACCGGTGGTGCGGTGGCTCGCGCCACGCTGGGCCGCGGCTGGCGTCTTCACGGTCAGCATCGTGCTCTCGGCGGCGCTCGGGGGCGCGCACGTCGCGCAGTTCGGTGGCTTCGACGGGCCGTGGTTCTACGGGTGCTACACGGCGCCGCCCATCTTCATCGCGATGCTGCTGAAGCTGCCCCACCGGCTGCTCGCGACGCTGGGCACCGCGGCCGCCTTCACGCTGGCCTACTGGCTGCGCCGGCCCGACCTCTTCGACTACCCGATGGCGCACGTGCCGCTCGTGTACCTCCTCACCATCAGCGGCATCTCGGCGGGGCTGGGCCAGTGGGTGTACCGGCTCGAGGTGCAGAGCTTCACCGACCTCGCGCGCGTCGAAGCGGCGGCGTCGAAGCTCGAAGAGCGGCTGCACTCGGGTGGTGGCGAGCTGCGTGCGTCGCTCGCCCGGCAGCTGCACGACGACGTGGCGCAGCTCATCACCGGCGCCCGGTTTCAGCTCGACACCGTCACCCGCAGGGGCGCGACCGACGACCACGTCGACCGCCTCTCGTCCTTGCTCGACCAGCTCTCGCAGCGCGCCCACGTGATGCTCGACCAGCTCCGCGCCCCGCCGGCACATGGCCCGCTGAAAGACGAGCTGCTACTGGTGCAGCGCGACTTCAAACACCTGGGCTTGTCGGTCGACCTGCTGCTCGACGACGGCTGGGTGGCGCAGGCGCCGACCGCCGACTCGCACGTCGTGCTGTCGGTCGCGAAGGAGGCGCTCACCAACGCCGTGCGCCATGCCCGCGCGAGCGAGGCCACCGTCTCGGTGCAGGCCCATGCCCACGAGGTCTCGCTGCTCATCGTCGACAACGGCGGCGGCAAGAGCTCGGCGCTGCGTGAAGGCCATGGCGTGCGCGGCATGCGGGAGCGCGCACAACAGCTCGGCGGCGTCTTCGAGCTGGGCGACGCCGACACGGGGCTGCGCGTGGCGGTGACGTGGCCCAGGCGGGAGCGCGCGTGATTCGTCTGCTCTTCGTCGACGACCACCCGGTGGTGGCCGAGGGCCTCGTGAGCCGCTTTCGCGCGACCGACGGCTTCGCGGTGGCGGGCGCGGTGACGACGATGGCGCAGGCGCTCGACGTGACGGCGAAGGTCGACGTCGCGCTCGTCGACGTGCAGCTCGAGGTGTTGACGACTCCGGCGCAGGTGGCGGCCTTGTGCGAGCGGTGTCGCGTGGTGCTGTTCTCGGCGAGGCGGCTCGACGCGTACGTGCGCTCGCTCCTCGACGCGGGCGCTGCGGGCTTTCTCGACAAGGCGGTGCCGCTCGACGTGCTCGACGACACCCTGCGACGGGTACACGCCGGGCAGCGACTGCTCCCGCTCCAGCCCGACGGCGTTCGTTCGAAGCTGAGCGCGCGCGAGTACGAGGTGTACCGGGCGCTCGCCGCCTGCCAGGCGCCCAAAGAGGTCGCCGCGAAGCTGGGCCTCGCGCCGTCGACCGTCTACTGCCACCTCGAGAACGTGAAGAAGAAGCTGGGCGTGCACACCCTGCAGGAGCTGGTCGCTCACACCTTCACGCACCGCGACTCGTAATCATTACGAGTTCCCGGTGACACCGCGGTTGGTACTCCTGCGCGATGCGCATTCGGACCTGCTCCACGGTGATGGTGCTCGTGCTGTCGACGGTGGGCTGCATTCCCCGAGAGGCCATCATCGAGCAGAACGAGCGGCTCGAACGGGCGAAGGCGTCGGCCAACTACTCCACGCTCGTCGAGATGTGCCTCGAGCCGAAGGAGTTCCGCGTGAGCGGCGGCCGGGGGAGCAGCTGCTGCTTCGAGCCCATCAAGGACGTCACCGAGAAGGCGTGCGCCGAAGCCAAGGCGTTGCTGCTGACTCGACAGCAGGAGCGGCTCTCGAAGGCCGTGGCGAAGCAGGACGGCCCGACGCTCCAGGCGATGTGCCGCAACGTCGAGACGCTCAAGGGCTTCACGCCCGAGCAGCTCGGCCTCGTTCCCGTGCAGCAGCAGGCGTGCGTCGAGTTCGAGAAGCAGACCGCCGCCGAGCTCGCCACCGTGTCGACCGAGGCGAAGACGCTGGGCGGCCTGCAGTGCCTCGCGAAGGTCGACGCGTACTTCGTGCAGCTCAAGAAGAGCGGCAAGTGGCTGAGCGCGGACAAGACCGACGATGGCCAACGCGCGACGCTGCAGCCGACCACCGAGGCCTGTCTCGCCGAGGTCGAAGCGGCGGCGCAGGCCGGCAAACACGTGGAGCTGTACAAGCTGACGACGACGCTCAAGCTCACGACGACGGGAGCGCTGAGCCCCGCACAGGTGCAGCGGCTCGGCGCCGTCGTCGTCTCGTTGCCGCCGGCCATCGCGACCCTCTACGAGGCCGAGGCCGCGAAGCTGTCGGCCGAGCCCGCCGCCGCCGCGTTGTATCTCGCGTGCGCCGCGAAGCTGGCCGTGGCCGCGCGTGACGACGCCCGCCGCCAGAAGGACCTCGCCGAAGCAAAGGCCCTCATCGCGAAGGCTGGCATCAAAGAGGTGCTGACGGTGTCGTTCTCGGGCGAGGGGCTCGCAGGTGAAGTCATCTCGCGGCTCAAGTCGAACGGCCTGGGCTCGGGCCTGTCGTTCGCCGAAGGCGGCGGGAGCGACCTGACGGTGGCGCTCGAGCTGACGTCGCCCGAGTTCTCGAGCGACTCCGAGAAGGTGGTGCTCAAGACCGAGGTGAAGGAGCAGCGCGGCACGCAGGTGCGCCACGAGTGGCTCGAGAAGAAGAAGGACTGCGACCGCGAGCAGCGGCAGGTCGACGACGGCCTCGAGAAGTGCCGCCGCAACGGCCCGAAGGACTACAACTGCGGCCGTTACGAGAGCAACAAGAAGGACGTGCGGTGGTGCCTCGAGAAGCTCGAGCGCATCAAGAAGGAGGAGCCCGCATACGCGATGGTCGACGTCCCCTACGAGGGCACGAGGTACGTCGGCCAGCTCTCGGGCACGCTCACCATCAAGCAGGGCAGCGACGCGCCGAAGAAGCAGGCGGTTCGCGCGAGCGAGGAGCGCGTGGGCCACGGCTTCGTCGAGCGCGCGAAGCTGAGCCCGGTGAACGTGAAGCCGCCGACGGCCGGCGAGCTGAAGCCGAGCTACTTCGCGAACGCGTCGTCCACCGTCTACAGCCACCTGCGGGCACAGGCCGACGCGCGGGCGGGCACCTTCCTCGAGTCGGCGCAGAAGGCCACCACCACGCCAGCCATGGCCGCCGACCTCGTGCGCTTCGCCGTCATCGCGAAGAAGCGGCCCGAGGGAAAGCTGGCGCAGGCGTTCGACGAGAAGCTGAGCCTGCCCGCGATGGACGCGCTCTCGTTGCTGCTCGCCGAGAAGTGACGGTCACTGCGCGAACCGCGTGATGTCGGTCGCCGCGGCGAACGAGAGCCGGTAGGCCTCGTCCCAATCGGGGTGGCGCACGACGACGTGGCCATCGGAGAGCAGCGTGTTCTTCCAGTTGCGGCGCTGCTGGCCGGGGCGGAAGAGCTTCTCTTCGACGCACCAGGGGCCCGCCTCGCGGAGCCAGTCGTTGAGCCCGGTGATGCGCGTGATGCGGCCCTGACCGAGCGCGCGCTTGAAGACGATGCCGACGTTGTACTTGCGCGGCACGTGCGCCTCGAACGAGCGCCACGTCGCCACGCGCGCCCACTCGCGGAAGAGGTCGATGTCGCTCGTGTAGTTCATCTGGTCGACGAGGTGCGCGCCGCCCGGGCGGCAGCCGATTTCACCGAACACGGCTTCGCCCTTCGGCGTGAGGAACCACTCCATGTGCGTGAAGCCGTCGCCCATGCCGAGCGCCTTGAGCACGTTGCGGCCGAGCTCGACGCCGGGCTTCAGCTTCGGCTGGTACATGTCGCGCACGGTGATGATGACGGGAGAGATCCACTCGTTCGAGCGCGCCTCGATGGGCTTGGGCAGGTACGAGGCGATGTTCTCGTACGCCGGCTTGCCGCCGATGCTGACCGTGTCGAACGTGTACTCCTCGCCGGTGATGTACTCCTCGCAGCTGCACTCGGGCACGTGGCGCACGAGCTGGAGCGTCTTCTCCAATTCCTTCGCGTCACCCACGCGGTACGTGTCGGCGCTGCCGGCGCCCGCGATGGGCTTGACGATGAGCGGGTAGCCAATCTCTTCGGCGGCGGCGCGAATCTCGCGCTCCGAGGTGCAGCGCTTCGATTTGGGAACGCGCAGACCGGCGGCCTGCACGCGCTCCTTCATGAGCTGCTTGTCGCGGAAGCCGCGCACCGTGTCGCTGCTCATGCCGGGCATGCCCCAGCGTTCGCGCATGCGGGCGGCGAGAATGACGAGGGGCTCCCAGTTGGCGAGCACGCGGTCGACCGATACGCCCTGCAGCCACTTGGTCGCGCGGTTGATGACGTCGTCTTCGTCCATGATGCGTGGCACGTGCAGGTAGTCGTGCAGGTACGGCTTGAGCTCACGGGGCAGCGCTTCGGGGCGCGTGTCGGCGATGCCGTAGACCTTCGCGCCGACCTCGGCGAGGCCGCGGGTGTACTGAATCATCTCGGGAGGAAACGTCGGAGCGAGGAAGACGACGCGCATGGTGGAGGTGGACGGTACCAGCCGTCGCCCGTGACCGGTCACGAAAGTCGCTGCTCCGGTGAGAGCCGTGAAGCACGACGGCGCCCTCGCGAGTGAACAGACCGACACCACGCCTCGAGCGCGTGAACGGTATCTGGCGAGGCTGCGTGAGACACCAGAACGCGCTCGGCTGCAGCGCGCGTTTGACCTGTCCGCCCGAGTGCGCCGCGCGGTGATGGCAGAAGTCGAGCGCAGCTTGCCTGGTGCAACGAAGGACGAACTCGCCATCGCGTTCCTTCGCCGTGTCTACGGAGACCTCGTCGCTGACAAGTTCGCCGCGCGACGACTGACGCGATGAACGCGATGAAGGTGGAAGACTCGGCGAGCGTGCTGGCGTTGCTCGACTGAACTGGCCTGCAGGCGACGGGCTTTCCCCAGCTCGCTCGAGACAGCACGGTGACAAGGAGCAGTGACGATTCCGAGCTCGCGCCTGTGGCAGAACCCGCTGCATGTCAGCGACTCGTGGCGTCCTGCTCGTCGGTCTCGCGCTCTTCGCAGCGCCGGTCGCCTGCACCTGCGACCCAGGCGGCTCTGACGATTCGGGAGTCGATGCTGGTGGTGCGAGCGACGACGCGGGCAGCGATGGCGGTGCGACCATCGCGGACGCAGGTCGCGATGCTGGCGTCGACGGCGGCGCGACAGACGCTGGCCGAATCGATGCCGGAGCCGACGCCGGAGCAGCAGATGCCGGCCGGCCCGATGCGGGAGCCGACAGCGGAACACCAGATGCAGGCCGTCCCGACGCCGGCGACACCGACGGCGGCGTGACGACGACGTGCGCGATGCTGGAATGTCCTCCGTGGCAGAGCTGCGTCGACGGAACCTCGGGCGCACGCTGCACCGGCGGCGGAACCATCACGTGGGTGTCTCCGGTCGCCAGCGCCATCGCTCCGCTCGACCTCATCTCCATTCCGCTCGCCATCGACACGACCCTCGGCTCAACCATCGATGTGCCGTGGAGCGCGAGCGGCGTCATCAGAACCGCGGGCGTCTTCTCAGGTCAGCAGGGCGTTCGTTCAGCGGCGCTGCTCTTTCCAGACAGTGATGGTGGGCCCGTCGTTCTCACCGCGGGGTGGGATGGCGGACCGACCGCGACGACTTCGTTTCAGGTGGGGCCGCCCGTCGTGAAGCTGCCGCCACCTCCGGCACGCACGAACACCGTCGACTTCGAGCCCAACGACCCGGCTGGCCCCGCGTTTCGTCGCGATGACGTCGTCGCCATCGAACTCGACGCGCTGCCGCCGCCGATGGCGCTGCATGCACGGCTCGACGTACCGATGGCGCAGACGCTCTCTGTTCCCATCGTCGACCGCTGTGATGCGGGCACTTGCTTCCACGTCGACTTGCGGCTGCGTGACGTCGACTTCCCCGCATTTCGCGGCCGCGTGTTCGTCTGGGCGAGTGGCGCTGACGGCGGCATGCAGACTCGGCCTCACAGCATTCCGGTGACGAGATGGCGCTGGCGACGACAGGTCTCGGGAGTGCCCAACCCGCTGAGGGTCACGCGGGCAGTCTCCATCTGGTCGAACATCTTCGTCGGCAGCGAAGACACGCCCGGAACGGGTCGGTTCCTCACGCTCTCCACGAATGGAACCGTGCTGACGACCAACGACCCGGTCTACGACCAGAACACCTTCGGCGTCGTCACAATCGCGGGCTCATCGTTCACTGCGTTCAACACGAGCGATGGCGGCTTCTTGTACGGCCCGTATTCCGCGAACGCTTCTGTTCCCTTTCGAGTCGTCAGCGCAGGAATGTCAGATGACACGATGCTCGGGCTCGCGAGCGACGGAACGGTGAGCTTCACTCACCTCAACTCGAACCTCTTGTTTCCGACTTGCTCGTCGAGTGGCAGCCGCTTCGTCTCCATGCTCCCGTCCGAGTATCAGGCCGTTCTGTTTCGCGAGGCGGGCCCACTCTGTGCCTTCGACCCCTACGGCGTTCCACTGACCTTCGCCTCGACCATTGGCAGCTATCTGCCGCGCTACCTGCCGTTCCAGTCTGGGCGACCGATGGCTGTCATGGCGGCTGGTGTCGATGGAGGGCTGTGGTCGATCATCGGGTCGTCCGTCACGAGCCTCGTCGAGACCCTGCGCTTCGATGGTGGTCTCGTCGACGCGGTCGGCTCGTCGGACCCTGTGCTGTCGACTGCGACTGGCTATCAGTTCTTCTGGGTGAACGCCGATCGCTCGGTTCAGCGTGCTGACCTCGCCAACAATCAGGGCAGCGTGCCATCAGGAACGCTCTCGAACATCAGCCGACCCTCGAGCCAGCTCATCCCGGCTCGCACCGCGTCGGCGCCGCTGATCCTCTTCAACCGGAGCGTTCCCAACCCAGGCGCGATGGTGGTGGTCGACAGTTCAGGGGCCTTGTCCTCCTTCGACCTCTCCTCACTCGAGTTGAGATGGGTTCTTCCCGGTGGCGACGGTGGGGTTCGAGGACGTGTCGACAGCGACCCGATCTACCTGTCGCTGTGCAGTGGGCCTCGCCTCGGAAGCATGCTCATCGCGTCGAGCGGAGACGGAAGCCTGTACAGCTTCGTGGGCGATCTCGAGAGCCTCCCTCCCCATATCAACAGCACGGCCTGGCCCATGGGCGGCGGGAACTCGGAGAACCTGCCCGAGGACTCTGTCAATCAGTGCTCGACGCAGGAAGAGTGACTACGGCACGAGCACGTCTGACACGTTCGCGACGCCCGACATCGCGTTCGGCGGGCACACCTGCACCGCATCATTCCGCGCAGGCCCACGACGCTCGCTGATTCCACCATCGGCCACGTCGAGCACCACGAGCCGCCCAGCGTTCTGATCAGCCAGGAAAATGGAGCTGCCCTTCACCGCGAACCGCCCCGGCAGGAACAACGGACACGCACCGGCATCTCCGCACGTCGGCGTCGCCGGGCTCCACGTCGCCACGCGCCGGTCATTCGCGTCGAGCACCACCACGCCCGCCTGCGAGACCGACGTCAGCACGAAGTTCTGGCCCGTGTAGTTCGCCTGCCCGCCGCACGAGACGACGAGCCCATCACCCAGCGTCGACACCCACTGCGGGTTGAGACACGCATCAGCGCCGAGGTCGATGACCGAGACCGCCTTCGTGGCCGGGTCGATCTTCGCGAGCAGGCCGGGCCCACCGGGAACGCAGATGGGGTTGCACTCGGCCGCGAAGTTGTTGAGCGCGACGTACACCTGCCCGCGCTGCGTCACCGCCGAGAACGGCCGCGCCACCGACGCTCCGCCATCGAAGCCCTTCAGGTCGAGGTTCTTCAGCGACACCTCGGCCGTCGCGCGCAGGTTCGCCGGGTCCGAGATGTCGATTTGAATCACGCGCTGGCCCGCGTCGGCCGCGCCCGCGCCGTAGCCGCCGTACAGCGGCACCCACAACGCGCTGCCCACCTTCGCCATCGCCTGGGGGAAGGTGTTCGTGCCGAAGACGAACTCCTGAATCGTCGAGAGCGGCAGGCCGGCGTCACCATCACCCGCGCCGCGCTTCACCACCTGCAGCGTGCCGCTCTGCGCGTTCACGACGTAGACGAACTCGCCATCGACGAGCACCTGGTTGGGCACCTGGCCCGTCACGATGCTGCGGCCGGTCAGCTCGCGGAACGTCGAGGCTCCCGCGGGCAGGTCGGCCTGGTTCAACTTGCGGTCGATGCCATCGGCCGCGAGCAGCACGCCATTCATCGTCGCGAGCGCCGCCGGCCCCGTACCGAGATCCGCCAATGGCCCACGCTGGAGCGAGCTCGCCGACAACCCCGTCACCTGCCCCGTCGAGAAACACGCGACGACGACGTCAGACGTGCAGCCGCCGCTCACGCACTTCTGCCCGGCCTGGCACGTCAGCCCGCAGCCACCACAGTTCCCGACGTCAGAGGACGTGTCGACGCACGAAGCGCCACACAAGGTGCTGACACCGAGCGTGCACGACTGCTTGCACTGCCCCTGCTCACAGACCTCGTTCATCGCGCACGCCTTGCCGCACGCGCCACACGCGCTGGGGTCGGTCGCCGTCGCGACGCACCGCCCCTCACAGAGCAGCGTTCCCTGTTGGCATTCGCACTTTCCGACGGGGCCACTCCCCACGCCGCCGTCGCTGCCGGTCGCGACACACACCTGATTCGCCGCGCACGCCTGCCCGCAGCCGCCACAATTTCGCCGGTCAGACGCGTAGTCAGCGCAGCCCGTGCCGCACCGGTTCGTCCCATCACGGCAGACGATGCCCGTGTCAGGGCACCCCGTGAGCGCCACCGCTCCAACCACCATCACCATCGCCAGCACTCGCCTCGAAGACATCACGTCACTCCTTCACTGCTGCACTGGCCACGGCCGACGGTTCGTTGCGCCCGGCGTCCCACGCGATGGCCACCGACAAGAACGCGGCGCGCGGCGGCAGGGGATAGCCGTCGAGGTCCTGACTCTGTACGTCGAGCACGTTCTTCACGTCGAAGGCCACCGTCACGCGCGGGTTCTTCCACGGCGACGAGGCGATGCCCACATTCACGAACGCCCGCGCCGGCAACGAAACGGACTCCGTACGGTTCGTGAACTGCTCCGATTGCACCAGCACCTCGGCGCGCGCCTTGAGCCACTCGACGCCGCCCACGAGCCGGCCCGTCACGCGGTGCCTCGGCCGGTACGGCAACGACTTCAGGTAGTAGCGCGGGTCGTCTTTCAGGTTCTGCGTCGTCATGAACGTGTAGCTCGCCTGCGCCTCGAGCCACGCCGCCGGAGCGAACGCCCCTTCGACCTCGACGCCTGCCGACTGCGCCGCCGCGAAGTTGTACGGCTTGGCCAACACCGGCGGGTAGTACTCGTAGGCGATGAGGTTCTCGTAGAGCCCGTAGAAGCCCGTCACCTGCGCGGTCGCCTTCTCGTGCCGCCACGCCGCGCTCACGTCGGCCTGCAGCCCACGCTCGGCCTTCCAGTCGGGGTTGGGGAGCAGCGTGCCCTGCATCACGTACAGCTCCTGAAAGCCCGGCGGTCGCGCCGCCTGCCCGCCCGTCGCGCGCAGCTCGAAGCCCGCGGGGAGAAAGAGCGTCGCGCTCGCCTTCGGAGACACCACGACGAACGGCCCTGCCACGTCGAGCCGCGCGGTGCCATCGAGCATCAACCGGCCGTCGAAGAGCGAGACCTCGTCACCCACCATCGCGCTCACGCGGCCCCACGCAGGGTTCCGGTTCGTCGGCTCGCGAAGAAAATCACCACCGCCCGAGAGCAGGCCCGTGAAGCGATGCCGCGAGAACGCGCGCACCGAATACACGGCCTCGGCGCCGGCTGACGTCTCGAGCTGCGCGGTGTCTCCACCGAAGGCGCTGCCCTTGAGCGCGGTGGAATCGATTCGTCCGTAGCCGAGCACCTGCAGCTCGCCGCCGTTCTCGAACGTCGTGGTGACGCGCGCCGAGAGCGTTCCACGGCCCGTCACCTGCGAGGCATCGGCCGTCGGGTTCTGAACGGGGCCTACGAGCCCACGCGCCTCCGTCAGGCCTTCACCCAGCACGTCGACGCGCGAGCTGCCCACCATGCGCCGCCAGCGGAGCAGCCCACCACCCAGCAGCGCGCGGTTGTTCGAGCGCACCGCCGTCGGCCACGCGTTACCTTCGAGGGCCGGCTTGTCGTCCCAGCGATACGAGAAGTCACCGTCGCTGCGAAGCCCGTGCAGCACTGCGAGCCCTTCACCACCGAGCACCTGCGTCGAGCCACCGAGCGAGGCCGTCGTCGTCCAGAAGCTGCCTTGCGAGACCTCGGCGAACGCGCGCGTTCCATCAGGCGCCTTCGTCACGAGATTCACCACGCCGCCCATCGCGCCCGGCCCATACCGGCTCCCGGAGCCGCGCATCACCTCGACGCGCTCGAGCATCGCGACGGGCAACCGTGACAGGTCGACGGCGTTGCCTGGCGCGTTCATCGGCACGCCATCGAGCAGCACGAGCACCGAGTTCGGCGAGGCGCCACGCAGCGACAACGTCTTGCGCTGCCCGGCTCCGCCCTGGTCCTGAATGACGGCGCCGGGAGACGCGGCCACCAGCTCGGAGGCGTCTTTGGCTTCGGCCACGCGCGACTTCGTCTCGATGACGGTGGTGGCGGCCGACGGGTCTCGCTGCGTGGGCGACGACGCGTTCGGAACGTCGGCCGCAGGCGGGAGCGGAACGACGACGGGCGGCAGCTCGATGACGCCCGCGTCTTCACCCAGCGCCGGGAGCGCGAGGAGAGCCACACTGGCGATGACGACCAGCCGCATGCTGCCCTCTGCTCTCTTCCGCGAAGAGAGAAGGCTCTGCGATGACCGAAGTCACCGCACCATCAGGCAGGTCTCCTGGCTCGCCGGGATGCTGACGTGTGCGTCTCCCATCTTCCCCCGCAGCTTCGCGGAGTGACGTGGAGCCGTATTGCGCTCCGACTTCGAGACGACGCGTGCCCCATCATCGATGTGGGGCGTTCCCGGTCACAGTGGCGCGACCGCGCCGGATTTTCACCGGCTTCCCTTTTGCCGAGGCCTGACCGCTGCCGCAGCTCACGTGCCCAGAGTGGGCACCTGATGGCGAGACGGCTCGTAGCGGGCGTTCGCGCGCAGCGTCAAGCAACGCCGTCAATCAATCACTGGCAGCTGACGGTCGCGTCGTCCTTCACGACCCGCACGGTCTGCGTGAGCGTGGTGAATGCAGGCTCGGTGATCTCGAGCGTCGCGTCGCCGAGGCCGGCGGTGAGCAGCGTGGGCCTGATGATGAGCGTGTTCGGGCTGCCGCCTTCGAAGAAGAGCGGCGTGTCGAGCTCGAGGTCGGGCCGGCTCGCCTTCGCGTTCAGCTGCAGCATGCCGAGCATCGCCTTGCCGCCGGAGTCGACGGGGACGACGGTGACCATCGCCTCCTGGTTCGGAGCGAGCGTCAGGTCGGCGAGGTCGACCGAGCTGCCGCGCGTGCACACCTTGCCGTTCGACTGGCCGCGCGTGAGCACCTGCGCCTTCGCGTGCAGCTTCAGCGACGCGCCCTTCTTCGCCGTGACGGTGATGGCGTCGAGCTCCTTCGTGCCTTCACGCGCGCGAAACCGGTACGACTTCTCTTCATCGAGCCGCACGGCGTACTGCGCGAAGCCGAGCGGCAGCACCTGCGCGGCCCCACCCGTCACCTCGAGGTTGAGCTCGGGGTACGAACGGTCTCCCAGCGGCGCGTGCTCGAGGCGAATCAGCACCGTGCGGCTCACCACGAGCGGCGGCGTGAAGTCGTTCGTCTCGACGAAGTTCACGACCTGCGAGAAGTGCACGACGCCCTTGTCGCCGTTGGCGCCGTCCGCACAGCCCACCAGCACGAGAAACGTCCCCAGCGTCAGCGCCGCTTTTCCCCACGTCGTCATGTCGTTCTCCCCGTTGGCGCGCCGAAAGGTCCGGCCGTGACGCGCGAGCGAGCGGGCCACTGGCAAGGTGCAGGCCAGCTCGAAGTCTTCGAATTCGTTCGTGTGATGGTGCGAAGGGCGTGACGACCATGACCGACGAGCCGTGACAGCGTTGTCATGGGCTAACGTTCACGCGTGCTCCTTCGCGCCCTCGTGCTGCTCCTCGCGCTCCCTGCCGTCGCGCAGCCGAAGTCGAAGCCCGCCATGAACGCCATCGACACGCTCTTCCGAAGCTGGGCTGTGAAGCTGCCCGAGGCCGCGACGCTGTCGGAGCAGAACGGCCTCAGCCTCGTCGAGTGCGACGGCAAGCCCGGAGCGACGTACACCCTGCTCGCCGCCACCGCCGCGAAGGTGCCCCTGCGCGACGACGGTGACCTGATCAGCCTCGTGCCCTGGGCAAAGCACGACAACGCGTGCCTGCGTCACATCGCCATCGAGGTCATCATCGAGCGCATCGGCTTCGACCGGAACGCGCTCTCGGCGCCCGGCATGCACGAGGTCGAAGACCATCACTTCCACGACATCATGGTGTCGCTGAAGCAGCACCTCGACGCGAAGAAGGTCGCGATTCCCGCCGGCACGTTCGACGGAATGTTCGTCTCGCTCTCAGCGCCAGAGGCGTCGGCCCTGCTGCGCGGCGCGTGGGTCGAGCACTCCGAAGGAAAGGGCTTTCAAGACTTCGTCACGTTCACCGGTGACTCGCTCGTGGTGACGACGAAACACCTGCCGACGGACGCGAAGCACCCCGACCACACGTGGACCACGAAGGTCGACCAGGTGACGGTGAACGCGCGCCAGCAGGTGGTGGTGACGGGCGTGTGGAACGTCGAGTCGACCGGCGCCGGGTGGAAGGGTGAGAAAATCCAGCCGTCGCAGTTCGTCTACACGTTCTGGCCCGTCGCGCCCGGCGTCGTCTGGTTCAAGAACGGCGCGAGCGCGTACTGGGAACAGCTGCGAAAGGCGCCGTGAGCTTTCAGAACCGGTCGTCGGCCGGAGCCTGCAGCGCGGTGACGGGCGGCGTGATGCTCACCGACGTCTGCGCGCTGGGAATCGCGGGCAGAATCACCGTGAAGCGGCTGCCGTGGTTCATCTCGCTCGCGACGCGCACGACGCCGCCGTGGCCTTCGACGAAGCTCTTCACGATGGCGAGGCCGATGCCCGCGCCGCCGTACTCGCGCGTGGACGACGAGTCGACCTGGTAGAAGCTCTGGAAGATCTTGTCGAACTGATCAGCCGGAATGCCGACGCCCGAGTCTTCGACGATGATTCGAAAACCCTGCGCGTTGATGTCGGGCTGATGCGTGAGCTCAGTGAGCAGCACGCGCACGGTGCCGCCCTTGGGCGTGAACTTCACCGCGTTGGTGAGCAGGTTGGTGATGACCTGCCGCAGGCGGTCGCGGTCGCCCGTCGACTGAAAGTGACGGCCCGGCAGCTTCGCCTCGAGCGTGACGCCCTTCTTCTGCGACTGCGGCTTGAGCGACGACACCGACGAGTTCACGAGCTCGAACGGATCCATCGGCTCGAAGGTCAGCCGCACCTTGCCCGCTTCGATCTGCGAGATGTCGAGAATGCTGCTGATCAACTTCAGCAGGGTCTCGCCCTTGTCCATGATGGTGCGCACGTAGTCGACCTGCTCTCCGTTGAGCGGGCCGGCGAGGCCTTCGGCGAGCATCTCGGAGTACCCGATGATGCTGGTCAGCGGCGTGCGCAGCTCGTGACTGACGGTGGCGAGGAAGGCGCTCTTGAGACGGTCGAGGTCCTTCAGCTTCTGGTTCATCTCCTCGAGCTTCTTGTTGCGCTCTTCGAGCTCTCGGTTCTGCTCGAGCGTCGCCTCGATGTGCAGCTGCGAGGTGAGGAACATCTTCTGCCCGGCGAACAGCAACGTCTGCAGCAGCTGGGCGAAGTGCAGCAGCACGCGCGCGATGGTGCTCTCGGGAGCGCGGCGCACCTTCTCGACGAACTTGCGCGCGTTGGCAGCGTCGAAGCCCTCCGAGACTTCGGTGAGCGACGGCGGCGGAAAGTCACCGAGGTCTTCGGGGAAGAACGGGCCGAACACCACGCGGCCGAGCGTGTCGCCCTCCCAGAGGATGGGGAGGATGATGTACCGGAGCCCCGTGAAGCACGGCACCGTGACGACACCCTTCGCCTTCGGAGCGTCGGTCGACTCGAGCACCGGCAGCCGCGCGCCGTGACTCAGCGCGACCGGGCCGTCTTTCACGCGGCCGACCGTCGAGGTGCAGCGCCGACGCCCTTCGGGAAAGCTGAAGACGTAGCCGCAGAAGTCGCCGTTGCCGACCTTGATGTCGGCCAGCTTGCCGCCCTTGTCGTCGAAGACCTTGATGCCGACCTTGTAGAGTTCGACGAAGCCCTTCACGACCTCGGTGAAGGACTCGCCATCGAGCAGCTCGACGAGCGAGATGCGGCGCTGAAGAACCGACTCCCCTTGTCTCACGGCGCCTTCACCCGTGGCGGGAACACCTTCTCGAGCTCGGTGCCGCTGGTGTCGATGTTCTGGAAGACCTGGGTGAGGAACTCACGCTCGCCGAGCTGAATGTTCTTCGAGAGGCCCGCGCGCGCGTCGAGGCTGCGGTAGGCCGACTGCAGCACGGCGAACAACGTCTCGAGCACGCCAACGCCGCGAATCGCGATGGCGCCGACAACCGGCTCCTTGCCCTTCTTGCGCGCCTCTTCGATCTCGGCGTCGCTGCGGGTGTCGGGCAGGTCGCGCTTGTTGAACTGAATGACGATGGGCACGTGGGCCGGGTCGAGCCCGTTCTCACGCATGTTCTCGTTCAGGTTCTTCCAGTAGCTGTTGTTCTCGGGCGACGCGCTGCGCCGGCTGTCGGCGATGAAGGCCACCGCGTCGGCGCCCTGCAACACGATGCGGCGCGTGGCGTTGTGAATCACCTGCCCGGGCACCGTGAAGAGCTTCACCTTCACCTTGAAGCCCGAGGCCGTGTTGAAGAACACCGGCAGCAGGTCGAAGAACAAGGTGCGGTCGTCGTGGGTCTCGACTGTCAGCAACCGGCCGCGCACGTCGGGCTGCGTGCGCTGGTGAATCATCTGCAGGTTGGTCGTTTTCCCTGACAACCCGGGGCCGTAGTAGACGATCTTCACCGTCAACTCGCGCTGGGCGTGGTTCAGTTGCACGTCGAAGAGTGTGCCGTCGAACCACCGGTTCGTCACTGATTTCGACGGCCGAGGCTGATCAGACCAGCCCTCCGAAACCGCCCTCCCCATGGCGCTGCTGGAGGGAAAGGTGCGACCGAATCAGCACGGTTTGAAATTTGGTGCTGTGCAGTCCGTTGACCGAGGTGGTTAGGATCAAGCCCGGCCGAGCCGAAGAGTGAGGTGATGGGGTAGCAAACCAGACCCTCACTCCGTACGAAGGAGAGGCGATGACCAGCAAACAGGTGGAGACGACCCCCGCAGCAGCTACGCCCCCGCCGATGATCGACACGACTGCCCTGCTCGCAGACATCAAGCAGGCGAAGTTCGCGGCGCCCACCGACGAGGACATGCAGGCCCTCGCAGGGCTCCGGTCGACGTCAGACCCGTGGAAGGTTCGCGGCGAGACGTCGGCAGAGAGCCTCGAGGCGCTCACGAAGCTCAGACCCTTCATTCACGTCGGCAAGGTGAACGGGAACCTGTTCGGCTACGTGACCATCGAGCGTGATGGCCCGGTGCCTGGCGCCGCGTACCTGCGCAACATCGTCGTCAAAGGCGAGCTGCGCAGCAAAGGCGTCGGCGGCGTGCTCCTCGAGAAGGGGCTGTCGGTGGCGCGTGACATGAACCGCAAGACGCTCGCGCTGCGCGTCGACCCTGCGAACTCGACGGCGGTGAGCTTCTACCGGAAGAACGGCTTCACCACGGTAGCGACGGTCGTCTCGAAGAAGAGCGGCAAGCTGCGCCTGCTGATGAGCCGCGAGCTGTAATTTCCCCGCTCGATTTGCGGCTTCGTCGACGGCGGCGTTCCTTCACGGAGCGCCGCCGTTCTCGTTCGGGGCTCGACGCTCAGTTGCGCACGCACGCCGGCACGGGCGCCGTCACCACGTCACACGGGTGCCAGAGCCGGCCGAGCTGATTGGGCGAGAGAATCGAGTTGGGCTGACTGCCACCGGTGACGGTGCCGCACGAGTTCACCGCGTCGAAGCCGATGCTGTGACACGCGACCGAGCTCGACAGGTACGGCGCGATGCGCGCGATGGCGGCGGCGGGCGCGAACGTCGGCGTGCTGCCCATCGGCACCGTGCCGGGCGCGACGCGGAGCTCACTCTGCCCACCGCCGGTGTTGTTGAACCAGCCGTTGCACAGGTTCGAGCCCTCCATGTCGAGCTGCGAGACGCGCAGACCGAAGAGGCCGGGGTTGTCGGGGCCGAGCGGCGCGCTGCACGTCGGCGCGTACTGGCGGTTTCGAATCGCGACGTACACACCGCGAGGTGGCACCACGTCGACGGCGCCGAAGTTCATCCACCGGAGGCTCGCCGTCGACGCGCTCGCGTTGCGGTAGGCGAAGTGGAAGCCATCGAGCGAGACGGGGCAGTTCGAGAGGTTGGTGATTTCGACCGATTCTCCCGCCTGGCAGGTGTCCATCGTCTGGCAATCGGGAGACGGGCACGCGCCTTCGCCGTTCACCACGTACTCGGACAAGACGATGTTCGACGAGGTCGGCGCGACGGGCGTGGTGCACGACTCGACGACCGAGATGGTGAGTGGCGTGGGCGACGAGCAGCACGTCGGGTCGTTGGTGCGGCAGGCGCGCACCGAGAGCGAGAGCGGTGTTCCCGGCGGAGGGCCGCCCGGGTCGATGCGTGACATGGGCCGCAGGTGATTCGCGCCGAGGTTCGCGGTCGCGAGCACCATGCCGGTCGGCGAGAGCAGCTCGTACTGCAGGCCAGCAGGCACCGCGGGGAACTGCACGATGGGCCTTCCGTCCCAGCTGGTGCCGCAGGCGGTGCTGGCTGGCGGAGGTGGCGGCGAAGCGCACGCGCTGGTGGTGATGCTCGTCGAGCAGCACGTCGAGAGCCCGCGGTCGTCGGTGGCGCAGAACGAGAGCAGAAACGAGCCAGCCTGGTCGGGCGTGAAGCTCGTCGTCGTCGACATGGGCGTGCCCGGTACGGCGCCGGAGTTCGTGGGCCGCGTGGTGACGCTCCACGTCGTCGAGGCGATGGTGCCATCGCTGTCCATCGCCGAGGCCGTCAACGTCACTGGCGTTCCCGCGACGACGCTCGAGCCAGCGGGGCACATCACCGTCGGCGGCCGGCACGTGCCCGGGTCGTCGGTGGTGCCGTTGCAGTCGTTGTCGAGCCCGTCGCACACCTCCATCACGGGGCGCACGTCGTTCGCGCAGGTGCTCCACACGCCGGCGTCGGTGCACAGCCGCTGGCCCTGACGGCAGGTGCCGACGGTGGAGCCGCACGGCTGCTGCGCGCCCTCGGTGCAGGTACAGCCTTCGTCGACCTGCCCGTCACAGTCGTCGTCGACGGTGCCGTCACAGCGCTCGTTCGCGGGCTCGACCGCGCCGACACACTCGCCGAACGCGCCAGCCACGCACGTCTGCACGCCCTGGCGACACGCGCCGACCGTGGAGCCGCATTGCTGCGTCAGCCCTTCGTCGACCTCACCATCGCAGTCGTCGTCGACGCCGTTGCAGGTCTCGAGGGCCGGGCCGACCCCGCCGACGCACGCGCCCCAGCGACCTTCGAGCGAGCACGCGCGCCGACCCGCTTCACACGCGCCCACGTCGGAGCCGCAGGCCTGTGTCGGCCCGCCCACCACGCACTCGCAGACGTCGCTCACCTTCAGGCACGGGCAGCCTTCGTCGGCGAGGCCGTCACAGTCGTCGTCTTTGTCGTTGCCGCAGACCTCGATGTCACAGACGAGCCCGGCGTCTTGAACGGTCTGCACGCGGCCACGGTCGCACTGACACGCCGCCACCAGCGCCACCAGCCACAGCCACGTCGTACGAGGTACCGCCACGGGGGCCGACCGTTGCTCACCTCTTCCGCTTCGTCGAGCCCCCATGCGTGACGAGTTCGTCTCGTTCAACCCCACTGCACGTTCTTGCCCCGGTGACGCACCTGTTCTCGACTCCGCGGCGCAGCGCTCCGGGGAGGAACACACATGATGAGAGCCGTTCGCGGGCTGTTGGCCCTCGTGGTCGTCGTCGGTCTGGTGCTGGCGGGCGCGTTCGTCTTCGCACGGAGCAAGGCGCTGGGTCGGCTCGACAAGACGTGGCCAGTGCACGCGGTCGACTTTCCCGTGCCGTTCCCGCTCTCGGACGACGAGCTCGCCGCGCTGCGGGCCGAGAAGGCGGCAGGGCTCGACCCCGACGCGGGCGTGGTCGATGTGCTCGCGGGCGTCGACGTGAACGCGCTCGCGCAGGAGCGGGCCGTGGCGCGCGGGAAACACCTCCTCGAGTCGCGCTACGGCTGCTTCGACTGTCACGGGCGCGACCTCGGCGGCGGCACGATGATCGACGCTCCGCCCGTCGGTCAGTTCTTCGGACTGAACCTCACGAGCGGGAAAGGCGGCGTCGTCTCGAAGTACACCGTCGCCGACTGGGACCGCATCGTGCGGCACGGGGTGAAGCCCGACGGCCGGGGCACCATCATGCCGTCGGTCGACTTCCTCTCGATGTCCGACCAGGAGCTCTCGGACATCATCTCGTACGTGCGCGCGCTCCCGCCCGTCGACCGCGAGCAGCCGCGGCCCGAGTTCGGCCCGGTCGGGCTCGTGCTCCTCGCGAAGGGCGACATCAACGTGACGGCCGAGATTGCCGACCACCAGAAGGCGCACGAGCGCTTTCCCCCGAGCAGCGCCGACCCGAAGGTCTTCGGCAAGCACCTCGCGCAGGTCTGCGTGGGCTGTCACGGCCGGTCACTGAAGGGTGGACCGATTGCCGGAGGTGACCCGAGCTGGCCGCCCGCCGCCGACATCAGCCACAGCGCGCTCGCGAGCTGGACGATGGAGGACTTCAAGCGCGCGCTCGTCGAGGGCAAACGCAAAGATGGCCAGCCGCTGAAGGTGCCGATGAGCTTCATCACTGCGTACGGCGGCAAGCTGACCGAGCAGGAGCTGGTCGCCATGTGGACGTTTCTGCACGAGGGGTGAACGAGCTGCGATGCTCGCGCGGTGAGGCGTGGGAAGTAGAGTGGGCCCCGATGGCCACGTTCACGGCGCAGGGGTCGATGTTCGAGGGGCTCTTCGGCAAGGTGTTGCGACCGACGGGCGCGTTCCGCGACGACCTGAAGGCCGTGGGCTTCGACGTCGAGCGCATTCAGCCCGAGTACCCGATGCAGGTGTGGGTCGACTGTCTCGACGTGACCGCGAAGCACCGGCACCCCGGGGTCGAGCGCTTCGCCGCGTGGAGGCTCATCGGCCGCGACTTCATCACCGGCTTCCTCGAGACGATCGCGGGCCGGCTGGTGGCCGTGGCGTTCCCGTTTCTTTCACCCAAGACGCTCGTCGACCGCTCGCCGCGCTTCATGCGCCTGGGCGTGAAGGAGCTCGAGGCGAAGGTGACGTGGCGCTCGCCGAAAGAGGCGCACCTGACGTTGAACGGCCCGCACCTTGGCGCGGCCCATCTGGTCGCCGGAGTCGTCGAGGTCTGCTTCGAGCGGTTGAAGGTGACGCCGAAGGTGAGCGCCAACAACCTCGACGGCATCAATGGAGAGCTCGTCGTCAGCTGGGTGTGATTCTCGATTCCGCCTTCGCTCAGACCTCGCTCCGCGCCGTTGATGTCCGGTGCTCGCAGTCTGCGCGCCTCGCTCGCGTCTTCGCTTTCG
>JAACJQ010000241.1 GCA_016879935.1 Archangiaceae bacterium | reverse complement strand
TCCGCCCGAGACGACGGAGCCGTGACACGAGGTGCACTGGTTCGTCAGCAGCGTCGCCAGCTCACACGGCAGGTCGCCGCCGAGGCCAGTGGAGCCGCCGCCCGCGCCGGTGCCCGAGCTGCTTCCCGACCCGCCTCCAACGCCGAGCCCGGGCCGTGACGAGCCCTCGATGACGCCTTCGCAGGCGACGAGGAGCAGCGCCGCAGCCCAGACCATTCTCACGGGCAGCGCCCCGTTCCGGCCTGGCATGCGGCGGTGCCGTTGCAGAAGCGGCCGAGGCAGCAGAGCTGGCCCGCGCCTCCGCACGCCTCGCACTGGTTGTTGTTGCCGCACGCCGCGCCCGCGCCGCAGAAGTCTCCGCCGCGCCCGTTGCAGCACCGTTGGCCGACGCCACCACACGCGACGCACTGGCCGCTGACCTCGACGGTGAACGGCGCCGTACACGCGACGTCACCCGCGCACGCCGGCTGGCCGAGACGACCGCACGCGCCGTTCTGGCAACCACCGTTCGCGCAGACCCCGGTCTGGCCACTGCACATCATTCCCGGGGCGATGCAGCGGTTGGTGTTGTTGTCGCAGCAGCCGCCCGCGCCGCATGCGTTGCCGGGGCAGCAGGGTTGCCCCGGCCCGCCGCCCATGGAGCAGGTGTTCTGCGCGCACGCGAGCCCCGAGCCCGTGCAGAAGTCGGCCTGGTTGCCGCCGCCATTGCAGCACTGCTGACCCGAGCCACCACACGTCGAGCAACCCCCGTTCATGCACTGGCCGAGCAGCGCGCCGCACGTCGTTCCGCTCGCGACGCAGGTGGTGCCGGCGCAGCAGCCGCCGCCCGAGCAGGTCGAGTTCGCGCAGCACGGCTGACCCGGCCCACCGCACATGACGAAGGCTCCGGCGACGCAGAGGGCGCCCGTGCTGCCAGTGCCTCCCGAGGGAATGCAGGTGCCGTTGTCGTTGCACGCGCCGCCGAGGCACATGGTGCCGCCACACGCCGGCTGCAGTGGACCGCCGCACGGCGCGCACGTTCCCGCCATGCACGCGAGCGTCGCGCGGTTGCACGTCGAGCCCGCGCAGCACGGCTGGCCCGCGCCTCCACAACCACCGCACTGGCCCGACGCCTGGCACATGTCGCCGCGCGCGCACTGCTGGCCGGCCGCGATGCACGCGTTGGTTCCGCCGACGTCGCAGCAGCCGCTCGCGCAGGTCGCGCCCGCGCAGCACTGCTGGCCCGGGCCTCCGCACTGCTGACACTGGCCGCCACGGCACGTGGTGTTCGCCCCGCAGACGTCACCCGTGCAGCACGCCTGGCCGGGGCCACCACACGGCGCGCACGAGCCTCCCGAGCACGCCGTACCCGCAGCGGTGCACGTGGCGTTGGCGCAGCACGGTTGATTGGCGCCACCACACGCCGCGCAGTTCGTTCCACCCGCGGTACAGACGACGCCGCCCGCCGTGCAGGTGCCGCCGGGGCAGCACGTCTGGCTCGGGCCTCCGCACTGGCCGCAGCTGCCGTTCGTGCACGTCCCTCCGAGGTTCGGACAGGTGGCGCCGGGCGTGACGCAGGCGTTCCCGACACAGCAGCCGCCCGCGTTGCACGACTGTGCGGTGCAACACGTCTCACCCGCGCCACCGCAGGGCGTACAGAGCGCGGCGGCTCCCTGCCCGTTGCAGATCAGATTTGCGCCACCACATTGACGGCCGGGGCAGCACGCCTGGCCGGCGCCTCCACACGGAGAACAGATGTTGTTGCGACACGCCGCGTTCACTGCGTTGCAGACGTTGCCCGCACAGCAGGCCTGCCCGGTGGCACCACACGCCACCACACCACCCGCCGCGCCACCGCCAACCACGGAGCCGCCGCCCGTGCCGCTCGCGTCGCCGCCAGCCGATGCGCCGCCAGCCGTCGAGCCGTCTCCTCCGGCCGTGCTGCCGTCGGGCGTCGAGGGGTCCACCACGACGTTGTTGCAAGTGCAGGCAGACCAGAGGAAGCCGCACATCAGGGGAAGGAAGAGGTGGCGCATGGGGGTGGGGTTTCCTTGGGAGGGCGCACGAGTTCGTGCGCGGTCGGCCACAGGTACCGACTCGGCTGAAAGACGGGCGGCCACCGGGCCTCGTTCTGTGGCCGCCAGGGGGTCCTGGAGGTCTCGTCAGTGAACGAGGGAATGAAAGACCCCGGTGGGTACATCGACGCCGCCAGGCGCGGTGAAGAGGCGGCGTATCGAGCGCTCTACGAGCGTTATCGACCGGGCGTCGTTCGTTTGCTCGAGGCGTTTGCGGCGCTCGACTTCGACGAGCGAGAGGACATCGTGCAGGACACCTTCACCCGCGCCTTCAAGTCTCTGGGGTCACTGAGCACGCCCGCGTCGTTCGAGGCGTGGCTGTACGCCATCGCCCGCAACCGCGCGAAGACGGCGCTGAGCAAACGCTCCACGGAGGACCGCACCATGGCCGAGTTCTCGACTGAAGCGCTCGACGCGGTGCCGCCGTTTCCCGACTCGCTCGCCCTCGAGGTCGACATCGCCGTCGTTCGCGACCTCATCGAGCGCCTGCCCGAAGGGCCCGAGAAAGAGACGGTGCGCCTCTTCTACGTCGATGGGCAGCTGTCGGCCCGCGAGATCGCCGAGAAGCTGGGCGTCGGCAAGAGCGCCATCACCATGCGGCTCGAGCGGGTCCGCGCGCGCGTGAAACGAGAACTCACCCTTCGCGTCCTCGCGGGGAAGGTCTGACATGCACCTCGACGAAGCCACCTGGCAGCGCCTCTGGAGCGACCCGGCCTCGGCGCGCTCGATGCTCGACCACGTGAAGGAGGGCTGTGACGTCTGCGACGCGTTCATCGCGAGCCGGCCCGAGCTCGATGGTGAGGTCGACCGCCTGTTGATGGGCCTGACTCCGAAGTCGGCGCCGCTCGACGAGCTGGGCTGGCGGCGGCTGCGGGCGCGGGTGCTCAAGGCGCCGAAGTCGTCGCCCGTCGCGTGGATCGCGCTCGCCGCGGGTCTGGCCGTGCTGGCGAGCGGAACGCTGCTCGCGGTTCGTGGTGCGCGCCAGCAGACGGCGCCGGGGCTCAAAGGTGATGGCCGCGAGTACATGCCCGTGGTGGCCGCGCGGCAGACCGAGTCGGGGTCGTTCGAGCAGCTGCCCGAGACTGGCCGCGTGCCCAGAGGTTCGACGCTCGCCTTCCGCGTGACGTCTCCGGTCGACGGGCCCGCGCGCGTGTTCCTCCAGCGCGGCAAGGAGCTGCCCGAAGAGCTGGCCCAGCTTCGTGTGAAGAGCGGCTCCAACCAGCTCGAGCAGGAGTCAGGCCTCTTTGGCGTGAACCTCGAAGACGAGCAGGGCCCGGTCACCGTGTGGGTGATTGCGCACGATGTGCCCTTCGATGCCGGTCAGGCGCTGGAAGCGATAACCTCGACGTCGTCGCCCCTGTCGGTGGGGCGCGTCGAGGTGCTGGTCGATCCGTGACTCGTCTGCTCATCGCCACCGCGTGTCTCGCGCTCTCGTGCGCGCACACGTCGCTCGAAAAGGGCGGCGCGGTGGTGGTGTCGCTCAAGAAGGGCCAGGCTGACTCGGCGTTCGAGGCGCGTCGCTTCGCGTTGGTGGTCGGCATTCCACGCGCGGCCGACGATCGCTGGCGTGCCCTGCAGTTCGCCGCGAAAGACGTGGAAGACGTCTCGCGCGTGCTCCGCGACCCACTCGGAGGGCGCTACCAGAACGTCACCACGCTCCTGACGGAAGCGCAGACGACGAAGGCGGCGCTGCTCGAGGCGGTGCATGCGCTCGCGGCCCAGGCGACGCGGCCCGACGACATCGTGGTGCTCTACGTCTCGGCTCACGGCACCCTCGCGCGTGACGGCCGCGGTGAGCTCGCGCGGTACCTCGTCACCAGCGACGCCGACTTCACGCACCCCGCGCAGACGGCGCTGTCGATCGCCGAGCTGCAGCAGGCCTTCGCCACCGTGCCCTCGAAGCGCCGCGTGCTGGTGCTGGCGACGTGTCACTCCGGCGGCGGCAAGTCGCTGCTGACCGAAGACGTCTCGCGAGAGCTCGCCTCGCTCAAGGGCCCGATGCGGCCGCTCGAGGAGTCTTCGCGCGCCGCCATGGTGCTCTCGGCCAGCGACTTCGGTGAGCCCGCCCGCGAAGACGAGGGTCTTCAGAACGACGTGTACACGCACTTCCTCGTCGAGGCGCTGACGGGGCTGGGCGACCGCAACGGCGATGGTGCGGTGATGGCGACCGAAGCGCACGACTGGGCGCGCCGAAAGACCTGGGCGTTCTCGAACGGGCGCCAGCGGCCCTCTGCCGAGATCATCGAAGTGGGCGCCGACCCCATCATCCTCTCGGGCTCCATCAGCCGCGAGGGCAAGCCAGAGCTCTTCTCGTACGCGCAGCGCCTCGATGGCTTCGCGCTGAAGGTCGACGGTGAAGAGCGTACCGAGCTGCCAGGTGGCGCCGCCGTGACGGCCGGCCGTCACGTGGTCGAGCTGACGAAGGGCCCCGACCTGCTGGTCCGGCAGGAGGTCGCACTCGAGGTCGGTCAGCGCCTCGACGTGCAGGAGCTGGTCGACCGCGCCGAACCCAACGTCGCCGTCTCGCTGCTGGCCGGCGGTTTCGCCTTCGTCGACCAGAAGAGCCGCGACGAGGTGCTGCCCGGCGGTGCGAATGTGGGCGCGTCGATTCGGTTCGATCGCCTCTTTGGCTCCCGCTTCGCGCTCGAGCTCGACGGCAGTGGATTCGGTGGGGGCTCGTCGCTGCAGCTGGGTGGAAGTGCGCCGGTTCCCTTCACGTGGGTGAGCGGGCAGGGCGGCATTTCTCTGGCGTGGACGTGGCGTTGGCGTGCGCTCTCGTTCTGGGCCGGGCCACGTGTGGCCGGACTCTGGGTTCAGCGGTCATTCTCTTTGCCGGCCTATTCCGGGCAGCAGACTGCGTTCTCGATGATGCCGGGCGCGTGGTTGGGCGGCGCCGTGACGTTTGCTTCCCGTTGGGAGTTCTCCTTGAACCTTCAGCCGATGCTCACCGTGTTGACCGTCGACGGCGCGATGCGCCCGATGGGCTTCGTCGGTGGCTGGGCGGCCGCGGGGTACAAGTTCTGATGCGCGCGCTCTTCGTCAGCGTGGCGGTGCTGCTCGCGGGCTGTGGCGGCCTCGACAACTCGCCGCTCCGCCTCGGCGTGGTGCGTGGCGTGGTGCTGAACCCGACCGTCGAGTCGCTCGTCATCGTCGAGCAGCTGCCCGAGCTGAACGCGAAGCCCGCAGCCGATGGGCGCTTCGAGATTGCCGGTGTGCCGCAGGGAGACGTGGCTCTGCTGGTGCTGGCCTCGGGCACCAACGCCGAGCGGCTCACGGTGAAGGTCCAGGGCGGCGCGGTCTCGGAGCTGGGAACCGTCACCCCGAAGGTTGGCGCGCGCCTCACGGTGCACGTGCACGTGCCGTCGAACCAGAGCCGCGCCAACGCGGTCGTCACCGTCGCGGGCGTGGTGATTCAGAAGAAGCTCGACCGTGAAGGCGAGGTCGACGTCGCGCTCCCCAGCGGGTGCTACCCGATCAAGGTCGCCATTCGTGGGCTCGGCGCGGTCGAGAAGCAGGTCTGCGTCGAGGCCCCGAAGTACCGCGAGGTCGACTTCGAGCTGCTCGAGCCCGACGGCAGCGCCGGTCGCGAAGGGTGCTCCGTCAGCGGGTGCGAGACTGGCTACGTGTGCCGTTCCAACGGCAGCTGCGAGTGACTCAGCTCGGGTCGACGAAGCTCATGCCGTTGTCGCACTCGGCCTGAGCCGACTCCTTCGTCTTGTACTTGTCGCTCTTGTAGTACCAGTTCGTCTGGAGCGAGCCGTCGGCCGTGCGCACCTGGCAGCCGCCCCACATGTCCGTCGTGGAGCACGTCTGGTTCTGGCTGAAGGTGCCGCCTTCTCCGGTGGCGCCGAGCGTCTTGCAGAGACTCTCCTGCACGGTCCACACGGGCTGCAGGTTGTTGCGCCAGTCGGTGCACTGGGGCGTCATCGGCCGCATGTCACAG
>JAACJQ010000240.1 GCA_016879935.1 Archangiaceae bacterium | reverse complement strand
CCTCGTCCGGGTCGCCTGACCGATGAGTGGAAGCTCGCGCGCCCAACGCCGACTCAGCCGCTGCGTCGTCGTGATGGACTCGGGCATGAACATCGAGTGGGCGCCCGACGAAGACGGCTCCATCGACCACGGCATGGACTTTCACCGGCAGGAAGAAGCCGGGTTCCTCGCGCGCATCGACGAGGCCACGCCTGCCATCGAGGTGGTGCTCGACGAGCTCGAGAGTCGTGGGCACACGTTCCTCGCTCCGTCGGACGAGAACTTCGAGTCGTTCGAGCAGCGCGCCGAGTTCGGTTCTCCCATCGTCGAGGTCTCGCTCGCCTGCACGCCGCCGCTCGACGAGCCGGTGCTGCTCGCGCTGGTGACTCGCGTCGCGCAGTTGATCAACCAGCCTTGAGCGGAACCTGAAAGCCCTGGGTGGTGTCAGGCGCCCCATGCGCCAGCCCACGGTCGTCGCCGCGCTCGTCTCGCTGCTCGCGTGTTCACCCGAAGACCTCGCAGGTGTGCAGCCTGAACACACCGGCGTCACCGAGCTGAGCCACGTCATCACCGTGCACTTCGTGGAAGGCTCGGTGCGGCTCGAGGTGACGCGCGAGCTGCGGAACGACTCCGACGGGTCGCTGGCGTTCTCCCGGCTGTTGAACGTGCCGACTGGCGCCATCGCGACAGGGCTTCGTCTGCAACGTGGCACCGAGCGCTTCCCCGCGCCGCTCTCGACCCAGGAGCAGGTGGCCGCGCAGTGGGACCTGCTCACGAGCCCCGGCGAGTCGGAGCCGGTGCCGCTCGGCAAGCTCGAGTGGATGTACGACGGCGAGCTGACGCTCGAGCTCTTCGGGTTGCCGCCGCGCGAGACCATCACCGTCGGCTACGACCTGCTGCTGGCGCCCAGCTACGAGGCCGGCGTCGTCGGCTTCGACTTCCCCCTTCAGATGGCGGGCCTTCAGCCCCGCTTCGAGCGCGCCGACGCCGTCGAGTCGGTCGACGGTTTCGTGGTGCGCCGCCAGCACTTCACCGAGCCTGTTGCCGACCTGCGCTGGGCGACCTCGCAGCTCGACACCGACCGCACGCTCTGGCGCTTCGAGGTCGACGCCGCGCCGGTGCTCGAACCTGCGCCGAAAGACCCGCGTGTCGTCTTCGTCGTCGACGCCTCTCACAGCGAAGGGCCCGAAGGCATCGCTGCCCAGCTCGAGCTGGTCGCGCCGTACCTGGCGAACACGCCCGACGCGCGGGTCGAGGTCGTCGTCACGCGCCGCTTCGCCGAGCGTCTGTTCGGCCGCTTCGTGCCCGCGGACGACGTGGCGAGGCTACTGAAGGAGAGCTCAGCGAAGCTCACGCCCGGCAACGGGTCGAACCTCGATGACGGCGCGGCGCTCGCGGTGCGTGCGCTCTCGGAGGTGGGTGGGCCTGCACGGGTGGTGCTCTTCACCGACGAGCGGCTGCGCGGTTCGTTCTCGGCCGAGGCCACCATCGAGCGGCTCTCGGGTGCGCCGCGAGACACGGTGCTGCACGTGGTGAGTCGAACGTCGGAGACCGCTGGAGCCCTCAGGCTGCAGCGCAACGACGGGGCGTCGCTCTCGCCCCTCGCAGCCTCGACGGGAGGCATCTTCGTCAAGGCCACTGGCCACCTGTCAGACGATGAGGCCGCCGTGACGATGCGTGAGCTCGTGCGGCCGGTGCGGGTCGACGACTTCAAGGTGGAAGCCGAGGGCTTGGAGCCCATCTTCGACGACGTGTTGTCCGAAGGTTCCACGCTGCGCCTGCACGGGCTCGAGGCGAACCCGCCTGAGTTCGTCACCGTCACCGGGAAAATCTGGGCGCGCGAGTTTCGTCGGGTGGTGCCAGTCGACCGCTCCCTCGCGCAACGGCTGCCGGGTCTCGCCATCGGTGAGCGCGACCTGCGCAGTCAGCTGAGCGACGACGAGGTTCGGTCCGCCGCCTTCCTGGCGCAGGCCGTGTCGCCCTTCACCTCGTACCTCGCGGCCCCTCCGAACGCCGCGCCGTCGAACGCGGGCACCTTCCTCGGTGGCACGGGTGGCTATGGCACGAGCTCGCGGTGCGGCGGCTGCTCGATGAGGACCCACTGCGGGCTGCGCCTCGGGCACGTGATGCGAGACCTGCGGCCCGTGCTGCGGCGGCTACTCGAGCCCGGTGTGGCCGCGTGCGAGGCGAAGCTGAACGAAGCCGCGCAGGGGCAGGTAAGCGTCGAGGCGACCGGAGACGAAGTCGTCGACGTCTTCGTCACTGACGCCTCGCCCGCGATGTCGGCGTGCCTGACCGAGGCCGCCTGGGCCATTCGCCTGTCGGGTGAGTTCAAACCCTGGCATCGTCGCTGGGCCGTCGACCTCGCCACGCCGCAGGAGCGCGCAGACGACCAGCCGTTCTGACGTTCACGCGTCTTCTGCTGCCACCTGCTGCAGGGTGCGCTCGATCTCGGGCAGGGCGTGCTCGATGAAGCGCCTCTCGTCACGCTCCCACCGCTTGCCCACGAACGAGCTGGGCACGATGAGCAGCTTCGCCGTCTCGGGCAGCGCGACGCAGCCGAGGTCGGTGCCGTACTCGTCGCGCGACCAGCACCACTGAAAGCCGAGGCGGTGAACGAGCAGGTCTCCGAAGCCGACCCACGCGCAGGTGACCATCGTGTCGAGTTGGTCTCCGGGCTCGACCTGGAACAGGCCCTCCCAGAACTCGTCGAGCTGCCGAGGTGCCCCGGGAGCGCGTGGGTCGAACCCAACGGCGAGCTGGAGCGAACGGCGCCGTTGATTCAGCCACGGCTCCAGCGAGGCGCCGAGCGGTCGAACCTGCAACTCGTCACCCGGGTCGAACGGCGCGTGCGAAGGGCCGGCGGTCGCGAGCACGTGCTCGGTGGCAGCCGCGAGCTGCGGTGGGTGGGTGGCGATGATCAGGTGATTCCCGAAGCCGTGGGTGAAGGTCTTCTCGTCTCGTCGCTCGCGCTGACCCGAGAAGTCTGCGGCGGTGCCGTCCTTGTTGCGGGCGGTGAGCGCAGAGATCTCGATGACGCCGTCGTCGGTGCGCGCGAGCAGTGAACCGCTCAGCGAGTACTCACAGGAGAAGCTCTCGGGCAGCTCGAGGTCGATGAGCAGATCGCCGACGGCGTAGCGGGGCATGTCGCGAGCGTAGCCGGTGGAACCGTCGCGCGAGCCGATGGAAGAGTTCGAGCCCAGGACGACACCCGACCGTGCCGGCTGAACAGGAAGCAGCGACCGTTCACGCGTCGGGTCGCCCACGCCCGATGGAAGCCGGGTCGGAGCGGCCAAGCACGATGAAGAGCCCCGAGCCGATGAACAGCACGCACAGAATGACCGCGAGCCAGAAGATGGGGCTCGCTGGGCGTTCGAGGACGAGCGGCTCGCCCTTCACGCGCGCGGCTTCGAGCTGCTCCGCCGTCGTGCGTTCGTCCTCGAGGCCCCAGTCGGTGGGGAAGACCGACGTGCCCGCCGGGAGCGTGAACACGACGCGCCAGTCGCTCGTGCTGCGGCGGCGCTGACGGCGTGACTCGGCGCTGATTCGCGCGGGCTCGTACGTCGCCGTCTTCGTCTCGAAGAACACCCAGCGCCTCACCTCGCAGCGCCACGGTGTGCCTGCGCACGAGAACGACACCGGCCCATCGAGGCTCGAGAACCACCACACCGGCAGCGCGCCGAAGAAGAGCGCCGCAAAGAGCGCCGCTGGCAATCTGCCGAGCACGCTTCACTCGTTTCACATCGCGTCGACGGGAGCCAGCGCACACGGCAGGTCGCCCACCACGGCCTTCACCGCAGCCCGTGAGCAGAGCCCGAACAGTCGCTCCACCATCGGCCGCACGTCGGCCTGCGAGGCAGGCAGCACCGCTCGAGTCACGAGTGGGCCGAGCGCGACCACGAAGATGTCGCGGCTCGAGGCGTACGCGGTGTGTGACGGCCAGAGGCGCCCCGGACCGCGGCCGTGGTCGGTGGTGATGAGCACCGTGGTGAGGCGACGCTCCGCCTCGGGCAGGCGTTCGACCTCGGCAAGCAACGTCGCGATGGTCTCGTCGGCGAAGCGCAGCGCCTTCACGGTCGCGACCGCGTCTTTGCGATGGGCCTGCTCGTCCATGTCGAGCAGCGCGAGGTGAAGGAACCGGGGCTTCGATGTCCTCCAGTGCGCGAGGGCGCGGGTGACGGTCTCCTCGTCCCACCGCGCGTCGTCCCAGGGCGGCCCGCCTGCGTGGGGAGGACCCGGTGGTGGCGCATCGACGAGCACCACGCCGTCTCGTGAGCTCGCTGCGTTCGCGAGCCGCGCCCACGAGGCGAAGGTCGCGGTCTGATCAGCCGGCAGATGGAGCCTGCGCCCAAGCCCCTCCGCCAGCGTCTCTTCGTCGATGCGTGGGCAGTCGTTGTCGTCACAGCGCGTACGATGGCCGGCCGTGATGGCTTGATAGCCGGGCAGTGACAACGGCAACGCCGAAGAGGTCGTCGCGGGCAGGGCGACGCCGCGCGTGCGAATCAGCTCGAGCAGCTTCGGCATCGCGGGTGGCTCATCTGCGTTGCGCAGCGCCCCGGGCTGGTCGAGCACGTCTTGCCAGCGGGCTCCATCGAGCGTGACGAGAATGACGCGCGCGTGGGCCTGCAGCTCGGCCGCCGTCGTCGAGAGCGGAGTGACTGTGCTGGTGGCCGGTACCGTCACGTGACTGCGGCCCAGAAAGATGACGCCGCCGCCCAGCACGGCCACCGCCAGAGCCGCTCCGACGAACACACGCACGGGGCCAGAACACCGGAATCACGCCGCTCTTCCCGACCGCTGTCACACCTTCGTGGGCTCGACGCTCCAAGAGGGCATGCGCGCATTTTCGCTGCTCCTTCTCGCCGCCTGCTCCGCCGTGAAGCCGATTCCCACCACCCCCGAGGTTCCCATGTCGCTGCCCGCCCCACAGTCGAACGCCGTGGTCATCGTGCGAGTCCCGTCACCGTGGTGGGCGCCGAACTTCCTCATCACCGGCAAGTTCATCGACTCGATTCCCGAGTACGCGAAAGCACCCGGGCTGCTGCACAAGTCGTACACGTTCAGTGAGCGCCGCGAGTTTGGAGGCGTGTATCTCTGGGAGTCGCGGCAAGCAGCCGAGGCCTGGTTCGACGAGGCGTGGCACGAGCGAGTTCGTCAGCAGCGTGGCGTCGAGGGCGACGTGCGCATGCTCGACGCGAAGTACACCGTGCCCGGCGCGGCGACCTTCAGCGGCAAGGAGCTGCCCCAACACGGCCTGCGCACCGACGCCGTCATCACGTGGGTGTCGTCGGAGCCCTCGGTCGACGCCTCGAAGCTCGAGCCGCTCGCGACGGTGCTGCCAGCAGCTCAGGGGCTCGTGCGCGTCAGCTTCGGCACCGAGCGCGATGGTCGCCTCGGCGTCGTCTCGGTGTGGAGCTCGAGCGCCGCAGCCCAGGCGTACTGGACGGCGGAGCGTCGCGCGGCGGTGAGCTCGGTCATCGGCGCGCACACGCTCTCGACGTTCGACGCGCCCGTGGTGCTCGACGCCGCGCTCGCGAAGAAGGACTCGCCGTGAACGCGACGTGGATGGACTCGAGCCGCTTCTTCGGTCAAGCCGGCCGTGTCGATGCGCGTCGCGCGCTGGCCTCGCGACCGGGCCTCTCGTTTCTCGAGACCTCGGGTGGCCGCGTTCGGGTTCGTCACGTGCCTTCTGAAAGTGGCCCGCGACTCCTGCTCGCCACCGATGGGCCCAACGTCATCGAGCACACCGACGCGCTGCTGCGGGAACTCGACGGGCGCGCCGACGTCGTCGTGTTCGAACCGCCAGGCACCGGGGCCTCCGAGCCGGCGAGTGGCTTCGACTTCACGCTCGCCGCGTTCGTGCGTGCGTGTGGAGACGTGCTCGCGAAGGTCGGCCCCCGCACGCTCGTCTTTCCCTGCTACCTCGGCTTCATCGGGCAGCAGTTGGCGCGCGAGATGGGTGAACAGGTGACACGCCTCGTGACGCCACAGACTCCGGCGTGGGCCGACCTGGGCACGTGGGCCGATGGCGTCGACCGTCGCCGCGTGGTGCGAACGCCCTTTCTCGGTCAGGCGCTCATGACGTTGCGCCGCCGCTCCGTCGCCGAGAGCTGGTATCGCGCGAGCGCATCAGACCGTCGCTTTCGCGAGCCCTTCCTTGCTGCTGCGAACGAGGCGTTCTCGCTCGGAGGCTGCTTCTGTCTCGCCTCGCTGATGCAGGGCTTCGAACGCAGCGCGCCGCCGTCACGTGAGCCGCTGTCGATTCCCGTCGCGATTCCCTGGGGCGCGAAGGACCGCACGCATCGCCGCTCGACGCCGACCAGGTCGTTTCCCAACGCCGACGTCATCACCTTCGACGACTGCGGCCATTGCCCAGATTTGGAAGACCCGCGACGCTTCGCGACGTGGCTGCTCGACTGGCACGGTGAGACCCGATGAGCGACCTCGATGCCCTCGCGCGAAGCGCCGTCACTGGAGACGCCACGGCGTTGTCGACGTTGTGCCGCGAGCTCGAGGCGCCGGTCTTTCGCCTGTGCCTGCGCATGCTGGGCGACGTGCGTGACGCGGAAGACGCCGCGCAGGACGTGCTGGTGAAGGTCATCACCAACCTCTCCCGCTTCGAAGGCCGCAGCGCGCTGACGACCTGGGTGCACCAGGTGGCCGTGCGTCACGTGCTCGCGATGAAGAAGAGCCGCGCTGAAGAGCGCGCGCTCGACGACGACGCGTTCGTCGAGTTGCTGGAGCAGGGGCTCGCGTTCTCTGCCACCCAGCCCGCGCCGACGCCGGAAGACCGCGCGTTGATCAACGAAGTGCGCCTCTCGTGCACCCAGGGCATGTTGATGAGTCTGTCGCGCGACGAACGGCTCGCGCTGGTGCTCGTCGACCTGCTCGGCTTCGACGGCGCGGAGTCAGCCGACA
The DNA here is from genome assembly GCA_016879935.1 of Archangiaceae bacterium. Taxonomy (GTDB): domain Bacteria; phylum Myxococcota; class Myxococcia; order Myxococcales; family Myxococcaceae; genus Xiheimicrobium. Next base: position 7,699 of record JAACJQ010000240.1, on the reverse strand, counting down.
TCGTCGAGACGTCGCACGACGCGTTTCGGCAGCGGGTCTCGCGTGCGCGCTCGAAGCTCTCGGCGTTTCTCCAGCGCACGTGTGGCGAGGTGAACGACCAGGCCGCGTGTCGCTGCGAGAAGCAGGTGGCGGCGAAGCAGTCGATGGGAATGAAGCTGCGCTTCACGCCGCTCTCGATGGGAGACGCTCCCGCGAGCGTGGTGACGGCGCACGCCGAGCTGAAGGCGATGCGCTCCATCGCGTCAGCGTTTCATCGTGATGGGCTGTTCGCCGCGCCGGCGTCGTTGCGAGCGCGCATGCAGCAGGCGTTGCCGACGGTGTTGAAGGAGTAGCGCGGTTCGAGGAACGTGGACGTCATGGCCACCGTCCGCAGGCTTGGTCCAGGTGATGAAGCCGTCGCACGTGCGCTGTTCGAGATGATGGCCACCGTCTTCGAGGAGGACGAGGCCTCGAACGAGCCGCCCGACGTGACCTCGCTGCTCCGCCGTGAGGCGTTCTGGGCACTCGCGGCGATGGAAGGTGATGTCGTGGTCGGCGGCCTCACGGCCCACGCGCTGCCGATGACTCGGAGCCGCTCCAGCGAGCTCTTCATCTACGACCTCGCCGTCGCCGTCGAACATCAACGCCGAGGCATCGGGCGCGCGCTCGTCGCCGGTTTGCGCTCACTCGCCGCCGAAGCCGGCATCACGACGGTGTTCGTACCCGCCGACGACGAAGACACGCACGCCCTCGACTTCTATCGCGCCATCGGAGGCGTGCCGTCTCCGGTGACGTTCTTCACATTCTCGAGCTGAACCTGCTTCAGTCTTCGATGGCCTTGATGCCCTGCGCTGCGAGGCGAGCGAGCCCGTCTTTCATCGTCTGCACCTGCTCCGGCGCATGGCCCACCCAGTCGACGAGCTCTCCGGTGACACGAAGGGGCGCGCGTGTGCGGAACGAGCGCGTCGGGTTGCCGGGGAACTTCTTGTCGGTGAGGTTGGGGTCGTCCTCGATGGGGCCGGTCGGCTCGACGAGGTAGATGCGCCCACGGCCTTCACCGACCGCGAGCTCGGCGCCCCACGTCGCCGCGTCGAGGGTTCCGGTGAGATAGACGAACACTGCGGCGGTTCGGTCGCCGTAGTTCGACGCACGGCCCGGCTCGATGAGGTCGCCCACCTTCAGGTCGGCCTTCGTGCCGTGCAGGTAACGAGACACTCCAGCGTCGTCGGTCCACGGCTTGAACGGTTCTGGTTTCGAGGTCATCAGGTCACTTTCGTGGCTGCAGCACCACGTGCGTGCGCAGCCCTTCCGGGGTGAACGTCAGCGAGAAGTCCATCGACTCGACGCGGCCGAGCCACTTCGCGGTCGACGTGGAGTCGGCGAGCTCCTTCGGCTGCTTGGGCGCGCTCGCCTTCCCGTGCACCGAGCAGGTCGCTTCGCCGAGCGAGTCGAGCTTGTACGTGCCGCCCGCAGGACAATACGGGCTGTACCCGAGCGCGCGCTGCACCGGCGTCACCAGCTCGTTCGTCGAGCGGCTCGCCTGCGACACGAGCTCGAGGTCGACCAGGTTCCTGAAGCACGCCTCGCGCATGTTCTCGCCCCAACCGGCCTGCACCGCCGTGAGCGCCGCCTTGAGCCGCGCGTGGTCGAGCCGCACGCGCACGTGGCCCAGCTCGGTCTGACTGTCTCTGGGCACCACGAAGCCGCGACCGACGACCTCATCAGCCAGCCACTTGCGCGACGCGACGTAGAGCTGGTCGCCGACGACCGCGTAATAGAGCCGCAGCGTCACGCCGAAGAACGAGAGCGAGAGCACGCCAATGGGGTCTTGCCCCGAGGGCTCCGAGATGCGGTAGCCCGAGACCGACGTGCTGTCGCGCCGACGGCTGTGCTCGAGCGCGCTCAGCTCGAGCGAGTCGATGAGCCGCTCCACCGCAGCGCGCGCGGCGACGGGGTCTTTCACCTTCACTACCAGCGCCGTCGGCAAGGTGAGCGACGTCAGCACCACCGACGTCACCGCGGCGAAGTCAGCGTCGCGTCGGCCCATCATGCCGAGGGGCACGTCTCCGCCGATGGTCAGCAGCGGGTCACCGTCGTACACGACGAAGCTGACCTGGTCGCCCAGCCACCGCCACGGGTCCTGCCCCTGCACGTGCGCCTCGCGCATGAAGTCACGGATCTCGCTCTGCACCTTCTTCGAGGGAGAGAACGTCGACGAGACGGCCGCGATGGCCTTCGAGGTGTCGCCCTGCCGCTGCAGCGTCGCGGGCGCGCCGGCGTAGAGCTCCTTGAGCTGCGAGTAGATGGTGTTGTCGACGAGCGGAAGAATGATGGTCTCGAGGTCGATGGCGGGGCTCAGCTTCACGCGTACGCCCACCGGGTCGATGAAGGTGCGCCAGTACTGTCGGTAGCTCTCGGTGAAGTCGCGGTACTCCTCGGCTTCGGTCGCGGTCGCCTCAGAGAACGGCAGCTCGACGAGCGGCGTGAGGAACGAGAGCCTTCCATGCGCCGAACACGACGCGCCCTCGGGCAGGAGCGCATAGGTGCCTCCGTGCGCGCAGCCGAGCGTCTTCGGCAACAGACCGCGCGCCTTCAGCGCGTCGAGCGTGGTGGCGGGAACACGTTCACGCTGCGCGACCAGCCGCGCGTACTCGATGAGCTGAAGGTTCGACGCGCACTCCATGCGGCGGCGCGCGCCAATCTTCCACCGCGGGCCCACCACCGAGCGCACGAACGCGTCGGAGAGAAAGGCGAAGGCGTCTTCGCCATCGGCGTACAGCGTGCGCAGGTAGCGAAAGTCGGGTGACTTCGCCATCGACGGAGCACGGCCCGCCTGGGCATCGAGCGCGGCCTTCACGCCCGCTGGCGAGTTGCCCACGAAGACGAAGCGGCCACTCTCGGCGAACGTCGTCGACACCGCACGGTCGGCCGTCTTCAGCGTGGTGAGCTCGATGCCCTGGTACTTCTCGGTCGACTCCACGGCGTCTGGGCGCTTCGACCTGGCCTGCGCGCGTGACGCCATCGCCGCGAGCTTCACGGCACCCGCGTCTTTCACGGTGAGCACCACGGTGAGGTCGGTGCCTTCGCGGACGAAGGGGTCGTGGCCGATGATGCTGACGGCCTCGACGGCTCGCGACGCATACAGCCGCGAGAAGTCGTCGCGGGGCAGGGCGAGCTGGGTGAAGAGGCGCTCCTTCGTGCCGCGGTCGCGCGCGAACCCCTCGAGCGCGTGTGAGAGGTCGGTGCCCCACGCGTCGAGCAGGTCGACGACGGTGAAGACCGCCTCGGCCGAGGTGAAGTGCAGCGCGAACGTGTCGGCGGGAATGACGGTGGCCGCGTCGAACACGCGCGGCTCCACACCCTTTCGGAGCGCGTCGTAGTCGTGCGACGCCACGTGCGGGCCTTCGAGCGTCGCCAGCTTCACCTTCGGGCCCGGTTGCTCCTCACGGTCGCGCCAGGCGTCGAGCTGCAGCGCCTCCTGCACCGCGGTGAGCCCCGTCATCATGCCGTAGAGGTCGGGCTCGCGGCCGCTCCGACGGCCGAACCCACCGCGCTGCGCGCCCCAGGCCTCGCCCGAGACCTGCGCGACGTATGCGGCGAAGCCCGTGCCTGCTTCGGTGCGCATCGCCGCGAGGCCCAGCGTCTGGCCCTGCGCTTCGGCCCAGGCCGAGAGGACTTCGGGTTGTGCGCCGCTCTTCGGCAGCTCGAGGGTGAGGGTGGTGACGAGCTGTGGCACCCACGCGCCGCGCGCCGGCCCTCGCAGCACGTCGACCTTCGCCGCGCCCGTCTCGGTGAAGCGCCCCGCGACGAACACCGTGGAGCCCGCCGTCGCCTCCACCTTCGCGCGCTCGAGCTCCTTGCGGACGTCGGCCACCCGCTCGACGGTGTTCTGCTGTTGTTCGACGAGCTGCGCGCGCTCCTCGGCGGCTCGCTTGAGTTGATGCGTCTGCTCACCCCAGCGCGTCTTCGCGGTGAACGTCTTCGCCTTCTTCGCCTTCGCCGCCGCCACGGCCTTGTCGAACTCGGCGACGAGGGCCTTCGCTTCGGCGGCGTTTCGTTCGGCGAAGTCGAGCTGATCCGTCAGCTGTTCCACCGTCGGCCTGTCGCGCTCGAAGCCGGTGTCGAAGGTCGAATAGAGCAGGAAGGAGCGGTCGTCTTTCGACACCGCAGCGATGCGCTCGTAGCCGGCCATGAAGCCAGGCACGCGCAGCTCGGTGACGAACGCGCCGCCCCGTTCATCGCGGTGGTAGCGCGTGGAGACGACCGTCGGACCCGCGGAAACCAACGACGCGACCACCAGACTGAGCACCATGGAGCCCTCCCCCGAAGAGCCTGCACCTTCCCCCAAGGCCCCCGAAGCTGGGGAGCTTTTCGGCCACAAGACTCGTCAAGTCGTTGAAAGAACGAGGCTCTTTGGTGAAAACAATTCAGGCGAAACTTCTTTCGCGCAGGTCAGAGAATGTAGGTGTCCGCAGCACAGAAACCCATCTCGCCGGAGCCGACCATGCCGCTCGTCTTCAACCCGTTCAACCCGATGTCGTACTTCAACGCGTGGTCGAGCAGCGTGACGGCGGCGGACCTGGGCCGTTCGCGGGTGGCGAAGAACACGCCGATTCCGGTCGAAGTGAAGAGCACCAACTCGGGCATCAAGACCTCGACGAAGCAGGTCGGAGCGCAGACCGAGGTGACGTTCAGCGGCAAGGCGAAGGGCCCGAGCAGCCACGACGTGTACGGCGGCGCACTTCCCTCGTACGTCGAGTACCACCCGGTCTCGCTCGGCGTCGCGGTGAAGGAAGCGCCGACGAAGGACGCGTTCGGCAACACGAACTACACCGAGTCGAACAAGCGCTCGATGGTGACCAGCCCGCGCGGCGGAGAGACGGGCAAGGCCATCGCCGAGAACTTCGCGAAGCAGATCAACTCGCAGCTCTCGGCGTTTCGCGCCGAGGTGAAGCCGGGCAAGACGGCCGACGCCGCGGTGCTCGTCATCACCCGCCGCTGATCAATCGCAGCAGAGCAACGGCAGCGACGTTCCACAGCCGTCATTGGAAGGCGCAGCGTTCGAAGTCGAAGTCGCCGGTGCCCAGATGGGACCGGCGTAGTTGTTTCCGCTGAAGTTCGTTGTGCCAATGAACCAGCCGTTGCACTCGGTGTAGACCCAGCTCGTCGTTCCCAGCTGTCCGGACGCAGCGGCTCCGTTCTTGAGCCAGCCGCGCGGCAGGTCGACACCGAACTCGTGAGCTCGAATTGCCTCGAGCGTCGAACAGAAGTGCGCCGTTCGTTTCCCGCACGCCTGCTCGCACATGAACTTCGCCGCGCGGTAGCCGACGAGGCCACCAGCCTGAAACTGTGCGGTCGTCGACGTGGGCGTCACCCCGCAGAACGACCCCTCGGTGGTGGTGACGCCACCGTCTTCCGAACGCATGACCAGCTGAGTCGCCCGCCTTGCTTCGAGTGCATAAGGCGTCGCCGCCAGCTTCGTCCGGCCCAGCGGCTCTCCGTTGATGGCGATCTCCATCCACAGTTCAGGGTTCTGACTGATGTCGGAGCTGCATTGACTCGACAGCGGGAGCTTGAAGCGGCCTTGAGGTTCGAGCGGGAGCCCAGCTCTGGTGGTCGTGCACTTCATGAGCCCACCAGTCTCGGCAGTGAAGAGGGTGAGGCTCACGTTGATGGTTCCCGTCATCGGCGCTCCCGAGGGGCCAAACGCGACTCCGCGATAGACGAGCGGCTCCACGACGGGAGGCCCGTCGGCCAGCGACCTCGATGCGATGACAAGCAACAGAGACAGGAACATTCGCATGAGCCTCAGTTGAGCGTGTCTGTGCGGCGTTGTCTTCACTCGTTGCTGCGCGCTCCGCCGCTCTCGAGCACGCGCTTCACCGGCGTCAGCCCCGTCTTCGATGAGGTCGCTGAAGCGGATGAGCGCGATGGGCTTCGTGGCGGCGCGCGACCTCGTGCAGCAACCGTTCTCGAGTGGCAGACCTGGTTCGCTCACTGATGGTGCCAGAGCGCCACGCGGTGTACTCCGGCGTCGCGAACAGCCCGACGCGCGCCGCGGCGCTCTTGGCGCCGTTCATCGGCAACGGCGGGTCGGCGACAGGCGAAGAGAAGCGTCGGAACCACGAGAACGAAGCGTTTCAGCGCGGGGCCTTGTCGAGGTTCCAGCACGCGAGCCGGGCTGGTCTTCGAAGTCGGCTGCGAGTGGCCAGATTTGGACATGTGCCGCGCTGTGCCCACCTGTAGCGCTTCGGCCATTTTCGGGAGCGACGCGTTTCTCCATGCGATGTCTCGGGCATGCGCGTCTTCGCTGCGGTGTCGATCAGCGTGCTCGTCGGCTGCACTGCCCGCCCCACCGGCATCACCTTCGGAGCGCCCACGCCGCTCACGCAGCTCGAGACGACGTCGATTCACACGCTCGACCTCGCACTCACCATCGGCATCGGTGACGACGTCGAAGCCCAGCACCAGAGCGAAGCCGGCCGCTCGCGCGTGCGGGTGGAGCGGGCCGACGACGGCGCGACGCTCCAATTCCTCGAGTGGAAGAACTCGAACCTCGAGGGTCGCGGCGTGAAGGTGACGACGACGAACGTCATCACCACCGATGATGATCAGCCCGTTCCCGCCGAGACCGCCGCCTTCGCGCGCAGCCTCACCCAGCCGCTGGCAGGGCCCGACGCGCTCCAGGTCGAGCTGATGCGGGTGCCCACGTTCCTCGACCGTCGCGTCGCGCGCCTCGAGCGCACCTTCGCCTCGCTCGCGCGTCAGTCGCTGGGCCAGAACGTCGAAGTGCGCGGGGCCACCGTGCAGCTCACCGGCGCCACCGAGTCGGTCGCCATCTTCACCACCACGCTCGACGCGACGACGACCTCGGGCCCCGTGCAGATGGACTACGCCCTCACGGGAACGCTCGAGGTGCAGCGCGCCGACACCTTCATTCTCGGCTTCACGCTCGAGGGCCCCGTCACCGTCGAGACGCCCGGCGCCACCACCGAGCAACCGTCGGTGCGCGGAGCTGGAACGCTCGTGCTCTCTCGTCGCATGCGCCCGCTCATCGCTGCAGAACCACAGGTCGTCAGCGCGCTGCCCTGACGGCGGGCAAGGCTGTCGGCAGCCCACGCAGATGTATGGCGAAAGTCGGGAAGGGAATTTCGGGGTCACGGCATCTGACTCTGAAACCCACTCCACGGAGTTCGCCGATGAAACACGCAATCTCGTCGTGTGCAGTCCTCGTGTGTCTGCTGTCTGGCAGCGCGTTCGCGCAGCTCGGCAACGGCACCAACCCCGAGTGTCTCGACCCCTCGTGCGGCAAGCCCAAGGAGGAGGGTGGTGGTGCTTCGCCCTGCACCAACGGCGTCTGCAACGGCGGCTGCGGCTGCTCGGTGTGGGTCGCGTACACCGACGACGGCAAGACGCTCGCGTACACCGACGACTCCGATGGCGATGGCAAGGCCGACGACGCCGACAACTGCCCGTTCTCGTCGAACCGTGACCAGGTCGACGCCGACGGCGATGGCGTCGGCAACACCTGCGACAACTGCTCGGCGCTCTCGAACTTCAGCCAGCTCGACGCCGATGGTGACGGCATGGGCGACAGCTGCGACGGCGACCTCGACGGCGACGGCGTGGCCAACCTCGTCGACAACTGCGTCTCGATTCCCAACCGGGCGGTCGCCGGCGTGCAGGCCAACCTCGACGGCGACGCGTTCGGAGACGTCTG
>JAACJQ010000239.1 GCA_016879935.1 Archangiaceae bacterium | reverse complement strand
GCATCAGCGACGCGGTGCCCAGCGCCATGATGCGCGCGTACGAAAGAATGTGACCGAACGTCGACAGCAGCTCGATGAACGCGACGATGCCCTCGAGGGCGATGAGCACGGGGAAGGCGACGAGCAGTGCGATCACGAGCGGCGTCACCAGCCCGGTGGGCAGCAACTTGAGGGCCGCCAGCAGCGCCGCCACCGTCAGCAGCACCATCAGCACCGCGACGCCACGACCAGCTGCCTCGCGCGCGTGACCGCGTCTCCACGCCGTGATCGCTGCGAGCACGAGCCCGAGGCTGATGTGCACGACCCCGATCGCCACTGCCAGCGCGAGGAAGGGAACGATCGCCTCTTCTCGGTTGAACCACAGCGGCCTCATTCCGACGCCGTGGCCGAGGTTGCCGAAGAGCTCTCCGAACAACACGCCGAAGAGCACCGAGAAGATCGAACAGGCGCCGGCGATCACCGACACCGATCGCAGCGTCGTGCCCGGCTTCGACTTGAAGCGCAGCAGCACCGCGATGCCGGCCAGCAGCAGGCCGTAGCCGACGTCACCGAGCATCAGCCCGAAGAAGGCAGGGAAGAAGATCGCCAGGAACGGCGTGGGGTCGATGGTGCCGTAGCGGGGCAGCGGCATGAGCCGCGTGACGATCTCGAACGGCCGAAACAGCGCCGGGTTCGTCAACGCCACCGGAGCGCTCGCCTTCCACGCCTCGCTGCCGAGGAATTCGACGACGATCTCGGGGCCGAGGGCCGCCACCTGCGCGACGAAGCCCGCGCGCTTCGTGTCTGGCAGCCACCCCTCGAGCACGAACAGATGCCGGCCCGCGTGCACCTGACTGCGCGCCTCGAGCACCAGCAGCTCGTCATGCAGCCACCAGCGCAGGCGGTTCAGCGTCGAGGCATGACTCTCGGCGAGGCGGCGACGTTCAGCCTCGAGCTCGGCGATCGCCTGGGGAATCGCGGCCAGCCGTGCCTTCAGCGCCGGCATCGCGCGGAGCAGGTTCGTCTCCCCCAGGCCGGCAGGCGCGGGCAATTCCTGAACGCGCGAGTCCGAGAGCAGCTTCGCGACCTTCGCCGCCGCGTCGTTCGACACGAGGATCAGCACGGCCAGCTCACCGCTCGCGAGCGGGCGATCGAGCAGCTCGAGCTCTTCACCAACTGCCTTCGTGAGCGCCTTTCTCAACTCACCGAGCGCCGTCGCCGAGCCTACGCGCAGCACGACGTAGAACGCCTTGCCGTCGGGCCACGTCAGCTCGTGACCGATCAAAGACTCGAAGGCCGAGAAGAACTCGCGGTAGCGCAGCAGCATGACGCGCTCGTCCTCCAGCGCAGCGCGGGCCTTCGTCACCTTCACGGCAGCTCTGCGGAGGCGTCGGGCGAGACGGGCTGCACCGATCACCGACTCCGGCTTCGCCACCACCGTGCGCGATTTCCGCTCGATGCCCAGCTGCCGCAACGCGACCTCGACGTCCGACAGCATTCGCCGGCAGTGCCGTTCGGGCCGGCTCTGCTGCACCTTCTCGGCGACCGGAACCTGCGGCCGCACGAGGTGCAACACGCCCAGGTCTTGAACGAAGGCCAGCACGCGCTCGAGCTGCGCTGCGGGGCCCGCCAGTCTCACCCGGGTCATGGAGACGATCACGGACCGCCTCCTGGTTCGAGCAGGCGCACCAACACGAGGGAGCAGAGCTCGTCGATCAGCGAGTCAGGCGTCGCACCAAGCCTCGTGAGGGCCGCGGTGCGTTCCGTCTCGATCGCCTCCAGCGCGCGGGCATGAGCCTCTCGCGCAGCGCGCTCCTCCGTCGCTGCTTCGACCTCCAGCTCGGCCATCGCTTCGGCCTGCGCGCGCCCCAACGTCTGACGAGCCGCTTCGACCAGCGCCTTCGCCGACCGCTCCGCTTCGATCGACTTCGCCTCGAGCCGCTGCTCGGTCGAGAGCAACGACGTCAGCCGATCGTCGAGCGGTTCTGTCGGCGTCTGCCGCATGGAGAGGCCTCGTGCCCCACCTCGATGCAAGAGGCAGACACGGAGCAGCTCCGAGGGGTTGGAGAACGACGAACACGAAATCCGTGCAGGCTCGGGCGGCGCCGCGCAACAAGCGACGCCCCCTTGGCCGCGATCACGTGAGCTGAATCACTCCTCGTCGGGAGCGATCGTCTCGTCGGCAGCAGCGGCGTTCAGCTCGGCCGTGCGGCGGCGAATGAACTCGACGAGCGTGCGAACGCCGAAGCCCGTCGCGCCCTTCGACATGTAGCCCTTGTCCTTGTTCACGTTGCTGGGGCCGGCGATGTCGAGGTGCACCCACGGCGTGTCACCGACGAACTCCTTGAGGAAGTGCGCGGCGGTGATCGAACCACCCATGCGATCGCCGGCGTTCTTCATGTCGGCGACGTCGCTCTTGAGCACGTCCTTGAGGCTGTCGGTCAGCGGCAGGCGCCAGATGTCTTCGCCAGCCGAGCGCGCCGACTCGAGCACGTTCCACATGAGCTGATCGTCGTCGCCGAACGCGCCAGCCACCCACGGCCCGAGCGCGACGATGCAGGCGCCGGTGAGGGTCGCCAGATCGATGATGGCGGCGGGCTTGAGCTCGTTCGCGTAGGCGAGCACGTCGCCGAGCACGAGGCGGCCTTCGGCGTCGGTGTTGGTGATCTCGACGGTCTTGCCGAGCCGCGAGATGAGCACGTCGCCGAGGCGGTACGCGTTGCCCGAGGGCATGTTCTCGCAGGCGCCCATGAAGCCGTGCACGGGGAAGGGCGGCTTGAGCTTCGCGATGACGCGCATCGCGCCGAGCACCGCGGCCGAGCCGGCCATGTCGGTCTTCATGTCGAGCATGCCGTCGCTGGGCTTGAGCGAGAGGCCGCCGGAGTCGAAGGTGATCGCCTTGCCGACGAGCGCGATCGGCGCGCGCTTCGCAGCCGCAGCGTCATCGGGCGTGTACGAGAGGTGAATGAGCTTGGGCTCCTCGACGCTGCCGCGCGCGACGCCGAGGAACATGCCCATCTTGAGCTCTTCGATCTTCTTGCGATCGAAGATGTGCAGGCCGAGGCCCGAGTCCTTGGCGAGGCTCTTCGCCTGCTCCGCGAGGATCGTGGGCGTCATGGTGCCGGCGGGCTCGTTGACGAGATCGCGCGAGAAGTTGGCGGCCTCGGCGATCGACTTGGCGAGCGCGGCCGTCGCGTCCATCGACTTGTCCTTCTTGACGCCGTCGGGCAGCAGCAGCTGCACCTTGTCGACGCGGGGCGCGCTCTTCTCGTCTTTGTTCGTCGTGCGCCACTTGTCGTAGCGGTACGAGCCGAGAATGGAGCCCTCGACGGTCGACTGAATCGCGGCGTCGAGCTCACGCACGCCGGGCAGCTGAATGACGGCCGTCTTCGCCTTGAGCTTGTTGGCGGCCTTGATGGCGCGGCCCAGGGCCATGCGCAGCACCTCGGCGTTGAACTTCGCGCGCGTGCCGAGGCCGAGGAGGATCACGCGACCCACGCTCAGCTTCCCGTGCGTCTGAATCACGCAGGTCTGCTCGCCCTTGCCCTTGAAGCCTTCCTGCTGGGCCGTCTTCGCGAGCAGGCCCTTCATCTTCTTGTCCGTCTTCACCCACGCCGAGGGCGGGTTCTTCTTGTCGGTGAGATCGGTGTCGAACAGGGGGAGGACGAGAACGTCGGCCTTCGCCGTCGAGGCGTGGCCGGTGCCGAACGAGAAGTTCATGAGACGTGCAGCTCCTTCGAGGGAAAAACGCGTGCGGACCTTACCGAAGGGTGGGAGCCGGGCCAGCGGAAAGGTACAGTCGTGACGCGATGCCCGCGTTTCTGACGTACCTGACGGCGGTCGAGCGTCTCTCGGCCCACGTCAACTCGTTGCCCCAGGAGTTCAGCCGCGCCCTCGGCGAAGACCTCGAGTACGCGAGGTTCGGCGCCACCCTCGTCGAGCTGCCGTGGTTCGGTGGGTGGAAGCTGGGCCTCGATGCCTGGTTCGGTCACGGCAGGGCGCCCACGTTCGCGAGGTTGATGCGTGAGCGGGCTCCGGTGTCGTTCGGGCTCAAGGCGGCCGAGCTCGTCTCGAACGGTGCGCTCGTCGGCACCGAAGCGGGGCTGGCCTTCGTCGCCGGTTACTTCACGCAGCTGTGCGTGAGTCGCGTGATGGAGCCGCTCGTTCAGTCACTCGTCGTCAGCCACGCGAAGCAGGGCGAGTCGGGCTCGGCCGCGCGGCATCGCATCGAGTGGGCGCAGTCGCTGGCCCTGATGCAAGACCTTCACGGGTCTCCGCTCGTCGGCACGCCGGCGATTCGCACCAAGATGCAGATTCGCAAAGCGAGCGGCGCGAAGGGCGTCGGGCGCGGGCTGTACGAGCTGATGCGCGTGTCGTCTCAGGAAGCGTTCGGTGACGCGCCGTCGAAGCTCGAGGTCGATGGCTGGGTGCGCGGCATGTACCTCTACGCGCTCGCGCTCGGCTCTCCGCTGGGCAAGCTGAAGGCGAGCATGGGCGGCCACCTCACCGCGAAGGAGCTGTACCGCGGCCCCGGCATCGACGTGTTCGCGTCGCTCGACAAGGGCCTCGACAACACGCGCGACGTGCTGACGGTGCTGGGCAGCATGATTCGGCGGAACAACTTCGGTTCGCGTTCGCGCTTCAAGCTGTTCGAGGTGTGCCCCGAGGGGTCGCCCGAGCAGGTGACGAAGCCGCAGGCCGCCTGACGTTCAGGGCAGCAGCGTCATTCCCACGAAGGCGGGCGAGTTCACGGTGGCCTGCAGGCCGAGCGGCGTGAGCACTCCCGTCGAGGGATCGATGCGCAGCGCGTGGACGTTGCCAGAGCCCTGGTTCGCGACGAGCAACAGCTGCCCCGACGGATCGAGCTCGAAGTGCCTGGGGGTCGCGCCGCCGGTCGGCGTGTGCCCCACGAGGGTGAGCGCTCCGCTCGTCTCGTCGAAGGAGAAGCTGACGATCGAGTTGTGGCCGCGGTTCGAGCCGAAGACGAAGCGGCCGTTCGGGTGCACCTGCACTTCGGCGCACGTGTTGGTGCCGCTGAAGCCTGCCGGCAGCGTCGACTTCGTATCCACAGCCGTGAGCCGTCCATCAGCCGCGACGCGCATCGACGTCATCGTGTCGTCGAGCTCGTTGATGAGAAACGCCCATTGTCCGCCGGGATGCAGCGCGAGGTGTCGCGGACCGGCGCCCGCCGCCGTCGAGACGGTCGCGGGAGCGAGCGCGCTCAGCGTGCCGGCATCGGCGTCGAAGCGGTACTGCGCGACGTAGTCTGCCGCTTTGCATGGCACGTAGACGAAGCGGCCGGTGGCGTCGGCGATGATCTGGTGCGCCTGGCCTCCCGAGGGATCGGTGTCGGTCGCAGCGCCGAGCCCACCGTCACGCACCGGAAGAATGGCGACGTTGCCGCCCGTGTAGTTCGCCGCCATCACGAACCGGCCAGACGGATGAACCGAGACGTGCGCGGGCCCGGCGCCTTGCGAGCTGACACGGTTGATGAGCGAGAGCCCGGCGTCGGCGCGAAGCTCGAACGCCGCGATCTGTCCCGGGTTGCCTTCGTTCACGGCGTAGAGCCGGGCGCGCGGCACGTCGAAGGCGAGGAAGCTGGGGTTCGTTCCGCCGTTGGTGGCGCCGAGCAGCGTCATGGCTCCCGTGGTCGCGTTGACGGCGTACGCCGTGATGTTGCCGTTGCCGCTGCCGACGTAGGCGATGAGTCGACCGGTCGAGACCGAGCCGCCCGCGCTTCCTCCGGCGGTTGCCGTTCCTCCGGCGCTCGCCAGGCCACCAGCGCTCGCGGAGCCTCCCGCTGCCGACCCACCGGCGCTCACGAAGCCGCCTGCACTCGCGAGTCCGCCTGCACTCGCGAACCCACCTGCGCTCGCGATGCCTCCCGCAGCTGCACTTCCGCCTGCAGTTGACCCGCCAGCATCGGGCGTGACGACCGGCATGCCACACGAGGCTGAAACGACGAGGACCGAGATGAGCGCGTTCTTCACGCGCCGATCATGTCACGGGATGACGATGTCGCGGGTCGCGTCGACGTTGGTGACGTTCACCGTGGCGTGGCCGGGAGTGCTCGAGAACGGGTTCACGACCCACGTCAGGGCGTCGGTGATCGGGTTCGCGCCAGCCGCATTCGTGAACACCCGCAACGTGACGGTCTGGTTCGCCTTGAGCGCCGCTCCGGAATACGTGGAGCGCGCGTCCATCGTCATCGGGTCACGTGTGAAGAGCACCGGCATCAGAATCGCCTGCACGCCGTCTTGAATCGACACGATGCGCGCCGCGACGATGCCGAAGGCGAGGCCGCCCGTCGGAGCGCTGGCCGAGGCCACCGTGATGTTTCCGCTCAACGTCACCGGCCCGAACGCGAAGTCCTTCACGGTCTCTTTGTCGGCCTCGATGAGCGTCGGCGAGAGCGGGTTCGCGAGCAGGTTGATCGCGATGCCACCGCCTCCGAAGCCGATCAGCGACGGCACCGGCAACACACGGCCAGGCTGCAGATCGGTCACGACGTACGGGTACTCGGTGTCCATCGGGGTGGTGAAGATGCGGTAGCCGTTCTGCAGCTGCTGCAGCAGCACCTGGGGGTCGAGCCCGCCCATGAGCGCGTCGGCCGGCAGCACCGACATCGACAGGTTCTGAAGCGGCGGAGGCTTCGGGAGAATGATCGTTCCGCGCAGCGTGCCGAGGCCGGTGCCCGAGGCTCCGACGAAGACCTTCACGCCCTCAGCGCTCGCCTTGAACGGGTCGGTGAGATCGAGCGCGACGTTGACGGTGTCGCCATTGAAGTCGAGGAACGGGGTGAGGTTTCCATCGCCGTTGCGATCGCAATACGCGGTGAGGCGGTGCGTGCCCGACTGCAGCCCCTCGTAGGTGAAGGGGAACGTGCCGGCCATCATCGGCGCCTTGCCGAGCTTCTTGATGTTGCCGTTGCGGCCGATGCCGATCTCCTTGTTGGCGCAGAACGCGCCGAAGACGACGGTGCCGCTGATCGACCCGACCGGACCGCCCGCGCGCACCCACGTGCCCTCGAACAGTTCGCTGTCTTTGCCGCCGTTGCTCGCGAAGATCTTCAGCGAGGTCGTCTTGTCGAGCGTGAGGGTCGCGGGAGCGTCGGCCTCGGTGCGGCCACGCGAAGTGGTGCGGGGGTCGCTGCCGTCGGAGCTCCAGAAGACGGTGCTCTTCTGATCCGACGCGATGGTGAGCGTCACCGTGCCGTTGAACGGGCCGGGCTTCGGCGTGACGGTGAGCGTCGGCGCCGGAACGATCGCGTTCGGCACGGGCTCGAGCGGGAAAGGGCCCTGAGGGCCGCACGCGGCAAGCAACATCAACCCAACGAGTGGAAGCGTTCGCATGAGCAGCCTTTGTGACACCGGCCCTTCAGCGGCGCACGTCGTACTCCACTTTTCGCACCGCGTCCTGTTGGGCGTTGGCCACCTCGGTCGGCATCGAGAAGGCGACCTGGCAGGTGTCGGAGTCTCCGAGCGCGTCGAGCTCGGCGAGATCGACCAGCGGGCACTGCTTCATCGTGACACCCACCCGCACCTCGGCGCCGACCTCGTCGGCCGCTTTCACGAGCGAGACCTGGTACCGCACGAGGAACGCGCCATCGCGGGAGTGAAAGACCTGCCAGTGGCTGGTGACGATCTGCGCGTCGGGGTTCACGAAGCGCGCGCCGTTGCAGTGGGCGTTGACGGCCTCGACGGCGCGCTCGAAGGCCGTGTCACCTTCCTTCGTGCGAAACGTCGAGCCCTGAACCGTCCAGGTGCAGCCGGCGATGACGAGCAGGAGGGCGGCACGCATGCTTCAGCTCTTCTTGGGCTGCGGCTCACGATCGCTCGTGACGAGCGGCGAGAAGAAGCAGTCTTTCTTCGTGTACTCGTCGAACGAGAAGGCGAACCGGTAGCTGGCGGCTGCGCGTTGGTTGCAGTCGGTGCGCTCACAGAAGCGGCAGCTGATGCCGGTGGGCACGGCGTCGCGTTTGAGCTCGAGCATCGGCAGGCCGTACGCGAGGTACTTCGCGTTCTCGGCGTGGGTGCCGAGGCCGATGGAGTACGCGGTGCCGCGCACGATGCTGCCCTCGACGGGCTGCAGCTGCACCTTGGCGAAGTCGAAGTACGTCGTGCCGTCGGGCATCTGCGAGTACTGCCGCGTGATCTGCGACGGGTTGAGGAAGGCGAGGTGCACCGCCCACTTCGCGCAGCTGCCCATGGAGGCGAACTTGAGACCCGTGCCCGAGTAGCGCTTCGAGATGTTCCCGGCGATGTCGCAGCGCAGGAAGTGAAAGGGCAGGCCTTTGCGTTTCGGGTCGGCGAGGTTGCAGACGCGGTGCGCGACCGTCTCGTAGGTGACGTTGAAGATGTTGGTGAGCAGCTCGATGTCGTACCGCGTGCGCTGCACCTCTTTGAAGAAGTCGCCGTAGGGCAGCATGAGCGCGCCCGCGAAGTAGTTGGCGAGGTTCACCTTCACCAGCCGCGGCGTCTCGGCGTGCCGGGTGCGCTGGCCGATGATGCGATCGATGAGGCGCGTCTTGTCGAGCGCGAGCAGGCCGAGCGTGGCCCCGAGCTGGAACTTGAGCGTCTGTTCGGTGAGGCCGGGCGAGAGCTTCAGCTGCTTCTTCTCGGGGTCGAGGCGGCGCACCACTGAGCTGCCCGACGGAGAGTCTTCGAACGAGACCTGGTAGCCGAAGCGCTCCTCGACCATGCGGATCATCTGGGTCGAGACGATCTGTCGCTCGAGCGCGAAGTCGTGCCGCAGCGCCTCGGCCTCGGCCTCGAGCTCGGGAAAGTAGTTGCCGTGTGACTCGAGGAAGTCGGTCGTCTCGTCGAACGGTGAGTAGTCGAGGCGGCCGTCGGAGCCCGACGCTGCGGGCCGCTCCTGACTCGAGAGCTGCGTCATCACGTTCTCGAGCTGCATGCGCGTGTTCTTGTAGAGGTTGAACAGCGCGGCGACGGTGCCAGCCAGCTTGGGCTCGGCCGAGAGCGACTGCAGCGACTCCTGATCGAGGTTGAGCGTCTTGAGCAGCGGCTCGTCGAGCAGACTCGCCAGCGCCTGATCGACGCGGCCGTCGCCGATCTGCGCCATGAACTCTTCGGGGTCGACCTGGAAGAAGCGCAGCGCCTTCCACAAGAGGGGAAACGGGGTGACGCGTTTCCCCTTCTCGATCAGGTTCAGGTACGCAGGGCTGACCCCGAGCTCTCGCGCGGCGTCTGCCTGTTTGATGCTCTTCGACAGACGGAGCGCGCGCAGGCGGTGGCCGACGTTCGCGTTGAGCGCGTTCTCGTTCATGGCGTGTGAATCAACCGACCGACAGCAGCTCGACCTCGAAGACGAGCGTCGAGTTGGGAGGAATGACCGGCGGGTACCCTCCGGCGCCGTAGCCGAGCTCGGGCGGAATGGTCAGCTTGCGCATGCCGCCGACCTTCATGCCCGCGACGCCCTGGTCCCAGCCCTGAATGACCTGACCCGCGCCGAGCCCGAACGTGAAGCCCGTGCCGCGATCGCGGCTCGAGTCGAACTTCGACCCGTTGGTGAGCGTGCCGACGTAGTGAACGGTGACGCGCTTGCCTGCGACGGCCTCGGCGCCAGTGCCGACCTTCAGGTCTTCGATCTTCAAAGCCATGTGACTCTCCAGTGAGGGCTGCGTTGAGGCCGCGGAGCGTAGTGCAACGCCGCGTGCGCCTCGCTGGTTTCGTGCTCACCCGGCAGGGCAGTGTGAGGGCTCGATGCTCCAGCTGCCACGAGCGGCGCCAGTCGCCCAGACGACCTTCGAGCCGCCGTAGTTGAACACGTGGTACCCGAACCACCGCCCCGAACACCCGGTGTCGCTCACGGCGATCTCGTCGGTGTGGCCGAGCTCGTGTTGTCCGGCGCAGAGCCCTCGTGCGCGCAGCGCTGCCGTCACTGCGGTGAACCACGCTTGATCGTCAGGGAAGCGCGGCGTGAGCGGGCAGTCGGAGTTGACGGGGCAGCCCGAGAGCTGGCTCATCACCTGGTTCACCGTCGCCGCCACCGAGGCGCTCGTGTTCGCGTGCCAGGTGAAGTCCTGCTCGGGCACGCCCTGGGGAAACGAGCAGGCGCTGCTGACGGTGCAGCCGATCGTGCTCGACACGCGGTGACGGGCGGGGGCTCCGAAGGGGCTCGTGCGCGCGAGCTGGAATTCGACGTCCCACGCCGCGGGAATGGCTGGCGATCGGAAGGGGAGTGACATGGTGAAGCTCGCTCCCGGCGGAACGGGTGAGGCGAGCTCGAGGCGTGCGGCGAGCGAGAGTGGTGCTCCACCGGTGACGATCACGTGATGCCCCGATGCCTGAGCCCAGGTGGTCGTTCCCGTGTTGTCGAGGCGAAGCGAGATCGTTCCGCTCGAGAGGCAGACGAGGCTGCTCGGGGCCGTGACGCTGAGCGCTCCGCGGTCGATGGGTGCGGCCTGGCCCGCGTCCGCGTGCTCGCTCGAGTCACCGGCGTCGACGGGCTCGACGAGAAAGACGTCAGACGTTCTGGCGTCGCGAGCGAGGGCGAACACGGGGTGTTCGGGCTCGTCGACTTCGAGCGTCGAGACACCACACGCGCACAGCGAAAGGGCGAGGCACCAACGCATGCGGCTGTGTGGTGCACCGGCGATGCCGTCATTCGTCGTCAGAACCGCGCGGGATTCTTCGAGTGCAGCGCCGAAGCCCGAGAGTGGAGCATGCAGGCGCGCTCCACTGACCGCTTCACCTCACCCCACGACCGGCTCGGCGACGATGCCGCGAGAGAGCATCGCGAGGCCCCTCACGTCTTCGATCGCGTCACCGAGGTACGGCGTCGCCACCGCGAACGCCGTCGACGGCACCTCGGCGGCGAGCTGCGCGAGCAGATCACGATCACGCTTCACGCGATCGAGCTCGAGGGTCGCCAACAGCTTGAGCTTGTCGATGGCCGACCTGGCTGCGGGCACGTCGGCGAGCGTGAGCTGCTCGGGTTGCAGGAGCCCATCGGTGCGCACCCACGAGCGGTTCAGCACGAACCCGGCGAAGGGCAGGCCCATCGACTTGATGCGATCGCGGAAGTAGCGCGCGTCTTCGAGCGCGGCCTGATCGGGGCTCGTCACCAGCAGGAACGCAGCGTCTTTCGACATGAGCAGCTTGCGAACACCCTCGGCGTGCACCCGCATCGGGCCGAACATGCCCGAGAAGGCGGCGAGGAACTCCTGCAGCTCGGCGAAGAACTCGTTGCCGAAGACGCGGCTGAAGACGCTGCCGATCAGCTCCTGCGCCTTCTTGAAGAACCCGCGCGCGGTGCTCGGCAGGAAGATGTTGATGATGCGCTCGTCGAGGAAGCGGGCGAGCTTTCCCGGCGCCTCGAGGAAGTCGAGCGCGTTGCGGGCCGGAGGTGTGTCGAGCACGACGAGGTCGTACTTGCCGCTGGTCGAGAGGTCGTAGAGCGCCTCGGCTGCGGTGTACTCCTGCATGCCCGCGACGAGCTCGGAGAGGTGGCGGAACAGGCGGCTCTGCAACACCCGCTCGGCCTGCGCTGCAGACG
>JAACJQ010000238.1 GCA_016879935.1 Archangiaceae bacterium | reverse complement strand
GCGAGTCGTTCTCTCCGGAATTCTCGCGAACCTCAGGCAGAGTGCGCGCCCATGTGGAAGTTCGTCATGGCCGCGCTCCTGTGCACCTCGAGCTGTGCGGCGCTCGATCGCAACGGGGCCTCACAACCAATGGAGTCGTGGTTCGGCCTCTACCGTGACCCCGCCACGCTCGACTGCCTGAGGCTGTACGCGGGCGCCGGTGACGAGGTGCTGGTCGAGGTGCTGAGCCGGCGCGGGCAGCAGGTCTGCGAAGTGTCGGAGCGCGCACACGGCCGCCGCTGGCCCCTGGTGATGGATGACGTCACGCTCGACGCCGGTCGCGGCATTCGCATCGAGCCCATCGACGGAGCGCTCACCATCGTCGTGCGACAGCTCGCGAGCGATGGGCTCTCACCGTTCTGCGGTGCGCACGCGACCCTCGAAGGGCTGCGCTTCACGAAGGCCGAGCGTGTCTCCGATGGCGCCTGCGTCGCCAGTGCGAACCAGGCTCACTGAAGGGTCGAGATGCACGCGCTCGACACGGTGACGTTCGAGACGCACGTGTTGATGGCAGCGGTCGCGCGCATTCGGTCGGCAGGCGAGGCACAGGGCGTGATGGTCTTCTCGCAGGCGGCGACGCCCCGCATGATCTGCTGCTCCGCTGGCGTGCACGCGCCGTCTGACTCCATCGCGCAGCGAACGGCGTTGAACGCGTAGATGCCCGTGTCGCCCGTCTGGGGGCAAGCCATCAGCACCAGGCGCAGCGCGTTGGCGCCCGCCTCCATGTCGGCGCAGAAGCTCACGCCAGCGTCAGCCGCACTCGAGCCACCAGCGGTGCCACCGGCCGTCGCGGGGCCACCGGCCGTCGCGGTGCCACCCGCCGTTGCAGCGCCACCAGCCGTCGCGGTGCCACCGGCCGTCGCAGCGCCACCGGCCGTCGCAGCGCCACCAGCCGTCGCAGCGCCACCAGCCGTCGCAGCGCCACCAGCCGTCGCAGCGCCACCGGCCGCCGCAGCGCCACCTCCTGCGGAAGCCAGTCCACCGCCCATGGCCGACGAGCCGCCGCCAGAAGCGCCACCATCGACACCCGACGGCGCTGGCGAGCACGAGATGAAGACCGCGACGACTACCAACGTGAGGCCCTGCTTCATGTGAGCTCCGGAAAGGGCGAGAACCCTACTCGCCTCAGAGGAAGGTGCGCGTCGTCTTCTGCACGAAGAGGTCGTCGGCCGCAGCGAGACAGCACAGCTCGTCGCCTTCTCGCCAACGCGGATTCTTCGCGAGAAAAAACGCGACGTCGGCGTCTTTCGCCATGCGCGCGGGCACGTCGGCGAGGTCTTCGGCGAGGCGACAGACGTCTCCGGTGAAGCGGAGCAGCCCCGATGCCGGGTCCCACGCGTCACCGAACTTCCTGCGGCAGAGCGTATCGAGCAGCGACGCCTCGAGCGCCGGCGTCGGCGCGTCGTGACGTGGCCAGTGCGTTGGGAAGTAGCGCGTGAGCAGCAGGTACGTGCGGTAGCCCTTGGTGATGAGGAACCAATAGACGGGCAGGCCGCGCTTGAGCCGCTGCGCCATGAGGTACCAGATGAACGCGCGCTGGAGCGCCGTCTGGCCCCAGAAGCCGGGCGCGACGATGGTGTCTCCCGAGAAGACGGCGCACCACTGGCCGGGCTCTTCGATGGCGAGCAGGGTCGAGAAGCCCATCACGCGGCGCTCGACGTCCTTGAGCACGATGACGTGGTGCTTCTCGTCGAGGTCACGGTCGAAGTCGGAGCGCTTCGCGCCATCGTACGAGGCGGCGAAGAGCGCCCACATGGCTTCGACTTCCTGCGAGGTGAGCGAAGCGACGCGCCGCACCCGGGCCTGAAGCCCGCGCCCGGTGCGAAAGAAGCCGCGCTGGCGAATCAACGCGCGGCTGACGGTTTCGTGTTGGGCCTTCGAAGACGTCACGACGTGGGCAGCATAGACGCCACCCACGTCGAGGTTGCTCAAAAGACCTCAGGGCTGTGCGAGCTGCCCGCGAATCTCACCGCCCGAGTTCGCCGCCGAGTGCACGTTCGCGTACCAGTTGCCGCCCGTGAGGTCGGCGAGGTTGGTCGGCGTGATGGCCGTGTCGGTGCAGCTGATGGTGCCGGTGCCGAGCACGAACGGGAACACGACGCCTCCGTTCATGCCGACCGCGGCTCGGTGAATGTGCGCAGCGGTTGCGGTGACGCCGGTGAAGGTGCCGAGGCAGTTCACCTTCGTCATGTCGGCCGAGACGATGACCTGCACGCCGCCGGTGGCCGTGGTGGTGACGGCAGGCACTTCGTTGGCGCCCGAGAGCGTGGTGCGGAAGAGCTGCTCTCCGGTGCGGAGCAGCTGGCCGCGAATCTCACCGGCCGCGTTCGTCGGAGAGTGGACGTTGACGTAGTAGCGACCCGCCTTCAGCTCGGCGACCTGCGTCGCGGAGATGGCTGCCGAGCCCATGATGGGCGAGGTCGCGCCCGTGAAGGCGAACACGACGGGGCCGTTCGCGAACGCGAGGCCGTTGTGAATGTGCGCCGCCGTCGCTCCCGCGACCGTGTGCGTGACGCTCCAGGTGATGGTGTCTTCAGCCGCGTTCAACGTGACGGTGGCGGAGCCGGTCGCGGTGCTGGTGTTCGCAGGGTTCTCCCGGGTGCCCGAGAGCGTCGCGACGAAGGTGGTGCCCGTCGAGGCTGAGCCGCCTGCCGATGC
Source organism: Archangiaceae bacterium (assembly GCA_016879935.1). Lineage (GTDB taxonomy): Bacteria > Myxococcota > Myxococcia > Myxococcales > Myxococcaceae > Xiheimicrobium. The sequence goes on along the minus strand of JAACJQ010000238.1, from coordinate 1,372 downwards.
CGTTCCGCCTGCCGACGCAGCGCCACCTGCCGATGCCGTACCGCCAGCCGATGCAGTCCCACCGGCCGATGCCGGTCCGCCTGCCGACGCGGAGCCACCGCCCGTGGAGCCAGTGCCACCACCCGTCGACGAAGTCCCTCCGCCCGAGCCTGCGTCAGCGGCAGGCGACGGCGTTCCACAGGCAAACCCAGACACGACCACGACTGCCACGCATGACAGGAAACGACGATTCATGTGTACGACCCCCAGAGAGTGAAGACGACGCGCGCTTGTACGGGCGAAGCCGCTCCGTCACAACGTGAAGTCCTGGTGGGGCGTCAGCTGCACCTGACAATCGTTGTCGTGGCGCTCGAAGTGCGGGAAAGCGCGCGCATGCAGCCCGCAGCACCGAGAGACCCGCAGCGACGAACGCTCGAACTTCCGGGCGTGACGCTCTCGTACACCGATGAAGGGAGCGGCCCGGTGGTGGTCGGGCTCTCGGGCCTGCCCGGAGCGCATCACCACTGGCGCTGGCTCGCGACGCCGCTGTTCGAGTGGGCGCGCTTCATCAGGCTCGAGCTGCCGGGCTTCGGCGAGGCACGCATGCCGGGCGTGGTGAAGCCGTTGCCGCTGCAGGCGCGCGGAGAGCTGGTCGCTCGCGCGCTCGAGGCGCTCCAGCTCGAACAGGTCTCACTGGTGGGGCACTCGATGGGCGGAGTCATCGCGCTCGAGACGGCGGTGCACCACGTGCGGCGGGTGAAGACGTTGACGCTGGTGGCGGCTCCGGGGCCGACGGCGCACTACCCCGAGGCCGTCTGGCGGTCGTTCGCGAACGTGCTGCTCGTTCGGCCGCTGCAGCCGGCGCTGACCCGCATCGCGCGGCTCGCGTACAAACGCCTGGGCTTCTCACTGCGCGACATGACCGACGAAGGCGCACTGCGCACCGTCGTCGACGCGGCCTTCACCGACTTCGGGCGACACCGCGACAACATCGGCGCCGCGCGGTTGCCCGTGCTGCAGACGTGGGCCGACGACGACGCGTTGGTGCCCCAGCGATTTCACGACGAGCTCGCGCGCACTCGGCCCGACTGGAAGCAGCTGCGCTTCGCCGATGGTGGCCATGACGTGCAGAAGTTTCACGGCGTCGAAGTGGGCGCGGCGATGCGCGAGTTGATCAACAGAGCCTGATCACGGCCGGCACGGCTGCTCGAGCATCTGTCCCCGAATCGCACCGAACAACCAATCGAGCGGCGCTCCGATGATGGAATGACCGCTCTCCTTCGTCTCGGCGAGGGTGCCATCGCCCTCTCGATGCAGGCCGCGTGCATAGGCAAAGTTCGCCAGCGCGACGCGAGCGACCTCCTGGCGCCTGCCGTTGGTGAAGAAGCCGATG
>JAACJQ010000237.1 GCA_016879935.1 Archangiaceae bacterium | reverse complement strand
ACCATCGCCGTCGTGGTGCTCGGCATTCTCTCGCTCAGCTTCGCGCGGGAGATCTACGGCTTCCTCATGCGGCCGGTGCTCATGTCGCTGCCGTCGGCGTCGGCGCAGCTCATCTACACGTCGGCCATCGAAGAGCTGAACGTGCTGATGAAGATCGGCCTCTACGCCGGCGTGTTCATGAGCACGCCGGTGCTGCTCTGGCAGATCTGGAGCTTCGTGGCGCCCGGCCTCTACGACAACGAGAAGAAGCTGGCCGCGCCCTTCATCGTCTTCGGCACGCTGGCCTTCATCGCCGGAGCCGCGTTCTGCTACTTCGTGTTGTTGCCGCAGATGTTCCAGTTCCTGCTGCAGCGTGAAGACGTCGCGGTCATCACCCAGCGCATCGACACCGGCCGGCTGCGCGAGCAGGACGCGATGCGCTACCTCTCGCTCGGCGACCTCGACCACGCCAGCGCGCTCGCGAGAACCGCGGTGGGCGATCTCGAAGCGGCGGGTGAAGGCAAGACGACCGATCAGGGCATGGGCCTGTCGCTCATCAGCAAGCGCAGCGTCGACGTGCTCGCGCGCCTCGATGGCCTCGGCCGGCTGATCGACGCGACTCGCTCGGGGTATGGCGAGGCGTCGCGACCGGTGCTCGCGCAGGTGATGGGAAAGCGGCTCGAGGCGGTCGCAGCCTTCGGGCTCGGTGAGTACGACAAGGCGCAGTCACTCGCCGACGAAGCCGCTGCAATTCTGGCCGGAGTGGCGAGCGCGCGCGCGACCGACTTCGCCGAGCTGTGGAAGCTGGAGCGCACCCTGAGCGTCGGCACCGCCACCATCGAGAGCATGAACTGGACGAAGCCGATGCTCTCGATGAGCGAGCAGCTGTCGCTGGTGCTGGTGCTCGAGCTCGCCTTCGGCCTCATCTTCGAGCTGCCGCTGGTGATGATGGTGCTCGGCATGGTGGGGCTCGTGTCGTCGGCGTTCCTCTTCAAGTACCAGCGGCACGCGTTGGTGCTCTGTCTCGTCGCCGCGGCCATCCTCACGCCCACCGGAGACGCCGTGAACCTGGCGCTCATGGCCGGCCCGATGCTGCTCTGTTACGAGCTGGGCGTCGTGCTGGTGTGGCTCGTCGAGAAGCGCCGCAAGAAGCAGACGCCGCCAGATTCGAACCTCACCACCACCTGAGGAGGCCTCATGGTGTTGCTGGCCGTGCTCGCCGCCGTACCTGCGCCGCTCGAGGTGTCGCGGCTCGTGCAGGCGCCACCCGTCGAGGTCTTCAAGACGTTCACCACCCGTGACGGGCTCGTGCGCTTCCTCGCCCCAGACGTTCGGTTCTCGCTCACGCCCAATGGCCCGTTCGAGGCGCTCTTCGTGCCTGACGCGCCAGCCGGCCAGAAAGGCGGAGAAGGCTGCCTCGTGAAGTCGTGGGTCGACGGCAAGTCGTTCACCTTCACGTGGAACTTCCCTCCGTCGCTGCCCACGCTCCGTGACACGAACGCGCGCACCGAGGTCGAGGTGACGTTCGTCGCGCAGGGCCCGGGCACCAAGGTGACGCTCACCCAGCGCGGGTGGAAAGAGGGCGCCGACTGGGTCGCGGGCCGGGCGTACTTCGAGCGCGCGTGGAGCATCGTGCTGGCCAGGCTCGCGCGCGTGATGGCGGGCGGCTCCATCGACTGGAAGCACGCGTGGCGCCCCGTGAAGGTGAACGAGCTGGCGTTTCTGCAGGGGGCGTGGCGATCGACGAGCGCGAAGGAGATCACCGAAGAGACGTGGCTCCTCGATGGCTCGAGCGGCGGCATGTGGGCGCGCGAACGAACGGTCGGAGCGAAGGATGTTCCTCCCGACCATCAAGGCCTCGCCGACTTCACCGAGGTGGGCGAGCTCGAGCCTGCGGGTGACGAGGTCTACCTGAGCGTTCGCATGCTCGGCGTGGGGCTCGGCAATCACCCGAAAGACCGCGCCCGCTTCGTGCTGGAAGAACTCGACGAGCAGACGGCGCGCTTCGTCGAGACGAAGCAGAACGGCCTCGTGCTCACGTACACGCGCAAGGGCGACGAGCTGCACATCGAGCTCGCGTTTCCGAAGGGCACCGAGCAGCGCCTGTTGAAGCGCGTGCTCTGAACTACGCCCAGGTCGCGCGGAAGCTCGAGTGCGTGTCGGTGAGCCCGGTCAGCCGCACCTTCACGTTCCTGGCGCCCGCCACCGAGAGCGCCGTCTCGAAGAAGCCCGGGTAGCGGTGGGGCAGCACCACTTCGTTCATCGTCAGCTCCCAGTCCTTCGGGCCGTGCACGACGTACGAGGTGTCGAGGAAGTTGGTGGCGGTGCGGAAGCTGCGGGTCGCGCGCTGAATGCTGCGCTCGGGGCCGATGAGCCGCATCATCGCGTACATCGCCTTGCCGACGAGCGTCTCGCCGTACACCTCGACGAGCCGCACCCCGAAGTGGTTCTGGCGCTGCTCGTGCGAGAGCGACGGGTCGAAGCGGCTCATCGCCAGCTCGATGCCGGCGTACCAGGTCTCGACGGGGTAGGCGGGCAGCAGGTTGTCGGGGTCGATGCCCAGCGCGTTGAGTCGCTTCATCGTCTCGACGTCGATGGGCGACAGAATGCGCTCGAGGCTCTGAATGAGGGAGGAGAACGCGACGCGCGGCTCGGCCATGAAGCGGCTGCTTACACCACGCGGGCGGCGAGCAGATCCTGCACGTCGACGAGCCCGACTGGCCGGCCATGCGAGTCGACGACGGGCAGCTGATCGACCTTCGTCTCACGCATCATCGCCGCCGCCGTCAGCACGAGCTCGTCAGGGCCGATGGTGCGTGGCCGCTTCGCCATCACCGACGAGACGGCGTTGCCCAGCTCGATGTGACCCTGCTCGGCGAGCCGGCGGAAATCGCCGTCGGTGAAGATGCCGACGAGCTTGCCGGCGCGGTCGATGACGTTGGTCGCTCCGGGGCGGCCGGGCGTGTTCGTCATCACCACGAGCGCCTTCGAGATGCTGGCCGAGTCACGCACGAGCGGGTTGGCGTCTCCCGCGCGCATCACTTCCTTCACCTTCAGCACGCTGCGCCCGAGCTTCCCGCCGGGGTGAAAGTGCGCGTAGCGCTCGGGCGTCAGCTCCCGTTGCCAGGCGAGCGTCATCGCCAGCGCGTCACTCATCGCGAGCAGCGCGGCCGAGCTCGCGGTCGGCACGAGCCCGATGGGGCAGGCCTCGTCGATGGCGCCGATGTCGACGACGACGTCACTGCCGCGTGCGAGCGGCGACTTCGGGTCTGAGGTGAGCGCCACCACCTTCACGCGCTGCCGCTTCAATGGAACGAGCAGGCGCAGAATCTCTTCGGTGGTGCCCGAGTTCGAGAGCGCCACCACGACGTCTCCTGTCGCCACGCGGCCGAGATCGCCGTGCGCGGCCTCTGCCGGGTGCAGGTACAACGACGGCACGCCGGTCGAGGCCAGCGTGGCCGAGAGCTTCTGCGCGATGAAGCCGGGCTTGCCGATGCCCATCGTCACCACGCGGCCTTTGCAGGCGCCGAGCAGCTCGAGCGCCTCGATGAACGAGTCACCCAGCTTCGACGAGAGCGAGGCGATCGCGCGGGCCTCGGTGTCGAGCACCGTGCGGGCCCAGGTGAGCTGCGCCCTGCGCGTCGAACGTCGTCGGGAAGCGGCCATCTTGAGGGGCCTGTACGACTCCTGCGCGCGGGTTTCCACAACGCTCCGAATTCCCCATCTGCCCGCGTGCGTCCGTGGAGCCTCCAGTGTAGGACCCGCCCGGCCTTTTTCCTCGGAGCCGAACGTGTCTACCGACGCCGTGAAGGAACCCGACACCCTGACCGAAGCGCTGCTCGGCAAGGAGCTGCTCAACCTGCCGTTGCTCGCGAAGTTCAAGGCGTGGCCGGTCGAGTACCGCACCACGCTCGTGGCGGCGTTGATGGCGTCGCTGGTGCTGCTCCCGTACCTCGGCGCCGTCGGCCTCTGGGACCCATGGGAGACGCACTACGGCGAGGTCGCGCGCGAGATGGTGCAGCGCAACGACTACGTGCACCCGTACTGGGAAAACGCGTGGTTCTTCTCGAAGCCCGCCTTCACCATGTGGATGATGGCGCTCGGGCTGCAGGCGGCGAACGGCGGCCCCATCGTCGGCGTGCTCGTCGGTGGCGCGTTGCTGGCGCTCGGCCTCGCGCTCTTCCTCGGCAAGGTGAACGGCAAGTCGCAGCTCAAGGAGTTCTGGGGCTCGGTGTTCGCACTGCCAGGCTCGTTCGTGCTCCTGCTCGGCGTGTGGGGCCTCGTGGCGACCAGCCCGTGGAAGTTCGCCGGCGTCGCCGGTGGTGACGGCGCGATGCCGCTGTTCACCGAGTGGGGCTTTCGCCTGCCGTTCGCGGGCTTCTCCATCGTCGCGGTCTCGCTGCTGACGTACGCGATGACGCGCACCGTGAGCGCCCGCGCCGCGCTCGCGACCGCCGTGGTGCTCGTCACCATGCCGCTCTACTTCCTGATCTCGCGTCAGGCCGTCACCGACACGCCCTTCGTCAGCGCGCTCATCGCCGGCATGGCCTGCACGATGGTGGGGCTGCTCGACCGCGAGTCGAAGTACCGCTCCGAGTTCTGGTACGCCGCCTACGCCTTCTTCGCCATCGCGACGCTCGCCAAGGGCCTGCTCGGCTTCGGCCTGCCGATGGTGACGATGGGCCTGCTCGCGGCCATCTGGCTGGGCTGGGCGCCGTCTGACACGCCGGAGCACTTCAGCCTCAAGGCGCACGTCGACTGGGCCGTGAAGTACGCGGCCAGGCCGGTCGGCATGGCTGCGGGCGTGGGCCTCGTCGTCGGCTTCATCGCGATGAGCATCGGCGACTCGCAGCGCACGGTGTTCATGGCGGTGCCCATTCGCGAGAACAACACCGCGATGCTCTCGGCGCCGCAGTGGCTCGGCATCATGTGGGGCTCGCTGGCGTTCTGGGCGGCGGCCACGGTGCTGCTGGGCCTCGAGCTCAAGAAGATCACCGAGCGCCCGCCCGCGCTGTTCGCGCTCATGTGGGAGATGCGCCTGGGCACGGGCCTCTTGCTGTTCCTGGCCATCGCGCTGCCCTGGTACTACCGCATGTTCACCTTCGGCTCGGTTGACGACGAAGGGAAGCTCTTCTGGTTCCGCTTCATCATTCACGACCACTTCGCGCGTCTGGGCTCGGGCGTGCACACGACCACGCCGGGCGGTGACTTCACGTACTTCATCCTCCAGGGTGGCTACGCGTCGTTCCCCTGGGTGCTGCTCATTCCCGGAGCCTTCGCCACCGTCGGTCGCCTCAAGCTGCGCTACGCGACGGCTGCCGATCTCACGGGCCTCGTCGGCGTGCTCTGGTTCGCGGTCGCGTGGGGCCTCATCGGCGCCTCGGCCACCAAGTTCCACCACTACGTGATTCCGATGCTCCCGCCGATCGCGATCCTCATCGGCATGTTCATCGACCGCGTGTGGGAAGAGGGCATCGAGCAGCACGCCATGGTGATTCTGCTCGGCGTGCCGTTCGCCATTCTCGTCGGCAAGGACCTCGCGACGACGCCCAAGAACTTCACCGATCTCTTCGTCTACAACTACGACCGTCCGTACCCGCAGATGATCATGGATGCTCCGGCCTTCGGGTCGACGCCGCTCAAGACGACCATGGGCTACGCGTTCGCGTTCGCGGGGCTCATCGCCGGCCTCTTCGCCTACTGGCGCTCGAAGGTGTCGATGTTCACCACAGGCCTGGCGACCGCGTTGGTCTTCGCCCTGTGGTTCAACTGGGGCCACTGGGTCGATCTCTCGCACCACTGGACGCAGCGAGATCAGTTCTGGCGCTACTACACGAACCGCCGCCCCGGAGAGCCCATCGCCGCCTTCCTCATGAACTGGCGCGGAGAGACCTTCTACTCGCGTAACCAGGTCAAGCAGATCAAGGACAACGCGAACGTCGGCATGTGCAACTACGCGGCGCAGCCCGGCCGTGAGTGGGCGCTCGTCGAACACGCGCGCCTCGGCATTCTCAAGGGCGCGGTCGGGCCCGACAAGAACGTCACGCTCATCGACAAAGACCTGAACAACAAGTTCGTGCTCGTCACCATCGAGTAGCCGCGAGCGGGAATCGCGCGGCGCCCGGAGCAGTTCGAAGGGTCCATGTCAGGCATTCGCGTCGAGGGACTCGAGAAGCGCTTCGGCGCGCGCACGGCCGTGGAAGGCCTGACGTTCGAGGTTCGCCCGGGCGAGGTGTTCGGTCTGCTCGGGCCCAACGGCGCAGGCAAGACGACGACGGTGCGCATGCTCACGGGGCTGCTCACGCCCTCGAAGGGCCACGCGTCGGTGTGCGGCGTCGAGCTGCCGCTGAAGTCCGACGACGACGGCGTGGCGCTCCGCAAGAAGGTGGGTCTGCTGACGGAGCAGCCCGGGCTCTACGACCGCCTGAGCGCCCGCGAGAACCTCGAGTTCTTCATGCGGCTCAACGAGGTCGACGAAGTCGCTGCGTGGAAGCTGGCGAACGCGCTGCTCGAGCGGTTCGGGCTCAAAGGGCGCGAAGACGAGCCGGTGGGCGGGTTCTCGAAGGGCATGCGGCAGAAGCTCGCCATCGTGCGCGCGCTGGTGCACTCGCCTGAGGTGGTGTTCCTCGACGAGCCCACGTCGGGGCTCGATCCCCAATCGGGGCGCGTGGTGCGTGACGCCATCGCCGAGCTCGCGAAGGAAGGCCGCACGATGGTGCTGTGCAGTCACAACCTGCCCGAGGTGGAGCGGCTGTGTTCTCGCGTGGCCGTCATCAAGAACCGGCTGAGAACGGTGGCGAGCTTGACCGAGCTGCGCAGGGAAGGGCTCGCGCTCGACGTGCAGGTCGACGGTGACGCCTCGGCGTTTGGCAGCGCGCTCGCGAAATTGTCGTTCCAGGTCGGCCATCAGGCCGAAGGGAGCCGGCTGCGCGTGATGCTCGATCGCGAAGAGCAGTCGCCCGACGTCATCACGTGTCTCGTTCAGGCCGGAGCGCGCATTCACTCCGCTCAGCGCGCCGCCCGGCCGCTCGAAGAGGCGTACCTCGAGCTCGTGCGCGAAGAGCAGGAGGCTCCATGAGCTTTCGCCTCTCGCGAGCGCTCGCCGTGTACCGGAAAGATCTGCTCGACCTGCGGAAGAACCGCGGGCTGTTGTGGTCGATGCTCGCGCTGCCGCTGGTGATCGTGGTGACGCCGCTCGGTGTCGTGTTCGCCTACGTGCGCAACCCGAACGACCCGAGCCTGAAGGCCATCGCGCTCTATTACGACCTCACGGTCGATCTCGCGAACACGGCGCGCTTTCTGGTCGAGAAGGTGCTGGCCGACTGGTTCGTCATCTACCTGGTGATGCCGGTGTTCGTGCCCATTCTCATCTCGTCGCACGCGGTGGCCGGAGAGAAGGAGAAGCGCACGCTGGAGCCGTTGCTGGCGTCTCCAGTCACGCCGCTCGAGCTCGTCATCGGCAAGTCGCTCGCGTCGTTGGTGCCGAGCGTCATTCTCTGCACGCTGGCGTTCTTCCTGTTGTGTGCGGGCGTCGACATCGTGGCGTGGCCGCTCGCGAAAGAGCTCGTGCTGCCCAACGGCATGTGGCTGTTCGGCGTGTTCGTCATCGCGCCGCTGTTCGCGTTCTTCGGGAACGGGGTGGCGGTGCTGCTGAGCGCCCGCGTCGGAGACTCACGGCTCGCGCAGCAACTCGCAGGGTTGATGGTGTTGCCACTCATCGGGCTCGCGGCGGGGCAGTTCGCCGGCTGGCTCAAGGCGGGCACCACCTACTACGCGCTCATCGGCGGCCTGGTGTTGCTGCTCGATCTCGTCATCGTGGTCGTCGCGCGCAGGTTGTTCGATCGCGAGCGGCTGATGAGTCGCTGGGGCTGACGCTCACCGCAGTTGGAAGAGCAGGTCGCGAACGCGTGGCTCGAGACCTTTGAGTGCCTTCGGCGCGGGCAGCCGATCTCCGTTGCGGAACGAGCGCGTGCGCGAACCGGTCACCACCGAGACGTTTCTGGTCTTCGGGAAGACGAGCCACACCATCTCGACGCCGTGCTTCAGGTACCAGCGAGCCTTGGCCTTGAGGCTCTCGACTTCGTCTTCTTCGCCGGCGACTTCGACGGCCAGCACGGGTGGCGTCCGACGAAGTGTTCCGGCGACGTGGTGCTCGTCGCGTCGCCATACGGCAGCATCGGCTCCGCGTACGGACTTGCCGAGCAGCATGCCCGCCTCGTTGGTGCCTACGACGAAGTCAGGGTGGTTGCGCGACCACGACACGAGCTCGAAGACGACGCCCGAGACCACTTCGGCCTGCTCATCAGCACACGGCGGCGTGTAGAGAAGCTTCCCATCGACGAATTCCATCTGGCCTTCGACTCGCGGCCAGGTCGAGAGTTGTTTCGCCCGAAAGCCGCGGGGCATGCGCAGCTCGACGGGGAAGCGGACTGGCAGTTCATCGGGAACGTGCATCGTGGCGAGCGTACGGCGCCCTGAAGAAACCTTGCAGGCCTCCGTCGGTGGCGCGATGTCTTCACCCGGGAGGCCTCATGACTCGTCGACTGTTCCCTCGTCTGAAGCGACTCGCTGGTGTTCGTCCCACCACGCTCGATCGCCGCACGGTGCTGGCCGGTCTCGGCGCCTCGTCGCTGTTCGCCTGCGTGAAGCGTGACGGCCTCATTCGTACCGATGCGCCCTCTCGCGTCGCCATCGTCGGCGCCGGGCTCGCGGGCCTCTCGTGCGCCACGCGCCTGCTCACGAAGGACATCGGCGTCACCGTCTACGAAGCGAACAAGCGCGTCGGTGGCCGCACGTTCACCGATCGCACCAGCTTCCCCGGTCGCACGGTCGATCTCGGCGGAGAGTTCATCGACTCCTGGCACGACCAGCTGCGCGGCCTCGTCACGGCGCTCGGGCTCGAGCTCGAAGACACGTGGGAAGACGACGCGGTGAGCGAGACGCTCGCCTACGTGCACGGCGACATTCTCACCGAAGACGAACTCGAGCTGTTCGAGCAGCGCATGAAGCAGCAGGTCTCGCTGGCCCTCGCCTCACACCCGTTCGATCCCGCAGACGTCACCTACAAGAAGTCAGACGCGTTCGATCGCGCGCTCGACGCGATGTCGGCTGCCGAGTGGCTCGATCGCGCCGGCATCGAGCGAGACAAGGTTCGCAGCATCTTCGAAGCGGGCTTCCTCTCGCTGTACGGCGGCGGCCTCGAAGAGGCGAGCGCGCTCGTGATGCTGCAGGAGATCATCGGCTCGGGCGCCGACAGCGACGAACGGTTCCTCGTGCGCGGTGGAGCAGGGCAGGTGGCCGAGCTGCTCGCCCAGCGGTTCCCCGCCGAGGTGCTCAAGCTCGAGCACAAGCTCACGAAGTTGAAGCAGCTCGCCGATGGCAAGGTGCAGCTCACCTTCGACGTCGCGGGCACGCAGAAGGTCGAGACGGCCGAAGCGGTGGTGCTCGCGTTGCCCTTCAGCACGCTCCGTGACGTCGAGATCGACGCGCCGTTGTCGGCCGCGAAGAAGAACGCCATCGCGAAGCTGCACTACGGCGCTGGCAGCAAGCTGTGTGTCGGCTTCACCGGCAAGCCGTGGCGCGCGCTCGATTCGTCGGGCACCGTGCTCTCCGACTCCGCGTTCCCCTACTGCTGGGACGAGACGCGCATGCAGGACAGCGAGAACGGCGTCATCACGTTCTTCACCGGTGGCTACGAGGGCCGCGTGCTCGCGCAGGTCGACCTCAACGTTCAGCGTGCCGGCCTGCTCGAGGTGCTCAACCGCGTGTTCCCCGGCGTTCGCTCCGCGGCGCGCGCCGAGAATGTGCTGGTGACGTGGGCCGACGAGCCGTTCGCGAAGGGCGGCTATGCCCTCTACGCTCCCGGCCAGGTGACGACGATGCGTGGCTGCGAAGGCGAGCGCGAAGGGAAGCTCTTCTTCGCCGGCGAGCACACCAGCCTCGAGGCGCAGGGCTTCATGGAGGGCGCGGTGCGCAGCGGCGTTCGGGCCGCGAGAGAGCTTCGCGAGCTGCTCGACTAAGGCGCGAGCTTCACCTTCGAGGCGTCGACCTTGAGCACGAGCTCGAGCAGCTTCGCCGAGAGCTCCTGCGCCTGCTTCATCTGGGCCTCGTCGTTGCGGTCCTTGCCCTCGGTGAAGATGGCGAGCGGCAGGCCCGTGAAGCCGATGAGCGTCTCGTAGAGCTGCTGTTTCTCCTTCGCCGTCGCCTTCGCGAAGTCGGGCGACTCGTCGAGCGTCTGGTTGATGGCCACGAAGAGCGCCTGGGTGGCTTCGTCGCTCGGCTCGTCGGCGCCGGTGGCGATGGTGGTGTTGCCAATGATGAAGAACGCGAGCGCGCCGGCCACGTTGTTGCGCCACGGCTTCGTCTCGGGCTGCGCTTCGAACGCCTCCTTCGTCGCGGTGGTGAGCAGGGTGATGGCCGCCTTCTCTTCAGGGGTGGTGCCCAGCGAGTCGCCCAGCTGCTTCGCGACGCCGTTCGCCTTCGTGGGCTTGAAGGCGCCGAGGTTCTTCGGCGCGGGCGGCGGCGTGTTGACGGTCAGCCCCTCGGGCGCCTTCGCCGGCTGCCCGTTCTTCGCCTCGCGCTCGGCCTTCTCGACGGCGGCGAGACCGAACTTCTTGATCATCGCCTGCCGCATCATCGTGCGCTGCATGTTCAGCTGCATCGAGTTGTAGATGTTCTGCGTCGCCATCGCCGAACCGAACGAGCCGTAGACGGTGCCGTAGCCCGTGTTCCACCCGCCGGCGTTCGAGTTCCACGTCTGGGAAAACGCAGGCGCAGCGAGCAACACGACGACGATTCGGAGCAGGTTCATGGTTCGAGTCTCCCTCAGGCGCGCGCTTCGACGAAGACCTCGGCCCACTCGACGGGGCTCCACACCTTCCCGGGCTCGACGCGGAAGTCAGAGAAGCCCGCTTCGCCGAGCAGCTGACACCACTGCGTCACCGAGAAGATGCGCACCTCTTCGAGGCCGAAGACCGCGTTCTCGACGAGATCGATCGCACCCCAGCCAAAGAGGTGATCGCGGCGCGGGTCGACGAGCACCATCAGCCCGCCCGGCTTCAGCACCCGGCGCATCTCACACAGCGCCTTGAAGTGATCGGGGTAGTGATGAAACGAGTTCGTGCAGACGAGCTTGTCGAACGCGCCATCACGAAACGGCAGCCGACCCGCGTCACCGCGCAGCAGCCGGCCCGCCAGCTGCTCTTCGCGCTTCGCGGTCGTCAGCATGCCCTCGGAGTAGTCGAGGCCGATGGCGATGGCTCCGGCGGCCGCGAGCTGGGCCGCGCCGTCACCGGGCCCGCAGCCGAGATCGAGCACCACCTGCCCGGGCACCACGCGCAGCTTCTCGATGGCCATGCGCTGCACCCGCCGCAACGCCTGACCGAAGAGGTTGTTCCGATAGAACTTCGACCAGACGTCGAAGAACCGGCCGTGCTTGTGGAGCCGCTCGTCCATACGACCAATCCCACCATGGGGAGCCCTTCGATTCCCGTGCTTTCCGGGTGGGCAGGCGCATGCAATGGTTCGCGCGCTTGATCGTTGAAGAGCCTTGCAGTGTCACTTCCGGTGCCACGGTTTCCCCGGGCGCCCACGCTGGAGGATGGGATGGGATTTCTCGATAGCTTGAAGACCGAGGCGAAGCGCAACTTCGTCGCTCGCGCCGACGACGCCAAAGATCAGATCATCTACAAGGTCCCCGAGCGGAACATTCGCACCTTCACCCAGCTCACGGTCCAGGCCGACGAGATGGCGATGTTCGTGAAGGACGGCGTGGTGGTCGGCAAGCTCGGGCCGGGCCGTCACAACCTCGAGACGAACAACATTCCGTTCCTCTCGAAGCTGCTCGAGAAGGTCACCGGCGGCGACCTGTTCATCGCCGAGATCTACTTCGTCAGCACGCGTGAGATCACGCAGGTGAAGTTCGGCGGCCCCATCGGCGACGCGCGCGACCCCGAGACGGGCCTCGCCATCGGCACCATGGTGTACGGCGACTTCGCGCTGCGCGTGATCGACCCCGAGAAGCTCATCGTCGGCATGGTCGGCCTTCAGAAGACCGACAACGAGAGCTTCGTCGGCTGGTTCAAGAGCCAGGTGATGAAGGTCATCAAGGACCGCATCGCCGAGCTGCTCGTGAAGAAGAAGTGGCCGCTGCTCGACGTCACGTCGGGCGCGTACACCGAAGAGATCGAAGAAGAAGTCGTCGGCGGCATGGACAAGCACACCAACAACTACGGTGTGAAGATTACCGCGTTCGGCAACTTCACCATCAGCATCAAGCCCGAAGACGAGGCGACGCTGAAGAAGCTGTCGAAAGACGTCGCGTACTCGCGCCTCGCCGGCGGCTTCCAGCAGTACGCGCAGGGCCAGGCGATGCTCGGCGCGGCCGAGGGCATGGCCAAGGGCGGCGGTGAAGGTTCGGGTTCGGGCAACGCGCTCGGCGGCATGGGCATGGGCATGGGCTTCGGCATGGCCCAGATGTTCATGAACCAGCAGGGCCAGCAGCAGCAGCACGCGCAGCAGGCGCCTCAGCAGGCGGCGGCTCCTGCCGGTCCGTCGGTGATGGATCGCTTGAAGCAGCTCAACGAGCTGAAGACGGCCGGCCTGCTCACGGACGAGGAGTTCGCGGCGAAGAAGGCCGAGCTGATGAAGATGCTGTGATTCACGTCACGTGACGTGGAGCGCACGCGCCACGCTTCCTCACCGGAGGCGTGGCGTTCGTGTATCTGGAGCTTCATGAACTGCCCGCGCTGCTCGCTGCCGCTGCGTGACGTGACGCCCGACCTCAACATGCCCGACGTGCACGGGCTGGGCTGCGCGCAGTGTGGTGGCCACTGGTTGTCGCAGAACGATCTGCACCGCCTCGAGCAGGTCGTCGACGTGAGCTGGGTCGAGCTGCGGCACATTCCGCCGCCTGAGATTCAGGCCGAGCTGCTCACGTGCCCGAGGTGTTCACCCGCGCGCCACCTCAACAAGGTGCAGAGCGATCGTGATCGCAAGGTGGTGCTCGACGCGTGCGAGCACTGTCACGGCGTGTGGCTCGATGGTGGCGAGCTGCACGCGATTCAAGAGAAGGGCTTCGTGTCGGCGCTGCTCGACGCCGTGCGCTTCCTCATGGGGCGGAAGTGACGCCAGCGTCCGAAGGCTCCACCGTCTTTGGTTGAGGCCACGCCTTCGGCACCCAGGTCTCGAGCTTCCTGGGCTGGGGCCAGTCCTTCGGCATCCACCCGCCGTCGCGAATCGGCTGCTCCATGATGCGCGTGCGCGGCCACGGTCGGCTGGTCGACATGGGGCGCTCGGCGGACTTCGGCGCGGGCCACTCGCCGACGGTGAGCGCGCCATCGTTCTTCCCGACGGGCGTCAGCTCGATGGTGCGCTTCCAGAAGCTCGTCAGCGCATCTCCCAGCGGCACCAGGCGCGCTTCGGTTGGCATGGCCGAGCCGGTGCTCAACAGCTCGGTGAGTGCGTGGCCGGCCAGCTGGGAGGTGAACCAGGGCGCTCCGAGGCTGGTGTTCAGCTGCACGCGCAGGTGTTCGGCGAGCAGCATCGCGCGCAACGTCGTCGCCGAGCGGAGCGCGTCGTCGGTGTCGAGGTGCAGACGAACGAGGTCGGCCTCGGTGTGCGTGACGCCGAACGCGCGCGTGAAGATGGCCGCGGCGCGCGCCCTCGAGCCTTCGTCGGACTTCTCGACGCAATCGAGCCGCACGAGGAACACCGCGGCCGCCCGACGCACCTGGAAGAGCCGCTGCACCTGCCACGCGTCGATGATGGCTTTGCGCGCCGGCTCCTGAAGGGCCTGCGCTTCGAGCCACTGCGGCTCTCCCACGAGCGTCGCGAAGAGCTCGCCCGACGTCTGCGCGAGAGAGGAGTCGCCCAGCCGCTCGTACTCGAAACGCCCAGCCGTCACGTGCTGCAGCGCGAGCGCGACCCCCAGCTCCGAGAAGAGGAGTTGCTGGTCTTTCATGCCTCCAAGCGGACGAAAGCTGGTGCGCACGTCGGCTGGCCCGCCGGGCGTCACCGTGAGCGGGAGCGGGTTCTTCTTCACCGCCTCTGACAGATCGAGCGTGAGCCCTTTCTGCCCGTACAGCCCAATGGCGCCGAGCGTGGTGACGGCCCGGCTCGCGAGCTCCTTCTTGCCGAAGGCGAGGTCGACGTCGGCGGGTACGCGCAGCAACCGTGGAAGATCGGCGCGGGTGAGCGAGCCCACCGGCAGCTTCGTGTCGGCCGCGTTGAGGCGCTCGAGCGTCAGGCGCCACGCTTCGCTCGTCACCGTGAGCACGCCCTCGGCCACCTTGCGCAGCGCTTCGGTGTCGACGTCACGCAGCTCCGCCGAGAACTGAAAAGGCGTGCGCGGCGCGAGCACCTGCGCGGCCTTCGCGTCGCGAGCCATCAGCGCCGCGTCGAGCTTCTCGGCGGCAGGCAGCGACGCCGTCCACAGCGCCTTGCGCTTGAGGGCGCTCTGCTCGGTCGCGAGCAATCGGTTCAGGTCGTGCCAGCGAACCTCTTTGCCGCCAAAGGGGAAGGTGAGGGTCGACTCGAGCGTGGCGATGGCCTGGCTCTCGGCGGCGGTCTCTTTCGTGAGCCGCTCGGCGTCGAGGAAGAGCGCGAGGTGCTCGAGCGCGCGCGGGTCGTCGATGGCCTGCGCGGTGGCCTCGGTGAGCAGGGCCCGGCGCTCGGGTGTCAGCAGCGCGTCGTGGCTGGCCTCGAGTGGCGCGAGATCGAACGCCGCCCCTGTCGTCCAGTGTTGCCACAGCTTCTCGTCGACGGCACGCGACCACGCGGCGGTGTCTTTCGAGAGCGACGCGAGCTGGGCCTCGAGCCGCACGCGGGCAGGGTCGATGACACCTGCATCGACCAGCGCCGAACGATCGGTCTGAACGCTGCTCTCGGACTTCGGGCAGGCGACGAGGCTGAAGGTGACGAGCGCTGCGACGAGGCAAAGACGAAACGACATGGCGGGCACTGTACCCTCAGCGAGAGAGCTGCGAGCCGACAACGTTTCGCTACGCTGCCCGCCGTGGATTCGTTCGAGCAGAGACTCCGAAGCGTCGACTGGTCCCGGTATCACCACGCGTACGGCCCTGCCGACGACGTGCCCGACCTGCTGTTGGCCATTGCGAACGCAGACCACGACATCGAGGCCTTCTCGAGCGCGACGAGCGCGTTGTGGGGCAACGTGTTTCATCAGGGCACTCGCTGGGGCGTGACGTCGAAGACGGTGCCGTTCTTCATCGAGCTGCTGACGACGGGGCCGCGCGCGGTGCGTGCGAAGCGCTTTCTCGTCACCTACCTGCACCACCTGGCGCTCGGGTACCCCGAGAGCGTGTTCCCCGGCCACTTTCCCCTGGGCGAAGTGATGGCCATCGCGACCGAGCTCGAGTCCATTGGCATTCCACAGCAGGCGCTCGACGGAGACATCTTCGCCGACGCCCTGCCCGAGGCCGTGCGTGCCGTGCAGGATCGCGTCGGCGCGGTCTGGGAGCGCGACTGTTTTCTCGCGGTCGAACGCAGCGTGCCGACCCTCTTGCAACTGCTCCACTCCGACGACGACGCCCTCGTGAGTGAGGCGCTCGCGCTGCTCTCGTCATTTCCCGGTCAGCGCGCGGTGAGCGCTCCGGAGCTCTGGGCGCTCGCGAAAGAGCAGGGCGCCGTCGGTCTGCGTGGGAAGGCGCTGGTGACACTGGCGAGGCTGGGCGTCGACGTCGTCGAGCCTGCGCGGGTATTGATGGACGCGGACGAGGGCCTCGACGGGCTGTACGCGGCCTGCGCCGAGATCATCGGCGCTGCGGACCCTTCGGAGATCGCGCGGCGCCGACTCGTGCAGCTGCCAGAAGGCGTTGGCGAGACCGAGTGCGCCTTCAGCGGCTCGGTGACGAACCTGGTCGCGTGGTGTGTCGAGAAGGCGCCCCCGAGTGACGGCGCGCTCGCCTTCAAGCAGCTCGAGTCGTTGCTGGTGAGCGCGAAGGGCTACAAGAAGCTCGGCGTACTCGACCGGCTGTTGAAGCTCGCGTTCCCGGAGCGGCTGGGCGCCTCGCTCTCGGCGCTCCAGCGGCAGGCCATCGAAGCGAGCGTCGAGCACGCCATCTGGCGCGAGGGCATGATCTTCGGAAATCAGAACGACGTCTTTCGCGCGCACGGCCTGCCGACGACACGAGACGAGCTGCGAGCGCTGCTCGTGAAGTGACCCGCTTCGTGCGAAGGAGGCGCCATGCCGTCCCCCGCGCAATGGGCCGCCGCGCGAGCCCGCCAGACGATGAACGCCGCGCTCCGTCGCTTCTTTCTGGGCGAGGGCTACCTCGAGGTCGAGACGCCGTGTCTCATCGGTACGCCCGGCCTCGAGCCGCACATCGACCCGTTCGAGGTGCCCTTCATTCCCCAGACCGACGTCGGCTCGAAGAAGTCGCTCTATCTGCACACGAGCCCCGAGTACGCGATGAAGCGGTTGCTCGCCGACCCGGGCTGTCCGCCGCTGTTCCAGCTCTGCAAGACGTTTCGAAACGGTGAGGTCTCGGGTCACCACAACCCCGAGTTCACGATGCTCGAGTTCTATCGGCCCAACGCCGACTACACGGCCATCATGCGCGACCTCGAGGGTGCGCGGAGCGCGGCGGAGCAGGCTGTGGCTCCTTCGCGCGGGTGCTTCACGAAGACGCCGTACGAGCGGCTGACGGTGCGTGACGCGCTGGTTCGCTACGCGGAGATCGATCTTCGCGTTCACGCCGATGGGCCGTCGCTCAAGCGGGCGGCCGATGCGCGCGGGGTGTACACGGGCACGTCGACCTCGTTCGACGACGTCTTCTTCCACGTCTTCCTCGAGCGCGTGGAGCGCAAGCTGGGCGTCGAACGGCCGACCTTTCTCATCGAGTACCCCGCGTCGATGGCGTCGTTGTCGCGGCTCAAACCGGGCGAGCCCGAGGTGGCCGAGCGTGTCGAGCTGTACGCGGGCGGCATCGAGCTGGCGAACGGCTTCTCGGAGCTGACCGACGCGGTGGAGCAGCGCAAACGCCTCGTCGAAGAGCAGGAGCTTCGCCGCTCGCTGAAGCGCCCCGTTTTCGAGCTCGACGAGCGGTTCCTGGAAGCGGTCGGCAAGATGCCCGAAGCCGGCGGAATCGCCGTGGGCATCGATCGGGTGTTGATGCTGATGCTCGAAGTGACTCAAATCGCCGACGTCTTGTTGTTCCCGGCAAAGGACTTCGTGTGAAAGAGATTCTGAGAACGCTCGTGTCTGGCGCTGGCGTGGTGGGCCTGACGGGTTCGGCCTCGGTCGCGGTGAGCGCGTTGACGTACCTCGACGAGCGCGCGCCCGACCCGGTGCTCCAGCTGTGGGCTGACACGACGCTGAAGGTCTCGGGCGTTCGTACCGAGTGCCGCGGGCTCGAGAACCTGCCGACTGGCAACTTCGTGTTGTGCGTGAACCACCAGTCGAACTTCGACGCGCTGGTGTTGTTTCGTCACATTCGCCGGCACATGCGCTTCGTGGCCAAGCAGCAGCTGCGGCGGGTGCCGGTGTTCGGCTACGCGCTCGAGCGTGCGGGCAACGTCTTCGTCGATCGCACCGGCGGTGACGGCGACAAGCAGAAGC
Source organism: Archangiaceae bacterium (assembly GCA_016879935.1). GTDB lineage: Bacteria > Myxococcota > Myxococcia > Myxococcales > Myxococcaceae > Xiheimicrobium. Next base: position 25,330 of record JAACJQ010000237.1, on the reverse strand, counting down.
TGAAGGAAGCGGGCGTCGCCGTGCGTGATCGCGTGAGCGTCGTCTTCTTCGCCGAGGGCACGCGGAGCGACGACGGCGTGCTCAAGCCCTTCAAGAAGGGCGCGGCGATCATGGCGCTCGAGGCGCAGGTTCCGCTGGTTCCCGCTGCCGTCGCGGGCACGTACGCGATTCTCCCGAAGGGAACCGTCGCGATTCGCCCGAAGCCGGCGGCGCTCGTCATCGGCAAGCCCATCGAGACGAAGGGCCTTGGCATCGAGGCGCGGGAGCGGTTGACGCTCGAGGCGCACGACGCAGTCGCGAAGCTGCTCGACGAGGGCAACGCGATGCTGCCGAACATCTGAACTGGTTCAACCACCGCCGAGGCGGGCGAGCGCGGCCTTCAGCGAGATGCCGTTGGTGAGCACGGGCGCGAAGAGGTCTCCGTGCTTCGCGAGCCGGTCGAGCACGACGGCGCGCGTGAACGACTTCGGGTCGAGCGTTGGCGTCACTTCGTCCCAGCGGAGCGGCGTCGAGACGGGCGCTCCATCGACCGCACGCAGCGAGTAGGGCGCGACCAACGTCTTGCCGCGGAAGTTCTGCAGGTGATCGAGGAAGAGCCGGCCGCGGCGATCTTTCTCGTCGTGCGAGAGCACCACCAGATTCGGGAGCAGCTGCGCGACCATCGAGCAGACGCCGTACGAGAAGCGGTGCGCGTCATCGAGTGACTGGTTCTCGGCGAGCGGCACCAGCACGTGCAGCCCCTTCTGCCCGCTGGTCTTCACCACGCTGGGGGCCTCGAGCAGCTCGAGCAGCTTTCGCACCGCGGTCGCGACCTCGATGACCTGCGGCCACGTCGTCGCCGGCCCGGGGTCGAGATCGATGACCGCCCAGTCGGGGTTCATCAGCGAGTGAGTGCGCGTCGCCCAGGTGTGAAAGGTGAGCGCGGCCTGGTTCACCATCCAGAACAGGGCGTCAGCGTTCTGAATGAGCAGCCGGCGATCGCCATCGATGGTGAGCGCTTCGAGGTAGTCAGGCGCGCGTGGCGGCGGGCGGTGCTGAAACCACATGAACTCGGTGATGCCGTCGGGCCAACGCTGAGAGACGACGGGGCGGTCGCGCAGGTGCGGCAGGAAGACGGGGGCCACCGCCTGGTACCAGTCGAGCACGTCGCGTTTGGTGACGCCGTCGACAGGGAAGAGCACCTTGTCGGGGCTCGTCAGCTTCGGCGGGTTCGAGAGCGAGCGGCGAATGGGGAGCGGAGTCGTGGTCGTCGAGAGCGCGATCGCGTCTCCGACGCCGGTGCTCTTGAACGCGATGACGCCTGGAAGACCGAGGGCGCGCACCTGATCGAGCACGGTCTCGAGCGTTCCCTGCAGCGGGTCGGACCAGATGAGCGGCGTCGAGAGCGTGCTGGTCGCGCGGAGCCGTTCGCGACGTTCGGTGCGAGGCAGCGACGAAAGATCTTCGTCGTCGAGGAACAGCACGTCGGAGATCATCAGCACCGCCGCGGGACCCGTGCCCTGCGTGACCCGCTTCTTCAGCGCCTCGAAGTCAGGTCGGCCGTGCTCATCGAGGACACACAGCGTGCCTTCGAGGGCGAAGTTGCGCGGCGGAAGATCCTTCAGCGTGAGCGCGATGTTCTGACACTGCGAGGTCCACTCGCGCAGATCGTCGGCGAAGAGGCGTGCTTCTCCGTTGGCCTTCACGGCGATGATGCGATGCCCGTCCCACGCGACCTCGAGCTGGCGGCCGTCGAGAGTCTCGGTCTCGTTGCGATGACGGAGCGCGGGCAGTCGGAGCCGTGAGCCCAGCTTCCACGCCGTGAGCGCGCCGCTCGTGTCTTGCGGAACTCGCTCTCGTTTGCGAACGGCCACGTGACGACGCTACTCGCCGGTCGTGGCTTGTCACGATGGCGACGCGTTCAGCTCAGCCGCCCGCCATCGTGAAATCGCGAATCCGCGCACGGCTTCAAGGTGATCGTCCTCGAGCGCCTCGGCTCATTTCCACTGGCCCGTCCGTCCGTCACGGAAGGGCTCTCGGGGAGGCGCCGGCCGTGCGAGGCTCACGACGCACCCATGACGCCACTCGACGAGCTCGCCACCATTCTCAAACCGGCCGGCGCGGGCCTGTATCTCGTCTCGACGGGCAAGGCCGAGCAGCAGGCCCTGCAGCGCTCGCTCTACCGGGTGTCGTCGGACGACGACGTGCAGCGGGTCTTTCGCGAGAACCTCGAGCGCGTCGCTTCGGCGCGTGGCGTGTTGCTCGGCATTCCGTCGGACGTGGGCGCGGGGTTTCAGCGAGGCGCGAACCTGGGGCCGCAGGCGATTCGGTCGCGGTTGCTCGAAGACGACACCGACTGGCCCGCGAAGCTCGACGCGATGGGCGTGGTCGATGTCGGAGACGTCTTCGTGGTGCCGCAGCTGCTGCACGACTCGATGTTGTCGCCAGAGCAGCTCTCGCGAAGCCGCGCCGCGCTCTATCCATTCGTGGCGCAGCCATTGCCTGTCTCGTGCCTCTCGATCGCCGAGCGCGCGTGGACGCTGATGCTCCAGCTCAACCCGGCGCTGAAGCCCTTCACCATCGGCGGCGATCACTCGACCGCCTGGCCAGTGGTTCAACCATTGAACCAATCGCGAGCGGGCGCTCCCTGGGGCATCGTTCAGTCCGACGCGCACACCGACCTGCTGCAGGAGCGGCTCGGCGTGAAGTACTGCTTCGCCACCTGGAGCTGGCACGCGAACGAGGTGCTCGGCCGGCAGGGGCGGCTCACGCAGGTCGGCATTCGCGCGACCGCTCGCACGCAGGAGCACTGGGAGTCGACCACCGGCGTGCGCCAGTTCTGGGCGAAGCACATTCGCGAGAACCCCGACCGTGCGCTCGATGAGGTCATTGCCCACGTGAAGGCGAGCGGGGTGAAGGGCGTGCTGTTCTCGAACGACATCGACGGTACCGACTCCGCGTGGGCCGACGCGACGGGAACGCCGGAGCCCGATGGCCTCGAGCCTGATTGGCTGAGCGCGCTCATCAAGCGGCTGGGCGCCGAGGTCGGGCTGCTCGGCGGCGACGTGATGGAGGTCGCTCCGTCGCTCACGCGAAAGCCCGACAGCGCTCGTCGAACGGTGGGCCTCGCCGCCCGCTATCTGCGAGAGACCCTCGCGGCCGCCCTCGGGTGACCGGCTCGCGAATCGACCCAGCCCAGCAATCGAACTCGCGCTTCTCCGTCACAGGAACACTCGGTTCCCACGAAGACCTGTGGCAGGGTGCGCGCCGCCATGAAGCCGCTGTTCGCCGTCATCGTCATCGCAGCCTCCGTCATGCTGGGCGGGTGCAAGAGCCCGTGCCGCCAACTCTCGGAGCGGCAGTGCGAGTGTCAGGCCAGCAGCTTCGACCGCAACACCTGCCTGCAGCGCGCGGCCACCCAGGAGTCGACCGTCACCCTGACGGCCACCGACAACGCCCGCTGCGCCGAGCTCGTCGAGGCCTGTGACTGCCGGCTCATCGACACGCCCGAGGGCAAGGTGAAGTGCGGTTTCGCGCGCCGTGCCGAGTGTGACGCCGACCGCGACGCGGGCTGTCTCGCAGACGGCGGCTTCTGACGTTCAGAGAAAGCTCGAGAGCTTCTCCATCGACCAGCTCCACAGCTGCTCCTGCGCCGCTTCGTCGAGCGCGAGCTTGCTCGCGGGGCGTCGACTCCCATCTTCGTCGTAATAGAGGCCCGTCTCCTTGCCCGCGGCCTCCGAGGTCGCGCAGTGCAAGCTCGCGCGCGCGCCTTCTTCTGGCGTGCGCATGAAGAGCATCGCGATTTGCCGCAGCGGCGTCGGGGCCGCCCGCCAGATCTCCGACGCGATGACGCCCGGGTGCACGGCGTAGACGTTCACGCGGTCTTTCCACCGGCGTGCGAGCGCGAAGCTGAACAACATGTTCGCCAGCTTCGAGCGCATGTACTCGGGGAAGCCCGAGAACGAATCGAGCGGGTTCTGCAGATCGGCGTAGTCGATCGGCTGCTTCGTGCGCTCGTGCGCGCGGCTCGCCACGGTGACGACGCGAGACGGAGTCGCCTTCATCAGCGCCGGCTCGAGCAACAACGTCAGCAGCATGTGCCCGAGGTGATTCACGCCGAACGTCATCTCGTAGCCCTGCGCGGTCAGCGTTCGAATGCGCACGAGCCCGGCGTTGTTGATCAGCACATCGAGGCGCTCGTTCGTCGCGAGCCACGCCTTCGCCGCGGCCTTCACCTGCGACAGGTCGGCGAGATCGAGCTCGAGAAAGTGCAGCTCCTGATTCCCCGTCTCGCGCTTCAGCGCCTCGATGACGTGCATCGTCTTCGCGCGCGAGCGGCAGGCGAAGAAGACGCGCGCTCCCTGCTTCGCGAGCTCGGTCGCGGTCGCCTTGCCGATGCCGGTGTTGGCGCCGGTGATGATCACGGTCTTTCCACGCATCACGCACTTCCCTTCGGAGCGAGCATCTTTCGCGCAGGCGGCTGCGGCATGCCCGCCATGAGCCCACGCAGCGGAACCGAGTCGACCGGTTCTTCTTGCAGCCCTGCTTCACGCAACAGCACGTTCGCCGCGACGGAGCCGCTCGCGCACGCCGCCTCGAGCAGCATCGCGGGGAAGGGCAGCTTCACCCAGTCACCCGCGCAAACGAGACCGGGCACGCCGCTGTCGGTCTCGGGCCGCTTCGCGTTCATCCCGAGGTGGAACGCGGTGAAGTTGCGGTTCAACTGAAACACCTCGTGCGCGACGGTGAAGCCCTTCGCCTCGGGGAAGAACTCGAGGAACTCGTCGAGCAGCGCCTGCTTCACCTGCTCGGGAGAGAGCGCCTCGGGCACCGCGTAGCAGTGCAGCTCGAGCACCGCGCCGCCGTGACGCTTCGTCCACTGTTGCGCCTCGGCTTCGAAGCGATGGTAGGTGGTGAACGCGTCGAGCACCTTCACGCGATCGGTGATGACGAACGGCGGCAGTCCTTCGCGTACGTCCTTGTCGATCCAGATGCGGAGCACGGCGTAGCGCTGGCCGGGCGTGAGCGCCTCGAAGCGAGCCTTCACCTCGTCGGTCACGCCTTCGGCTTTCGTCATGATGCTCCGCGCGCCGACGATGTCGGTCGAGAGCACGACGCGATCGAAGGGAGCGCCGTTCACGGTGAAGCCCAGGTCCGTCTTCGTGAGTGACGTCACCGGCGTCGAGAGGTGCACGCGGGCGTGATGCTTCGCCAGTTCGCTGCGCATCGGCGCGAGGAACGCCGGCTCGTAGTCGTGCGTGGGGAAGTCGTAGACGAGGCCGCCGTCCTGGCTCAGGTAATAGAAGTGGAACGACTTGATGAGCTCGGCGAGCGAGAGCTTGTCTTCGTCGGAGAAGAACGCGCGCGCGAAGGTGTTGAAGGCGAGCTTGAGGCGGGGCGGCAGCTGCGCGAGGCGATCGAAGTCGGCGAACGAGACGTGGTCGTACCGCTCGAACGTGTCCTTCGCGTCGTACTCGAGGAACACGCCGAAGAGATCGCGCGCCGGAGCCTTCAGCACGTCACGAAAGCGGTACACGCCCGCCCGCGCGAGGGCGACGAGGTTGAACACCGGCGTCGTGTCGAGCTTGCCGAAGCGCACCTGCGCTCCGTCGGTTCCGAGAATCACGTACTCGCCGATGCTCTGAAACCCCGTGCGTAGCCCAAGCGAGTTCAGGAACCGATCGAGGTTGAAGTAGTTCGGGAAGAAGGCGTGAAAGCCGTGGCTGACCCACGCGTCTTCACCCGGAGCCAGCTGCACCTTCCAGCTGCCCAGCTTGCCGCCCAGGTACGCGTTCGACTCGAACAGCTCGACCTCGAAGCCGCGTCTCGCGAGTGTGATGGCGGCGGTGAGGCCGGCGACTCCGCCACCGAGCACGGCCACGCGGCGTTTGCCTTCGAGCTGCTTCGGCCGCGTCGCGTCGACCTCGTTCACCTGAATTCGGTAGTCGTGCAGGCGCTGCTTGATGAGCCCGCGGACGATGGGCGGAATGGCGATGAGCAGCGCGGCGATGATGAACGGGGTCCACAAGTACCAGGGCATCGGCGCGGTGCTTACGTCACCTCGCCCGTGCTCCGGGAAAAACCGTCACTCGAGGTAGGCCGGCAGCGTCGGGTCATCGAGGCGCAGGAAGATCTGCTCGAGGTGTCTCGGGTGCGTGCGGTTCATCGACAGCGGTGGCAACCCATCGCGCGCGAAGAACGCGACCTCGCTCGTCTCGTGACTCGTCGTCGCCGCTCCGCCGACGAGTTCGCAGTGGAAGATCAACTTGTACACGCTGAACACGCGCTGACTGTCGAGCTGCTTTCCGAACACGCCGAGCAGTCGCGTCGCCTTCACCTCGAAGCCCGACTCTTCGTGCACCTCTTTGGCGGCCATCTCGGCAGGCGAGACCCCGATGTCGGCCCAGCCTCCGGGCAACGCCCACCTTCCGTCCTGCGTCTCCTTCACGAAGAGCAGTTTGCCGTCTTTCACCACCACCGCGCGCACGTCGACCTGCGGCGTCGGGTAGCCGGTTTGCGCGTCGAGAATCGGGCGCACCGACGGCGTTCCTTCAGGCGCGCCGTGCTCTGCCAGCTCGGCGCAGACCTCGCGCACCTTCGTGTAGTTCTCGAGATCGTACGGGTCCTTCGAATAGGCGAGCCCGCGCTGCGAGACGGTAGTGAGCGTCTGAACCCACTTCAGCCATGACATGCGGCCTATATACGGGCTCCATGCGCCGCCTGCTCCCGCTCGTGTTCGCCGTCGCCTGTGCGCCCGCTGCTCCGAAGCTGGCCACGTTCGAATTGCCTGTCGAAGCGAAGGCGCAGGTCGTGAAGGTCGGAACGACCGAGCTGCTCCGTGGCTTCTCGGGAACGCAGGCGTACGCACAGGCCGCTGTGAGAACGTCTCGCGCGCGCACCGAGATGCAGTTCGGCGCGTGGAAGTTCACCGAAGGCACGCAGCCGTGGACCGAAGCGAACACCTTCTCGTGGGACTCGGTCACGGCCGAGCTCGCGAAGGGCGCGTTCCGCGACGGCGCCGGCAACGTAGTGGTGAGCGTCGAGGCGAAGGGCTCCGACGGCGCCCTTCAGCTCACGTACACCGCGAAGGATCCGTCGGTGAATCGGCTCTCGCTCGCGTTCACCTGCGCCGAGGGCGACCGCTTCCTCGGGTTCGGAGCGCAGGCCGACGCGGTCGATCACCGTGGCCACACGCTCGGCTTCTGGATGAGCGAGCCCGGCATCGGCAAACGCATGGTCGACGACGAGTACCCCGAAGCGTGGATGCTCGAAGGCACGCGGCACGCGTCGAGCTACGGCCTGCCGACGTTCCTCTCGAACCGTGGCTTCATCGCCGCCGCGCAGGTCGACGCCCGCTCGGTCTTCGAGCTGTGCAACGTGAACACCGCCGCGTGGCGCGTCGAAGCCTGGAGCAACACGCTCACGCTGCACGTGTACGCCGACGGCACGCCCGCGAAGACGCTCACGCGCGCGACGGCGGGAATTCTCGGGCGCCCCGCGAAGCCACCGCCGATGGCGTTCGCTCCGTGGAACGACGCCATCTTCGGGCCCGCCGAGGTGCGCCGCATCGCGAAGCTGCTCCGCGACAACGACATTCCGTCGTCTGCCATCTGGACCGAGGACTTCCGCGGTGGCCGTGAGAACGCGACGACCTACCGCTTGAAAGAGGAGTGGGATCTCGACCGCTCGTTGTACCCAGACGCCGAGGTCATCTCGCGCGAACTCGCGAGCGCCGGCATCGACTGGCACGCGTACTTCAACACCTTCATCGTTCAAGACGAGCGCATCTTCGGCGAGGCGATGGCGGGCAATCACTTCGTCAAGAACGACAAGGGCGCGCCGTACCTGTTCGACGGTGTCACCTTCAAACCGACGGGCATGGCCGATCTCTCGCGGGCCGAGACGCGCGAATGGGTGAAGGGCTACCTGCGGCAGGCGCTCGACGTCGGCTTCAAGGGGTGGATGGCGGACTACGGCGAATGGCTGCCGCACGACGCGGTGCTCGCGAGCGGAGAGTCGGCGCTCGAGGCGCACAACCGCTACGCGACCGAGTGGGTGAAGTTGAACGCCGAGGTGCTGAAGGAGCGCGACCCGAACGGCGAGCGGCTCGTCTTCTTCTCGCGCGCTGGCTGGTACGGCGCGAACGCGTATGCGCCAGTCGTGTGGGCGGGCGATCAACGCACGAGCTTTCAGCGCGACGACGGGCTCTTCACGGTGCTGCCCATCGGCATCAACCTCGGCCTCTCGGGCGTCTCGACGTACGGCCACGACATCGCGGGCTATCAGTCGACGACGAACCCGAACTCCACGAAGGAGCTCTTCTTCCGGTGGACTTCGCTCGGCGCGCTCTCGCCCGTCATGCGCACGCACCACGGCATCGACCCGCGCGACAACTGGAACCTCGAGAAGGACGCCGAGACGCTCGCGCACTACCGGCGCTGGGCGAAGTTCCACACGCAGCTGGTCCCGTTCTTCGACGGGCTCGCAAAAGAGGCCGAGACGAGCGGCCTGCCCATCATGCGTGGGCTCTTCCTCGAGGCGCCGGAAGACGCGGCGACGTGGACGATCGCAGACGAGTTCGTGCTCGGGCGTTCGATGCTCGTCGCGCCGATCGTCGATTCGGGCAACACGCGCGCGGTGCACGTGCCTTCGGGGTCGTGGGTCGCGCTCGATGGCTCGGCGACGGTCGCGGGGCCGGCCGATCTCACCGCGACCGCCGCGATGGGCGACGTTCCGCTCTGGCTCCGTCGCGGCGCGGTCGTTCCCCGCTTGCCTGAACGCGTCGACACGCTCGTTCCTGCCGATGCGCCGACGGTCGATCTCGACGACGTGAAGAACGAGCGCGTGCTGCTGTGGGCTCCAGGTGGTGACGAGACGTTCGTCGAGCGTGACGGCACGACGTATCGCTCGACTGCGTCGGCAGACACCGCGTTCTCTGAAGGCGGGAGCGCGTTGCCCGACTGCACCACTGCCACGCAGCGAGGGTGCGTCGCGCGCAGCAACGGCCGGGTGACCGTTCGCCTCGCAGGGCAGGGCCCGCTCACCGGAGCGCAGGGCTCGCTCACCATCACCGGCGGCTCGCGCACCATCGACGTCGAGGTCGTCACCGCACCATGAGACTCGTCATCATCATCGCCGTCTTCGCCACCGCCTGCGCCACCAGCTCGGGCGCGCTCTCGTCAGGAGTCCCTCCGATGGACACGACCGCCAACCCCATCGTGCAGACCGGCAACCCGGTGCTGCGCGCTCGCGCGAAAGACGTGTCGCCCGAGCAGATCGCCACGCCCGACTTCCAGGCCCTCATCGTTCGAATGACGGATGCGATGCGAAAGGCTCCTGGTGTGGGGCTCGCGGCGCCACAGCTGGGCGTCTCGTTGCGGGTGCTGGTGCTCGAAGATCGCGCCGAGCTGCAGACGTCGCTCACGCCGCAGGAACTCGAGGAGCGAGAGCGCAAGCCGGTGCCGCTGCGCGTCTTCATCAACCCGACGCTCACCCCCATCGGAGACGACCGCGCCACCTTCTTCGAAGGCTGTCTCTCGGTCGCGGGCTACGCGGCGCTGGTCGAGCGGTGGAGAGAGGTCGAAGTGTCAGGGCTCGACGAGAAGGGGCAACCGCAGACCTGGCGCGTGCGTGGCTGGCCGGCGCGCATTCTTCAGCACGAGGTCGATCACCTCGACGGCACGCTCTACATCGACCGCATGGTGAGCCGTTCGTTCGGCACGCTGCCCCAGGTGAAGGCGCTGTATGGCGGCAAGCCCATCGCCGAAGTGAAGCCGCTCTTCGAGCGTCACTGACAGCAGCGGAAGCCGGTCGAGTAGTCCCAGTGCGAGACGTCGTGCGCGGTCGTCGCGTAGAGGCAGCCGTTCCCGTTGATGACGGTGTCGACGTAGAAGCCGCCGCGGAACGTGCCCGCGGGGTCGGCCGTCCACTCGTGCAGGTTGCCCATCAGGTCGAAGACGCCTTCGGCTGACGAGCAGCCCGAGAAGTCGCCGCTGCGCGCGAGCCCACCGTCGAGCTGGTTGAGACACGGGCTGTCGATGTGGCTGTAGATCCAGCTCGCGCCGGTTCCATACAGCTCGATGGCCGGGTGCACGGAGCGCCGGTCGTTGCACACGCCCGTCATGCGCGTGTTGCCGTAGGGGTACGTCGTGTTCGTCGGCCCACGACACGCCCGCAGCCACTCGGCGTCGGTGCACAACCGTTTGCCCGCCGCGACACACGCCGCGGTCGCCTGCACCTGGGTGATGTAGCCCTGAGGCACCGCGCCTTCGACCGAACGCGCTCGCATCGGCCGGGTGCCCGGGTTCACGAAGGGGCACCACGTACCGCCGTCGGCCTCTTCGAGGAACGCCTCGTAGCGGTCGATGCAGAAGGTGCTCACGCGCACCATGCCGGCGGGGCAGCCTCCGGTACCGGCGGCTTCGATGAGGCCCTCGTTGGGCCGTGGGCGCGCGTTCGGGTCGCACGCGTTCGTGTACCGCGGCGTGCAGCACTGAATGTTCGCAGCGCCGGGGCAGAGTCCCGCCGTGGGTTGCCGTGTGTCGCGGCACTCCGACACGTCGAGGCAGGTTCCAGGAAGGCCGCCAGCGGTGCAGGTGACGACGACGCCAGCGTCACGAACCCCTGCGTCCATCGGGCCGGCATCGACGACCCCGGCATCGCGCAGCCCCGCATCGAAGCCGCCGTCGAACCCGCCATCGCCTGGCACGCTCGCGTCACCCGGACCAGCGTCGAGCGCTCCGCCATCGACGTCTCCTGCATCGGCGGCGCCCGCATCACCAACGGCTCCACCATCTGCCAGCGGTGTGCCCGCATCAGGTGGCGCCCCCGCGTCGACCCGCGACTCATCAGGCCCGCAGGCGGCCATGACACACATCACGACCCAGCACGTTCGACGCATCAATACGAGGTGTTGCAGGAAGTGAGGGGTCGACACAACTTTCCGCCACCTCACGGGTTGGTGCCGCCATGCGCGCTCTGCTTCCGGTCGTGTGTCTCGGTCTTGCGTGCGGGGTCGCTCCCCCGGTCGTCGACAGTGGTTCAACCAGTGACGCGGGCGACGCCGGGGAGGCCCTCGACGCCGGAGTCGACTGCAACGCGGGGGTCGAGGCCTCGGTCGACGTCGTCTTCACCGAGCGCGGCCCGGTGCGTGGGCAGGTCTCGGCCGAGGGCCGTGCGTTTCGTGGCATTCCTTTCGCGAAGCCGCCCGTCGGCTCGCTCCGCTGGCGCCCGCCCGAAGAGGAGCACGCGTGCTGGTCTGGCGTTCGTGAGGCGCAGCAGTTCGGCTCGCGCTGCCCGCAGCTCGACCAGCAGCAGGGCATGCCCTTCGACGCGGGCGCTCCGTTCGAGGGCAACGAAGATTGCCTCACGGTGAACGTCTTCACGCCCGCGCAGGCGAGCCCCGACGCCGGCCTTCCGGTGATGCTCTTCATTCATGGCGGCGGCAACACGGTCGGTTCTGCGAGCGAGCTGATCGGCGGGCAGTCGATCGCGCTCTATGACGGCACCCGGCTCGCGCAACGGGGCGGCGTGGTGGTGGTGACGCTTCAGTACCGCCTCGGCGTGCTGGGCTTCCTCTCGACACCCGCGCTCGACGAAGAGACCGACGGCGGGGTCTCGGGCAACTACGCGTTGATGGATCAGCACGCCGCCATGCGGTGGGTGCAGCGCAACGTGCGCAGCTTCGGCGGCGACCCGTCACGCGTGCTGCTCTTCGGAGAGTCGGCCGGCGCCGTGAACACCTGCACGCAGCTCGCGACGCCCGGGTCGGCGGGGCTCTTTCAGCGCGCCGTCATCGAGTCGGGCGCCTGCTCGGCCGCGCTCACGCCAGAGCTTCGTCGCAACGAGGCGGCGCTCTGGCTCCAGGGCACCGGTTGTGCGGGCGTGGCCGACGTCGCCGCTTGTCTGCGCTCGCTGTCTCCCGAGGCGCTGATTCGCGCGTACCCGGTGCCCGTGGTGGTGGGCGGTCGCCGGCCGTCGGTGAGCTGGGGCCCCGTGGTCGATGGCCGCGTGCTGCCCGAGGTGCCGTACGTCGCGATGCAGAACGGGCGGCATCACAAGGTGCCGCTCGTCGTCGGCTCGAACCTCGACGAGACCGCGCTCACCATGCCGCTCATCACCACCGAAGCCGAGTACCGCGCCGCCGTCAGCGCTCTGCTCGCGCCAGGCCTCGTCGACCGCGTGACCCAGCAGCTCTACCCGACCGCCACGTACGGCACGCCGCGAAAGGCCCTCATTCAAGTGACGACCGACGGCTTCTTCGGGTGCACGGCCCGGCTCAGCGCGAGAGCGGCCGCCATCGGCCAGCCAGGCACGCCCGTCTATCGCTACCTGTTCACCCGAGCCCTGCAGCCTGCCCGCGGCGCGTTTCACGGCATCGAGCTGAGCTACCTGTTTCAGAAGCTGAGCGAGACGGCGCCCGCGTTGCCTGCGGGAGACGTCGCCGTCGAAGCCTCGATGCTGGGCTGGTGGACGCGCTTCGCTGCGACAGGAGACCCCAACGGGGTCGGGTCGATCGCCTGGCCCGCCTACGGCAACTCCGAGCCGTTCATGCGCATCGACGCGACGCCTGCCACGGGCACGGGGTGGCGCAGCGCCGAGTGCGACTTCTGGGACGCGCTGGTCGGCACGACGGTGCCGGCGCCTCCTTGAGTCACCGCTTCGCGTCGAGCCCCGCCTCGAGCTCGTAGAAGACGACCGGCGCATCACGCTTCGCCCACAGCCCCGCGCCCACCTGCCGAAAGTGCGGCGCGAGCAGCTTGCGGTACTTCGCGCCAGGCCGCTGATGCACGCGCGTGTCGGTCAGCTCGGTGTCGACGTTGCCCGCGACGTCACGCTTCGTGATCGCCTCGAGGTACAGAAACCCGCCGCACATCGCCGCGAGGTTCTCGATGGCGTCGGGCAGCCCCGCGTCGTCGACGTACGGGAGCACGCCGTGGCACACGACGAGGTCGAAGCGCTCGGGCAGGCGAAACGAGCGAATGTCGGCCTGCGTGTGGCCGAAGCGTTTGCAGATGGCCGCGTCCATCTCGGTGCCGACGTACCGAACGTGCTTGCGGTGCTTCTTCAGCCAATCGTTCCACCAGCCGACGCCCGCGCCGACGTCGAGCACCGAGTCGACCGGCCACCCGAACCACGACAACAACCCCAGCACGCCCTCGATGAGGTGGGCATGCCGGGCGCGGTCGTAGATGCGGGTCTTCGGGTCTTCGTAGTACCGGCGGTAGTACTCGGCGTCGAAGGCGAACGATCGTGAAGTCACCACGTCGCTTTCACCTCACGCGCGTGCGACGTCAAGGCGTGCCGGCGTCGACGGTCGCAGCAGCAGCAGCGGCGGCGGCAGCAGCCTCAGCCGCGGCCTTCTCGGCAGCCGCCTTCTCTTCGGCCGCCTTCTTCGCGTGGGTCTCGCTCACGCTCTTGAGCGACCCCAGGCCCTTCTCGAAGTCGGCGCCGACCATCTTGTCCATGTCGACCACGAGCGAGAACGCCTTGCTCATGAAGTTGTTGTTGCCCGACATCGACCACGTCACGTCGGTGCCGGTCGCCGACTTCGCGAAGGTGATGTCGGTGCGGTTGGTGGCCTCGATGGGCGTCTTGAACTCGAGCGTGATGCCGACGGCCTCGTTGGGCTTCGCGTCGGCGATGGTCATCGCACCGCTGCCGACCTTGTCGTTGCCCAGCCACTCGTACTTCGCGCCGACGCCGGGCCCGCCAGTGTAGGTCTTCTTCATCGAGGGGTCCAACGCGTCCCACGGAGACCAGCTTGCCCACTCGTGGAAGTCGACGACGTGTGCGTAGACGATCTCAGGCGGCGCGTTGATCGCGAGCGAGCGCTTGATGGCGAACTCCGACGGCCGCGTCGCGATGATGATGACCAGCACAGCGACGACGGCGCCCAGACCGAGAGCGAGTTTCTTGAGCATGGCTTCCTCGAATGGACCGCGGGGGGAGTGAGGCGAGCCGCTGCTAGCACGACCTCTCAGCGTTTCCCGTCTTTCCGGGTGACGCGCAGCACCGCCATCTTCGTCGAGTGATTGAACGGCGCAGGGCTGGCTGGCGCCTGGCCACGGCGGGTGGCCTCGGTGCCCACGAAGTCGAGCGGCGCGTCGACGCGGGTCTCGAGCGTGAGGAAGCCGTCGCTGCAGATGCGGTCGATGACGGCCTGAAAGTCGCTGCCGGGCACGAACACGGCGTTGTTCACCGCGACGAGGTAGCCGTCGTGCGCGATGAGCGGGCGCACCTTGTTGAGCAGGCGCTCCATGTCGGCGACGAGATCGACGCGGCCCTGCTCGGTCACCGAGAACAGCGGCGGGTCGACGAACACGCAGTCGAAGGTGCGGCGCTCGCGCTTGAGCTGGCCGACGACGTCGAAGAAGTCACCAGGCCGGAACTCGGGGCGCTTCACGAGCCACTTGTTCATCGACCACGAGTCACGGCCCACGGTGAGGAACGCGTTGTTCAGGTCGGTGTTGAGCACCTCGCTCGCGCCGCCCGCCTTCGCCGCCACGCCCAGGCTCGCCGTGTACGCGAACGTGTTGAGCACGCGCTTGCCGGCGAGGTTCGCCTTCGCCCACGCCCGCAGCCCGCGGGTGTCGAGGTAGAGGCTCGCGTCGCGGTTGAGGCGAAGCGCCAGCGCATACGAGACCCCGTCTTCGACGATGCGGCGGCACAGCTGCTTCTCTTCGCCGAGCAGCATCACGCCATTGCGAAGCTCGGTGTTGTCGGAGCTGCGCACCTTCCACAGCGCGGTCGTGATGAACGGCAGCTTCTGCTTCGTCAGCTCGAGCGCCTCTTTCGCGAGCGCTTCGTCGCCCGTCTTCGCGCTGGAGTGATCGTGAATGACGAGCGTGGTGCCGTAGAGATCGAGGGCGAGCGTGGGCAGGCCTTCGACGAAGCCGTTGAAGAGGCGGCAGCCCGAGAGGTGCTTCTCATCGAGCAGTGAAGCCCGGGCGTCGATGCAGGCCGGCAACAGCGTGGCGAGGGAGCTCATGGCTGGCCCATGACCCACGTGTCGCCGCAGGTCAATCGATGCGCACGTCGAGGCGGCGGTGGAGTTCGGTGGCGCGCGAGAGAATCGCTCCCGTCGGGCCGACCACCATCGAGCCTCCCTGGCCCGGGAGCGCAGGGTCACCACGGCCCCAGTTCGCGTTCACGACGACGAGGCCGAAGTCGCGCGCGAGCGGCACCAGATGGTCTGGCCTCGAGTCGAACTCGCTGTCGACCCAGGCAGAGCAGAAGAACAGCACGTCGGATTCGCCGAGCTCGTGCATCGCCTCCTCGGCCAGGAAGTGCACGTCGAAGCAGATGGCCAGAGTGCACTCGAGCTCGCCGAGGCGAAACCGGGGAAATGGAAGGTCGCCCGGCGTCGCCCACGTCTCGGGGTACCAGGGGTGACGTTTGCGGTACTTCGCGAGCAGCGAACCATCGGCCGCAAGCACGACCTGCGTGTTGAAACGCCGTTCTCCATCACGCTCGATGACGGGACCGATGACGGCCGCGCGGCGACGAACGGCGAGCTCCCGAAGCCCGGCGAGCTGTGAACTCTCGAACGGCTCCGCGAAGGCGCTCAGGTCGAACAGACCCTGCGGAGAGACGTAGCCAGTCAGCGTCGTCTCGGGCAGCAC
Organism: Archangiaceae bacterium; assembly: GCA_016879935.1. Taxonomy (GTDB): domain Bacteria; phylum Myxococcota; class Myxococcia; order Myxococcales; family Myxococcaceae; genus Xiheimicrobium. Next base: position 9,728 of record JAACJQ010000237.1, on the reverse strand, counting down.
GATGACGTCACCGACGGGCGCCATGTCGAGGATGGTGTCGATGCGCTGGAGCTGTTTTCCCGGCTCACCGAACAGGGCAGGGGGCTCGACGATGGTGACGTTGAGCGACATCGCTGCGGTCAGCATACGCGCGTCGTATGAAGCGGTGTGCGCGCTCGCCTCGCCGTCGGAACGATGAACTTCGGAAAGCGGACGGCCGAGCCCGAGGCGCGACGCATCGTCGAGCGTGCCCTCGACGCCGGCCTCACCGCCTTCGACACCGCGAACCTCTACAACGAAGGCCTCTCGGAGCAGGTGCTCGGCCGCGCGCTCGGCGCCCGTCGCGAGAGTGTCACCATCACCACCAAGGTCGGCGCGTGGAAGAAGGAAGGGCTCGGCGCCGCGCGTGTCGTCGCGTCACTCGACGAATCGCTCGCTCGACTGAAGACCGACTTCGTCGACGTGTACCTGCTCCACGTGCCCGATCACGCGACGCCGCTCGAGCAGACGCTCGAGGGCCTCTCGACGGTGCTCGAGTCGAAGAAGGCGCGTGCGTGGGGCGTCTCGAACTTCGCTGCCTGGCAGCTCGGCGAGCTGAACCACCTCTGCGACGCGCGTGGGCTGCCGAAGCCGGTGCAGTCACAGGTGCTCTACAACCTCGCCATTCGCCAGCTCGACCTCGAGTACTTCGCCTTCACGCGCCGGTTCCCGATTCAGACCGTCATCTACAACCCGCTCGCTGGCGGGTTGCTCGCGAGAGAGCCGTCGGCGCCAGTTCCGAAGTCAGCGCGGCTCGAGACGAACGGGCTCTATCGCAAGCGCGACGGCTCCGAGACGATGCGCGGGTTCGCGATGAAGTGCGCGGCGCTCGCGAGTCAGGCGGGCTTGTCGCTCTTCCAGCTCTCGCTCGCGTGGGTCGCGCAACGCGAAGGCGTCGACGTCGTGCTGCTGGGCCCGGCGAGCGAAGCGCAGCTGACCGAATCGATCGACGCCGCTGCGAAGGCGCTCCCTGCCAATCTCCTCGCGGCCATCGACACCGCCCACCGCGAGTTCACCGGCACCGACGCGAGCTACGCCCGATGATCGACGTGACCACCGCCATCGCGCAGTACCGGGAGCACGGCTTCGCGAAGCTGGGCCAGGTCGTCGACGACGTGATGCTCGAGTCACTGCGTGCGCGCTCCGAGGCGTTGATGCTCGGTCGCGTCACCTGGCCCGGCATGTTCTTCCAGATGGACGCGACGACCGGCGACTACCGCGACGCGCCGCTCGGCCTCGGCTGGCAGGGCCCGTCACTGAACTATCGCAAGATGGAGAAGCTCGAGCTCGACGACACGTTCCGCGCGCTGATTCGACACCCGGCGCTCGAGCCGCTCGTGCGCACGCTCATTCCCGGGCGCGTCACGCTCTACCGCGCCATCGTCTTCAACAAAGCCGCCGGAGGTGGCACCGAGATTCCGTGGCATCAAGACGCGGGCAAGCTGTGGGGCCTCAGTGAGAACCCCGAAGTGCAGGTGTGGACGGCGCTCGACGACGCTCCCGAGAACGGAGGCTGTCTCGAGTTCGTGCCCGGCTCGCATCGCTGGGGCCTCGCCACGCCGCTGGGCGGAGTCGTGCCCGATGACCGCGTCGCGGAGCGTCAGTTCGAGCCCGTCGCCGTTCCCGTGAAGGCTGGAGAGAGCGTGCTGCTGCACAACTTCGTCTGGCACCGCTCGGGCAAGACGCACACGGGGCACCGTCGCCTCGGCTTCTCGGCCTGCTACCTGAACGATCGCGTGAAGTGCGTTCGCAAGAAGCGCGCGCCGCGCCAGTTCTTCGAGGTGTTCCCGTGACCGACCCGCTCTATCTCGACTTCAACGCCACCACGCCGCTGCTGCCCGAAGTCGTCGACGCGATGATTCCGTACCTGCGCGAGCACTTCGGCAACCCGTCGAGCGGTCACGTGTACGGCAAACGCGCGAAGGAGGCGGTCGAGCACGCGCGCGCGCAGGTGGCTGCGTTGCTCCACTGCGACGCGAAGGAGTTGCTCTTCACCTCGGGCGGCACCGAGTCGAACAACCTCGCCATTCTCGGCCTCACGCGCGCACACGCGGGGAGCCGCACGTTCGTCACCAGCGTCGTCGAACACCCCGCGACGAGTGGGCCTGTCGGCGCGCTCGAAGCCGAAGGCTGGAAGGTCGAGCGATTGCCCGTCGACCGCAACGGGCTCACCGCGCTTCCCTCCGAACTGCCGAGCGCGTGTTTCGTCTCGGTGATGCACTCGAACAACGAGACGGGCGTGCTGCAGCCCATCGCAGGGCTCGCGCGCCTCGCTCGCGCAGCGAACGGCCTCATGCACACCGATGCGTCGCAGAGCGTCGGCAAGGTGCCGGTGAACGTGCGTGCGCTCGACGTCGATGCGCTGACGGTGTGCGGCCACAAGCTCTACGCGCCGAAAGGCGTCGGCGCCCTGTTCGTTCGCAGCGGACTCGAGCTCGAGCCGTATCTGCTCGGCGCGAACCACGAGCGCGGGTTGAGGCCCGGCACCGAGAATGTCGCCTCCATCGTGGGGCTCGGTGTCGCGTCAGCCATCGCGAGCAAGACGCTCGAGGCCGAGGCGAAACGTGTCGGTCTGCTGCGCGATCGCCTCTTTCAACTGCTCTCGGACCAGATTCCGGGGCTCGGTGTGAATGGCTCGCGCGCGCCACGGCTGCCGAACACGTTGAGCGTTCGGTTCCCCCGCGTGACGGGCAGCGCCCTGCTCGCCGCGACGCCGACCATCGCCGCCAGCACCGGGAGCGCCTGTCACGACGGTCACGAGACGGCGTCGTCCATCATCCTCGCGATGGGGCTGCCAGCCGCCGACGTCGAAGGCACCGTGCGCTTGAGCCTCGGCAGAATGACGACCGAAGCGCAGGTCGTCGAAGCTGCCGCCGCGCTGGTCACCGCGTGGAAGCAGCTGACGCGTTGAACGGAAGGGCGGGCAGCGCTGCCCTTCACCGCCGCAACGGAGCGCCGAGTCTCTCGCGGAGTGCACGCACGTTCGCTCCGAGCTTCTCTGCGCGCGCGACGTGCATCATCAGCTTCTCGCGCTTCACCTGCCCACCCCGCTCGAGCAGCGTGAGGCCCGCCTCCACGACAGCCACGTGCGACTTCGCCGTCGAGTCCACGGCTTTCGACGCCAGCTCCCACGCGCGCCTGGCCTGCTCGAGCCGTCGCCGCTTCGTCCGACACGAGCTGCAGCGCACCGCCGTCGCGTCGAGGAAGAACCCCAGCGTCTCGTACCAATGACGCTGCTCCTCGGCCGTGAACACGAAGTCCACTTTGCAGTCGCGACAGCGCTTCTCGAGCGGGCCGTAGACGAGCGCTGGTCCTCCGAGCCCGAACACCTGCCGTGAAGGGTCACCCCAGACGAATCCCGCAGGCAGCCTTCCCGACGTCGAGAAGCTGCCGTCCTTCTGCTGCTCGACCTGAACGCCCTTCAGCTCGCGCCACCCGCCATCTGCGCCGCCCCGGTAGCGGGCAACGCGAGCGTTGATGGCCTCGTCGCTGAGGAACGCGCCGCGCTGTGGGTGGAAGAAGACGCGCAGTGGCAGCTCGCCCACGCTTCAGCGCTTCGACTTCTTCTTCGCTTTCGCCTTCATCTTCACGGGCGCAGCCTTCTTCTTCGCGACGGGCTTCTTCGGCGTGGCCGCCTTCTTGCCTTTGACCAGCGCACGCACCTTCTTGCCGAGGGACCTCGCCTGCGCTGCCACCTTCTTCTGCACCTGCTTGCCCTTCTTCACGGCCTTCTCGGCCTGCCGCTTCGCCTGCTTCTTCGTGCGGTCGAACGCCTTGCCGACGTTCTTCGCCGCCGACTTCGCTGCGGTCTCGATGGCCTCTCCGGCCTGTTCGACGGCACCCTCGATGGCATCACCTGCACGCTCGGCTGCCTCTTCGAGCGCCTCGACGCCTTCACGCAGCTTCTCGCGCGGGCTCGAGAAGTATTTCTCCATCGGCTCGAAGTAGAAGTCGTGCCACCCCTTGTCGTAGTCGCCCGCCTGCCCGTCGGGAATGTTGGTGTGCACCAGCTTCACCTCGGTGCCACCGTCGACCTCGGTCAGCTCGATGACGAGCTTGCTGTCGGGCGCGCCGTCGGGGAACTCGGTGGTGCGCCAGGTCTGCTCGATGCGCGTGAAGGGCTCGGAGCTGATGGTGCGGCCTTCGATGTAGCCGTCCCACGCGGTGTAGGCGCCGTTCTCTCCGGCCGAGGTCGAGGCACCCGTCATCAGCGCGTGCTCTTCGGGGTCGAGCCAGGCTTCGTAGATGCGGCGCGCTGGCGCCTTGATGACCCGCGACATTTCCGTTCGTTCAGCCATGTGAGGCCCCCTCATCTGGTGGGTGTAGCGACCACGTCACAAACTATCGGTGAAGCCCGATTCCGGAGTTTACTCGACGGCATCGTGAGACGACTCGGGTGTGTGGGGGTGGGCGTGGTGGTGCTGTTCGCGCTGTCGGTCGCGGCGCAGCCGGCACCGCAGGCGAAAGAGAAAGATCGTGAGGCGCTCCGCCGCGCGTTGACCTCGGTCATCGAGACCTCGACGTTGAAGGGCGCGCGCGTGACCGTGCAGGTGCGCAGCCTCGACGACGGCTCCATCGTCTTTTCGCGCGACGGCGACGAGCTGCTCAACCCGGCCTCGAACGTGAAGCTCTTCACGGCCGCGACGGCGCTCACCGCGCTCGGCCCCGACTTCCGCTTCGAGACCGATTTCCTCACAGACCACGACTTCAAGGAGGGCAAGGCCAAGGTGCTCTTCGTGCGTGGCCGCGGCGACCCGACCATCACCACCGAGCGGCTCTACGGCATCGTCGCCGACATCGTGCACGCGGGCCTCAAGGAGATCTCCGATGGCATCGTGCTCGACGAGTCGTACTTCGACGGCGAGCGCACCGCGCCGGGCTTCGACCAGGAGAGCGGTGACAAGGCGTACCTCGCCCCGACGGGAGCGCTCTCGCTCAACTGGAACTCGGTCGGCGTGTACCTGCGGCCCGGCGAGACGGTGGGCGCTGCGGCGGTGGCGGAGATCGAACCGCCCTCCGACTTCTTCGTCGTCGAGTCCGAGCTCACCACGGGCACCAAGACGCAGCGCCGCTTCACCGTCACCAGCGGCGTCGACAAGGACAAGATTCGCCAGAAGCTCGAGGTGAAGGGCGTCGTGCCGCTCGAGAAGGGCGTGTGGAGCCAGTGGAAGAAGGTCGATCAACCCGCGCTCTATTTCGGCTTCACGCTCAAGCAGTTGCTGCAGCAGCGCGGCGTGAAGGTGAAGGGGCGCATTCGCACCGGCACCGTTCCGGGCAACGCGAAGATGCTGACGGCCGCTGCGAGCGACACGCTCGACATCGTGCTCAAGCGCCTCAACAAGAACTCGTCGAACTTCGTGGCCGAGCAGCTCATCAAGACCGTCGGCGCCGAGGTGAAGGGCGTGCCGGGCAGCCACGTGAAGGGCATCGAGGCGGTGGAGGACTTTCTCGAGCGCGACGTGCACATTCCCCGTGGCACCTACGTGATGAAGAACGGCTCGGGCCTCAACGACTCGAACCGCTTCTCGGCCTCTCAGACGACGCAGCTGCTCACGCACATGGTGCAGCGCTTCCCCATCGCGCCCGAGTACCTGTCGGCGCTCGCCATCGCCGCGAAGGACGGCACCCTGAAGTACCGCTTCGAGGGCAGCGAGGCCGTCGGCCGCCTGCGCGCGAAGACGGGCACGCTCGAGAACGTGTCGGCGCTCTCTGGCTACGTGCAGTCGGTGGGCTCGGAGCGCTTCGTCTTCTCGGTGATGGTGAACGACTTCCCCGGGCGAGCGTCGTCGGTGGTGCAGCACATCGACGCGCTCGGCGCGGCGGTCGCGGCGCTCGGCAGCAGCGAGGGCCCGGCGTCGGCGGTCGCTTCGATGATGCGGCCTCCGTCGGTCGTCTCGTCGCAGGCCGAGCTCGAGTCGCGCCTCAAGACGTACGTGTCGATGGGCCAGAAAGGCGACAAACGCAACGCACCATTCCTCCGCACCGCGTGGCGCAGCGAGAAAGACCCGGCCGTGCGCGCCGTCATCGCCGACGCGCTCATTCTCTCGGACCCGAAGGAGCCGGCGAACGTGCGCATCTTCCTCGACAGCGCGGTCGCGAGTGACGAGGTGTTCGGCCGGCTGCGTGACTCGGCGAAGAAAGCGCAGCTCGACGTGCCCGTACTGCCCAGCCTGGTGGAGCTCGCGGCGTCGGGTCACCTCGAGGCCGTCTCGCGGCTCTTCGAGTTCGTGCGCTTCAACGCGAGTGACGAGCTGAACGCGGCCTTCCTCGCCGAGCAGCTCGCCGTCGTCGCGCACGATGCCCCGATGGAGCTGCTCTCTGCCCTGCGCACCGCTTCGGAGCCCGACCGCGCCGCTGCCCTCGACTCGCTCGTCACGGGCCTCGTGAAGCAGTCGCAGGCCGACGCGCCGCTGTGGGCCGCCATCAAGACCTCTCAGGGCAGCGTCGACCCCAGCGTCGCCTCCTTCGCGAAGTCGCTCGAGGTGATGCTGAGCCAGCGCATCGCCGAGGCGAAGGCGCCGAAGCCGGTGGACCCCATCGTCACCCCGACGCCCTCGGCGCCCACGCCTGCGACGCCCACCTCGCCTGGCGGCTGATTCTCCTCCCCGCTCCGGGCCTGTTCGCCCGCTTCTCCACACCTTCACACCAGAACGCAAAACCGACCCCGCTCGAGACGTCAGCCGGCAGCAGGCTCACTTCTCACGTCTCGAGGGTCGTCATGTCGCCGTTCAAGTTCGTCTGCAGTCTGGTTCTTCTCGGCCTCACCGCCTGCGGTGGGCAGGTCGCGGTCGTCGACGACGGTTCGTTCGACGAGGTCGACTCGAACGAAGCCCCGCTCTCGCTGTCATGCGTACTGGGCACCAACTGCGCCCCCGTCATTCCGGTCATCACCGCGTTCGCGCCGAAGACGGGCCCGTCGGCGAGCACCAACAACGCCACCTATTGGTCGCCCGACGCGCCTGCAGGCCGCAACGTGCCACGCGTGGCGAAGACGGTGACCCTCTCGGGCCTTCGCCTGGAGCGTGACGATCTCTCGGTGTGGCTGTCGTCGACCACCGATGGCCAGGGCCCGCTCGCTGCCGACGACATTCTACTCGTCGAGGTTCGCAGCAGCTCGGGCTCGGTGTTGGCTCGTCAAATCCTCGCCGGCCCCCGGCTCTTCCTCGCCGACAAGACGACCGAAGTGCCGTCTCGACCGTCGAGCTGGGACAACGCGCGCAACGGGCACGTCGCTCCGGCCTTCGACCTCGCGCCCTTGCTGCCCCGCGGCCGAGCGTTGACGCTCAAGGTGTCGGTGCTCGATCTGCAGGGCCTCACCGCGAGTGGCGCGGTGCAGTTGGTGGTGACGCCGAAGGTGGTCACGCCCCCGCCGCCGCCTCCTCCCGCGCGCGACGTCGCCGACCTCTTCGACACGGGCGTTCGTGACGGGCTTCGTCAGGCGGCCGCGAACGAGCTCTTGCCGTACTTCACGCCGGGCGCGAACGAGTCGAGCGCGTTCAAGGCGGTGCTCGTCGAGCGTCGTCGGGTCTGCAACTCCGTCACCGGCTGCGGCCCGTGGACGGCATCGACGAACACCACGCTCGACAGCAAGATGTCGGTGCTCCCGTCGATCGCGCAGCTGCCGTTTCGCTTCGATCTCGGTCAGACCAACCGCGGCTACCTGATGAACCTTGCCATCGCCAACGCGTGGAACGTCGACAACGTGCTGCTCTACAGCACCCTCAGCACGTACACCCACACCGAGTGCGTGAACGCGGTGTCGCGCGGCTCGTACGACACCTGCTTCTACTTCCCCTATGGCCAGGTGAAGGTGACGCCGGGCGCGCTGTGGGCCGTGTCGAACACGTCGAACCAGTCGTACGGCACGGGCAACACCGAGCAACGTCAGTTCGCAGTGTTCGCGCGGTTCGCTGCGGGCGAGCTTCCCACCGCCACGTTCGCCAACCAGACGTGGTCCGTGCGCTGGTGAGGTTCAGGCGGAGGGCCGGCTCGTCACGAGATGCCGCCGCCACGTTGCCAGGCCGAGCGCCAGGCTCCACCCGAGACCCGCCGAGGCCGCCGCGAACACCACGCCGCCCGGCACCGCGAGCAGCGGCCACACCGCAGCGAAGAGGTTGAAGGCGAGGGCGACGAGGGAGAGGCGCAGGTGCCAGCGAGCGCGCGCCTCTGGCATCACCTGCTGCATCGTCGGCGCCTGGGTCGACGTCTTCTGAAGGTGCAGCCAGCCGAGGAAGCCTACGATCTTCGAGAGCATGCCGGCGATGGCGGTGGGGAACGCTCCAGCGAATAGCGCGGCGCCCGTCAGGTACTCGAGCCGTGCGCGCAGGGGCGCGTCGTTCGGCAGCACGCGCACCACGGCTTCGCTCACCGCCGCCAACAGCAGACACGCCATCGCGACCCGCCACGCCCACAACGGCTAGTCGGTCACCTTGCGCCGCCGCTTCGACTGCAGGCGCAGCGTGACGATGGCGAAACCCGAGACGCCGGCGATGCCCAGCGCGGTCGAGAGCCAGGCGAGCGGCTCGAGGTGCGCCGTCATCGCCACCGTCCACCCCACCAGCGCGCTCAGCAGCAGGGCGGGCAGCACGCGCCCGGTTCGCACCGAGTACGACGGCGTGAGCTGGAACATCGGCACCACGAGGTACGCGACGCCCAGCAGCAGCATGAGCGCCCAGCCGAGCGACGCCCACGCGACGTGCAGGTCGATGAGCACGCCGAGCGGCAGCGCCAGCGAGAACCCGAACACCGAGACCAGGGCGAGGCCGAGCGCGGCCGCGATGGCCAGCCCCGCCACCGCGAGCCGGAGCACCAGCAGCGGCGGCCCCACCGCGGGAGACCGGGCGAGCGCGAGCCCCGCGACGACCACGAAGGCGAAGACCCCGATGGCCAGCAGCACCGCCGCGGCCTGCAACGCCAGCGGCCCCGCGCCGAGGAAGCCGAGCGGCAGCAGCGCTCCGCCCAGGGTGAGGCTCGGGTGCACGATGGCAGCGACCAGCTTCGGGTGGCTGACGTTCGCGCCGACGGCCACCGGCATCACCTGCAACAGCGCGCCCGCCATCACCTGCAGCATGAAGCCCACGGTCATGAGGTGCACGACGGCCACCGTCTCTGGCGCCCAGCGCGAGGCGGTCACGGCCTGCCAGTTCCACGCGAGCACGAGGCCGGCGGCGACTCCGAAGAAGGGAGCCGTCACGAAGAACCGCAGCGGCACCGACGCGGGCGGCGCCTGCTCGAACGAGAGCGCGCTCATGCGTGGCGCATGGTGATGACGTAGGTGCCGTCAGGCTCGAGCCGCGTCTGCCAGACGAAGCCCTCGCGGGTGAGCACGGCGTAGAGGGGAAAGGGCTCACGCGGCAGCAGCAGGGTCAACGTGTCGCCCCGGGCCAGCGCCGGGAGGGCCTCGAGCACCCGCTCCATCGGCTCGGGCGGCAACAGGCCACGCGCGTCGATGGTGACGCTCATGACGAGAGCTGGCGCGTGATGGTCTCGAGCAGCGCGGCGTCGTCGAGCGCGCGATCGCACATGGGGTAGAGGATGTTCTCCTCCTTCAGGTTGTGCTGTTGCATCAACACCAGGAGCGTCTCGGCCGCGCCCGAGAAGTCGTCACCCGAACGCGCCGCGACTGCCGCCGACAACGCCCCCAGCAACGAGCGCATCTGCCCGTGCTCGAGCCTCTTCATCTCCGTGGGCCCGCCCTGCCTGCCCGTATT
>JAACJQ010000236.1 GCA_016879935.1 Archangiaceae bacterium | reverse complement strand
TTCTTCGCGAAGAAAGACGCGGGCGCCTGGAGCCTGCCGAAAGGGTTGCTCGAGCCGGGTGAAGACGCGCTCACCGCCGCGCGCCGGGAGTTTCACGAAGAGACCGGCACGGCTGCTCCCGACGGGCCCGCGACGCCGCTCGGAGAAGTGGTGATGAAGAGCGGCAAACACGTCGTCGCCTACGGCGTCGTGGGCGACTTCGACGTGACGACGCTGAAGTCGAACGAGATCGAGGTCGAGGTGCGCGGAAGACTCGCGCGCTTTCCCGAGGTCGACCGCGCCGAGTGGGCGACGCTCGAGCGTGCCCGCGTCTCGATCAACCCGGCCCAGCTTCCGTTGATCGAGCGCGCCCTCTCACTCGTGTGAGGCGAACGCGGCGGAGCGCGTCGTATTCCGCTCGCCAGCACGTCAGCGCCGCACAGCTCGAGCAGTGACACGTTGTCATCGGCGCGTGTCCTTCACGGAGCTACGCGCGCGAAAGCACACACTGGCACTGGCCTCGCACTGCACGCGGTGATGCTTCGAGTCCTCGTCGTCGTGCTCGTCTCACTGCCTGCGTTCGCCGAGCCCCGTGAAGGCTGTCAGGAGGTTCGCAAGACGGGCCGCTTCACCGTGTACTTCGAGCGCGTCGAGCTCGACAAACTCGTGCAGACCGTGAGCGACGCCACGTGCAAGTCGTTCATCGTCGCCGACGGCGTGAAGGGGCGCATCAGCATCGTCGGGCCCGAGAACGGCAAGCTGATGCTCGACGCCGAACAGTTCTACGCGGCGTTCCTCGCGGCGCTCGACGCGAACGGGCTGGCGGCAGTTCCCCAGGGTCGGTTCATTCGCATCGTCGAGAAGCGCTCGGCGCGGCAGTTCCCGGTGCCGGTGCTCGAGACCGACGACGAGGTGCCGGGTGGAAACGAGGTGCTCACTCGAATTCATCGGCTGGTGCACGTCGACGTCGAAGCCGTTCGCCCGGCGGTGAGCGCATTTCTCAGCACGGGTGGAGACGTGGTGACGGTGCCTCCCGACCTCATCATCGTGACCGACCTCGCCTCGAATCAGCAGCGCATCGCGAAAGTGCTGGCCCAGTTGGATGTTGTGCGGCCGAGCACCGAAGTGACGCGCCTCGTGAAGGTGCAGCACGCGACGGCCGACGACCTGCTCGACAAGGTGACGAGGGCGCTGACGCCGAAACCAGGACAGAAGGCGGAGCCGTTCACGGCGCTCTCCGATGACCGCACGAATCGCATTCTGCTCGTCGGGTCTCCGCTCATCGTTGGCCGTGCTGAGGAACTCATCGGTCAGCTCGATCTCGAGGTTCCCGGCGATTCGCGCGCGCGGGTGGTGAAGCTCAAGAACGCCGACGCGAAAGACATCGCCGCCACGCTCGAGGCGATGACGGGCGCGCAGAAGAAGCCGGGCGTTCCCAATGGCGGCACCTCGGGTGACGTGCGCATCAGCGTGAACGAGGCCATCAACGCGTTGCTCATCGTCTCGGGCGCGAGCGACTTTCGAACGCTCACCGAGGTCATCGATCAGCTCGACCGGCCCGTACGGCAGGTGTTCATCGAGACCGTCATCATGGAGGTGAACCTGCAGCGCGACTCGAAGTTCGGCGTCTCGGTGCACGGCGTGGGCGGCAGCTCGTCGGCGGGCGTCGTGTACGGGAGCCAGCCTGAAGGGGCTCCCTCGTCGCTCGGGCTCACCTCGCTCGCGGGCGCGAACGGGTTGCTGTTCGGCTTGCAGGGCCCGGTGCTCACGCAGGTGGCAGACCTGTTGGGCCTCAAGCTGCCGGCGTTCGGCCTGACGATTCAGGCGTCGCAGGGCACCTCTGACGTGAACGTGTTGTCGATGCCGCACATCCTCACCGCGGACAACAAGGAGGCGGAGATCGCCGTCGGCCAGAAGGTGCCGTTTCAGCTCGGCGTCAATCAGTCACAGCTAGCGACGGCCATCGCCTCGGGCAACTCGAGCGCAGCGAGTCTGCTCACCGGCAGCATCTCGCGAGAGAAGGTCGAGCTGCGACTGACGGTGAAGCCGCACATCGGCGACTCGGGAGACATTCGGCTCGAGATCAACCAGCAGGCCGAAGAGCTTGCGGGCACGAGCAGCTCGGCCGGGCCCATCACCTCGACGCGCAGTCAGAAGACGTCGGTGGTGGCGAAGAACGAAGAGACGCTGGTGCTCGGCGGCATCATGCAGGACCGGGAGATCGAACAGGTCTCGAAGGTGCCGCTGCTCGGTGACGTGCCGCTCATCGGGGCGCTGTTTCGCAACACGACGAAGACGAAGACGAAGGTGAACCTGCTCGTGTTCCTCACGCCGCACGTGATTCAGGGCGCGCAGGACTTCAAGCGGCTCATCGAGCGGAAGATGGCCGAGCGCGCGAAGGTGCTGGACCAGGTGACCGCGACGCGCGCCGAGGCCGACCCGAACTCGGTCGACTACGCGAAACGCCCTGGTCCGCTCGCGGCCATCGCGCACGCCATCGAGGCAGAGGAGCGGTCGGTCGTGGAGCCGCGGTGACTCACGCCGCTTCGACGACGCGGTTCTTCCCGGAGCGCTTGGCCCGAAGCAGCGCCTGATCAGCCGCGTCGACGAAGGCGTGCACGGTCATGCCGGGGGCGAGGCTGACGACGCCAAGGCTGCAGGTCACTTTCAGTTGCGTGCTGCCGACTGTGAAGGGCTCGTCAGCCACCGCGAGGCGAACGCGCTCGGCGATGACCTTCGCTCTGATCAGATCGACGCCGGGGAGCAGCAGGGTGAACTCTTCGCCGCCGTACCGGAACGCCAACGAGCCGGTGCGTGCGTGAGCCCTCAGTCGGGCAGCGAGCGCGGCGAGCAGTTCGTCTCCGGCGAGGTGGCCGAAGCGGTCATTCACGCCCTTGAAGTTGTCGAGGTCGATCATCACCAGCGAGAGCGGGTGCTCGTTCGCGCGGGCGTCGGCGACGGCACCGGTGAGACGCTCCATGAGCGCGCCGTGATGCCCGAGGCCAGTGAGCGCGTCGGTGCGGGCGGCCTGGGCTTCACGCTCGAAGCGACGCGCGTTCTCGACGGCGCGGCCCGCATGGTCGGCGACGAGCGCGAAGATCTGCGCGACCTCGGCAGAGCACTTGCGCTCGGTGAAGCGGTTGTCAGCGTAGAGCACGCCCAGTGTTCCGTTCACGCCCTTCAGCGGAGCAGCGACACCCGTTTCGAGATGAAGAAGTCCATCGAGGTCGTCGTCGTCTTCCGTCGTCTCGACGAGGCGGCCTTCACGCAGCGCCGTGGAGAGCACCGAGGCGTCGTCGAGTTGGAGCGCGCGCACCTGACGATCGAGCGGAGCGTGCGCGTCACGAGCCGCGAGCCCTGATTGGTACAGCGCGGGCAACGAGTCCTGCCCACGTTCGATGGCTCGCCAGATGCGATCGGCTTCGACCTCGTCGGCAGGCCCGACGGCCATCATGCCCACGAGCCGGGAGGGATTCGCGCGGTCGACTTCGAAGAGCATCGCGCGGTTGAAGCCGAGGCCGACGCCAGCCGTCACGCCCGTGAGCACCGCGTAGCAGGCCGCTTCGACCTCGAGCGACCCGTGCAGCAGGTTCGAGACTTCGTGGAGCAGCACGATGGCGTGACGAAGCGCCGCGTTTTCACGCTCCAGGTCTTCGAGACGTTCGTCGTCCGCACTCACCGAGCTGCAACGTACTCCACGTGCGTCACTGGCCCAGCACGTCGAACGCGGCGTTCACGACGCCCGAGTACTGAACCTGCCAGAGGTGGGCGAGCGGGGTGTTGTGCGGCCCCTCCATCAACACCGTCTTCGCGCCCGGCATCGCCAACTGCGCGCTCGGCATGTAGCCATCTCCGTCTTCGAAGATGCCCTTCTTCGGCCCGAGCGTCGGCGTGCCCGTCGTGCCGATGATGGTCACTCCACCCGGCAGCTGCCCGCGCTGCTTGTCCCAGCTGTCGTTCAACTTCGCGACCAGCTTCGAGCCCACCGCGAGCTCGCGCGCCGCATCGTCGACGTTCTTCACCGGTTGCCCGACCGTCGCGCCGATGTTGCCCACGTACGTTCCATGCGACGCCGGCCCAATCATCACCGCGCGTTCGATCTTCGGACCCTTCGAGGCGTCGCGCCCATCGAGGTACAGGCGGAAGTCGGTGCCTCCCGCGCTGTGAGTCACCACGTCGAGTGTCTGTCCCGTCGCCGCGCCGATACGCTCCATCGCCTTCGCGATCTGCGGAGCCTTCGTCGTCGGCGCGCCCCACGGGTCTTTGTATTCGAGCTCGAACAGCTTCGCGTTCTTCAGCTCTGCAGCCGTCGCCTCACGACCGCCCTTGTCGCCGATGCGAAAGGTGTCTTGCGACGCGACGTAGACGACGACCGGTCCATTGGCCTTGTTGGTCGCGAGCTGGTCGCCCATGCGGTCGAACGACTGCGCCGGCATCGTCAGCCCGGGAATCATCACCACCGGCCGCTTCAACGTTGGCGGCTTCGCGAGCGGGCCGTACGCGACCTTCTGCGCCGGCGTCATCTTGTCGGGCCCCGAGCGCGGACGCAGCGACTCGAACACGCGATCGCTCATCCAGTCCTTCGTGGCGTTGAACGGGTCGATCTTCGGGCCATCGCCGCGACGGAACACCTCGGGCAGCAGCTTCGTCATCGACGCCTTCGGGCCCCAGCCCGCGCTCTTCGGCGCTTCGGCCTCGACAGGCTTCGGCGCAGGCGCGCTCGGAGCGGTGGTCGCGCGCGGCTTCACGGCAGACGTCGTCGGGCTGTTCACTCGGTTGGGCATGGTCTCTCCAGGTTCAGATGTGCGTCATTGTCGTCCAGCGCCCTCGCGGCCGCCTTGCCCGGCGACGCCAAAGGCATGTGCAGAAGACGACAACGCTGGTCAGTTGGGGGTGACTCGCTCGCGGAAGGCGCCCGGCGTCGTGCCCGTCCACCCGCGAAACGCGCGCACGAACGCGGGCACGTCGACGTAGCCCACCTGCTTCGCCACCTCGGTCACCGACAGCTCACTCGCCTCGAGCAGCCGCTCGGCACGCTCACGCCGCACCTGCGCGAGGAGCGTCGCGAAGCTGAGGCCCTCGGAAGAGAGGCGCCGTTGCAACGTGCGGTCTCCCACGTGGAGCCGCTTCGCCACGGCGGCGAGCGACGGCTGGCCCTTCGGCAACGTCTCGATGACGGCCGCGCGCGTGCGCTCGAGCACGTCGTCGACGTGACAGCTCTTCATCATCGCCGCGCCGTGCACCTCGAGCGCGCGGTTCAGGTCGGCGTCGGCTTCTGCGGGCGCACGGTCGAGGTCCTTCACCGAGAACGAGACGCCATTCGACGCGCGCCCGAAGCCGATGCGGCTCGTCTTCAAGAAGCCGGCGAGCTCGGGAGCGACCGCCTTCTCGTCATGCGCGAACCACGCGCGGCGCGGCGTCAACTCAGGCCCCAGCATCTCGCGGGCAATCTGGAGAATGCGCGTCACCGTGAACACGTTGCCCTGCCGCCCGACGCCACCACGCCGGGGTGGACGGTGGCTGACCGAGACTTCGTCACCGTCGACCTCGACGCTCCAGCGCACGAGGGGGTTGATGATGACGCCGTACCGCGCGAGCTGCTCGATGGCCTTTCGCGCGGTGGGAGCGCAGCGCAGCGCGAACTCGAGCAACCCGTAACTTCCGCGCGGCATCGCGAGCGCCGCGTGCAACCCGAAGAGCGGGTCTTTCGTCAGCTTCGCCGCGTCTTCGAGCACGCCCTCGAGCTCCGACAGGCTCACCTCGGCGCCCTGACCCGTCGCCGTCTTCAGGTGCAGGTACTTCTTCTCGAGCGCCGCCGGGTCGAGCCCCTGTCGACGAACGAGCGTGAGCACGAAGGGAACGAGCGACGACGAGAACCGCTTCGCAGCGAGCGAGGCCATATGCGGCCGCACTCTGTCACGAGTTCGCGCTCAGCCAGCGATCCACAGCTCTTCGTAGCGAACCTGCGGCGGCGTCTGATGCAGTCGCAGCCCCTGCACCGAGGCCGTCGAGATGGCGTGAAAACGCTCGTGGTACAGCGGCACCAGCACGCAGTCTTCACGCACCAGGTGCTCGACCTTCCGGTACAGCTGCTCACGCAGGCCCGGGTCGATGGCCACGCGCGCTTCGTCGGTGAGCCGGTCGAGCTCGGCGTTCTGGTAGCCGAGGCCGTAGTAGCTCTGCGCCTTCGAGTTCAGCAGCAGGTGCAGGAAGTTGTCGGGGTCGGCGACGTCGGCGATCCAGTTGCCGCGGAAGATGGCGAGGCGGCCTTCACGCACCTTGTCCCAGAAGCCGTCGTGCACCGGCTGATGGTCGAGGTCGACGAGGCCCGCTTCGATGAGCGGCCCGAAGAGCACCCGGTCTTCCGCGCGCGTGTCGCGGTCGGGCGGGTAGGGCAGGGTGATGCGCAGCCGCGTGTGGCCCGCCTCGTTGAGCAGCCGCTTCGAGAACGCGACGTCGGTGCGCGGCTCGTGAATGCGGTCGACCTCGAGCAGGTTCGGCGGCGTGAGGCTGCGCGCGACGCGGGCGCCGGGGTGGAAGCCGTCGACCACCGCGCGCACGTCGAGACCGGCCCGGAGCGCGCGGCGAACGCGCACGTCGTCGAACGGCGCCGTGCCTGCGTGAAAGCCGAGGACCCAGCTGTTCGGCGTGTTCACCATCGACGAGTCGGTCGGCTCGATGCCCGCGCCCGTGAGGTCCTTCGCGTGCAGGTTGCTGACGAGCTGCACTTCGCCAGACGAGAACGCTCCGACGGCGCCGACGCGGTCGGGCAGTTGCTTGAACTCCACGCGCTGCAGCAGCGGCAGGCCCGGTTTGTAATAGGCGGGGTTTCGCTCGAGCACGAGCGAGGTCGAGCTGGCGGCGTCGTCGATGCGGAACGGGCCCGTGCCCACCACCCGGCCCTGCACGATGCGCGTCACGCCTGTCGACGGGAGCGCCAACAGTCGCAGGAAGAACGCGCGCGGCTCGTCGAGGCGAATGTCGAGCGTGTGCGAGTCGAGCACCTCGATGCCCGTCACCTCTTTCGCCTGCCCTGCGAAGTACGCAGGCGCGCCGCTGATGTCCTTGAAGAGCGCGGCATCGGGAGCGCGCGTCGCCGGGTCGAGCAAGCGCTCGAGGTGGCTCTTCACGTGCGCCGCGGTGAGCTGCATGCCGTCGGGGAACATCACGCCGCGCCGAATCGAGAAGCGGTAGCGGCGGCCCGTCGGGTCCGACTCCCACGACTCGGCGAGGTCGGGGACAATCATGCCGTCTTCGAGCCGAACGAGCGTCGAGTAGAGCGAGGCAGACACCTCGGCGAGCTGCAGCTGAATGACGAAGAGCGGGTCGAGGCCCTTGGCGCGGTCCCACTGGAGCGGCTGGTGCAACCCGACCGACAACGAGCCGCCCGCGCGCGGCTGCGGCAGCTTGAAGCGAAACACCTCGCCGTCGAGCGTCTCGGCCTCGTGCGCGAGCTGCTCCACCGTGCGTGAGAGCGCGTCTCCGATGCGAACGACCGTGCGCGCGTCTTCACGAACCTCGGCGACCTCCTCTCCGATGGCCGAGTCGCCCTGCGTCAGCACCAGGTGCGCGGCGCGAATCTCGTCGATGGCGGCGGTGAGGCGCAGCACCGAGTCAGAGAGGTCGCGGCCCACGTCGACCTGGCCCGTCGCCCGCGTGGTGGCCTCTTTGGCGCTGCGCGCCATCTCGTGCATCTGCTTGGCGAGCTCGCGGCCCCACTGCGCCTGCTCCTGCGCGAGGCGCACGACCTGCGCGACGCGGTCGGCCGTCTGCCGGCTCGACTCCGCCACCAGCTGGCCCTGCTGCTCGAGGCGCTGCGTCTCGGCGCGCGTCGCTTCGACGGCCGCGAGGGAGCGGGTGGAGATGCCACGAATGTCGGTGAGCGCCTGCGCCGCCTTCTCACCCAGCGTCACGCCCGCCGTCGCTTCGTCGCGCGCGCGCGTCACCAGCCCGACCGCGCGCTCGGTGCCGTCACGCACGGCCTTCACCTTCTGGCCGATTTCACGCGTCGAGTGCGCCGTCTTCTCGGCGAGGTTTCGAATCTCGCTGGCGACGACGGCGAAGGCCTTGCCCGACTCTCCGGCCTGCGACGCGATGATGGCGGCGTTGAGCGCGAGCAGGTTCGTCTGGTCGGCGATCTCCTGAATGACGTCGACGACGCGCCCAATCTCGGTGCTCGACGAGCCGAGGGCGTCGACGAGGCGCGCCGCGTGACGAACCGTGTCGTCGATGCGCTGCAGGCCGCGAAGGTTGTCGTTCACCAGCGACACCCCGCGCTCGGCCATGGTGGTGACTTCGTGCGCGAGCTCGCCCGTCTCGTCGGAGCGGCGCCGCACGGCGTTGATGGCGCCTTCGGCGGCAGACACGGCTTCACGGGTCTGCGACGAGAGCCGCACCAGCGCTTCACCCTCGGTCGACACGGTGATGGCGCGATGACTGAGCGCATCGGCGCGCTCGGCCAGCTTCAGGGTCGCTTCGTTGAGCCCACCCAGCGTGGTCGCGACCTGCTCGATGCTCTCGGTCATCTCCGAGAGCGCAGCGGTCGTCTCTCTGGCGAACGTCTCGAGCTGGCTGATTCGTTTTCCGGCGCCGACGAGCGACTCGCCCATCGACTCCACGGCCTTCTCGCTGCGGTCGACGGCGCCACCCTGTCGACGCGCGGCCTCGAGGAGCGACCGCGCGCGGCCTTCGACGTCACGACTCGTGCGGTGGAGGCTCGCGGTGACGCGCTGCACCTGCCAGATGGCGCGCCGCAACGAGAGCGCGAGCTGCTGCAGCTCCGGGTCCGACGAATCGCCAGTCGCGGGGAGCGCGGTGAGGTCGCCCGCGACGAGCTTGAGCATCTCGGTGCGGCGGGCTTCGGCGCGGCGCTCGAGCACGCCCCACTGCGCGACCCACAAGGTGAGGCTGATGCCCGCGATGCACGTCAACAGCAGCAGCACCCAGGCCGTCGGTGTCGAAGGGTGGCCCGTCAGCGCGAGCAGCACGAGCCCCGAGAGCGTGCCCGTCGTGAGGCCTCCCAGCGTGCCTGCGATGACGAGAGAACGGCGGCTCTCCATGCGGAGCGCGACCGTAGCGCACCCGTGCCGATGCGGCAGAAAACCGTCGGCTCGACGAGCGGGCATGGTGAGTGGAGACTGCTTCGCCGTGACGCTCCTGCTCTCGATGCTCGTGACGGCGGCCCCGCTGCGGCTCGTGCAGTCGGTGCAGGGCGTGCCCGTGGGCGTCGTCGAACTCGTGCAGGAGCGCGACACCTTCACCTACCGCGCCGAGCACGTGTTTCGCGGAGAAGCGCGCCGCTTCGAGCGGTCGTGGCCGCTGAACCCGAAGGACCTCGAGTCGGAGCTGCAGGTGCTGGCCCGTCGGCGCGTCGGCTGCTTCGACGTTCGGGAGGAGCGCACCTGGAAGCGCGAACGGCTGTGCGTCGATGAACGAGGTGAGGGCTCCATCGACGACGTGCGCATTCGCGTCACGTGGGACCGGGCCGGCGCGCTGCGCTCGGTCGACGTGCTCGGCGTCGCGGACTCGGTGGTGAGCCGGTTCGAGCAGCGCGACACGAAGCTCGACGGCAGCGTCGACGTCTTCGGCGCCGGCTTTCCCGTCACCGGAATCGGACCTGTCGTGTCGCTCGAGCCGCGTGCGGAGGCGAAGGTGGTGAGCGTCGAAGGTGTGGCTTCGCGCATCGACGCGTCCTGTCTTCCTGCCGCGCGCGCGTGGGTCTCGAAGCACGACGGCGCGTCGGTGCAGCTCGGCCTGGTGCTCGAAGCCGGGCGCGCCTGGCCGCATGCGTGGGCTCGTCGCGCCGATGGTTCGTTCGTCGACCCGACGGTGGAGCGCGAGGCTGACCTGCTCACACGCCGCACGTACGTGGCGTTCGCTGATGCGTCGTTGTTTCTCGAGCTCGCGGCTGGCGCCCGTCGGGTCGTTCGGAGCGCGAAGTGACGTGGTCGTTGCTGGTGCCGCTCGCGTTCGTGGCGCTGATGCTGCGGGTTCATCGCTTCGGCCGGCGCGCCTTCGACCCTTCTCCGCGTGAGGCCGTCGTCGTGCTGGGCGCTCGGGTGCTGCCCGATGGCACGCCCTCGGAGGCGCTCGTCGCGCGCGTCGACCGCGGCGTACGGCTCTTTCAGCAGGGCCTGGCACCACGCCTTCTCATCTCGGGTGGTGGAACCGGAGCGACCTCGGAGGCGGCCATCGGTCGCGCGCTCGCGCTTCGTGCCGGTGTTCCAGCTGCCGCGTGTCTGGTCGAGACGAAGAGCGGCTCCACCTTCGCCAACGCAAGCCACTCGGCCGAGCTGTTGCGCCCACTCGGTGTCAGTCGGGTCTTCGTCGTCACCGACGACTTCCACGCGTTTCGGGCCCTCGCGCACTTTCGCCGCGCGGGCTTCGACGCCGAGCTCGTTCCCGTTCAGCGCGCGCTCGCCCTCGACTCACGCCTCTGGTGGACGCTGCGCGAAGTCGTCGCGGTGCTGCGTCGGCCGTGGCTGCTCCACTGAGCGTCGTCAACCGGTGTCGCACACGCGCCGACACGCCATCGGATGAACGGCCGCCGACGCCCTGATCCGCTCGGTGGGCGCTAGAGTCGCAGGCCTCAATGCGATTCCACGTCCGCGTCATCCTGGGTTCCATCGCGCTGTGGGTCTCGTCGTGCAGCAGCTGCAGCGGCGGCCCTCCCGCGGGAACGCCCTATTCCTTCGACAGCGAGTGCCCCGGCGCCGAAATCTGCGGCCCTTCGAAGGTCTGCATCGCCAAGCCCATGTGTCCCGACTCCGCGTGCGCCGAGGGTCAGGCCTGCGTCTCGGGCAGCTGCTACTCGCGCGCGTGCGCGAACCGAACGTGCGGCGACGGACAGGTCTGTGCGGGCGGCCAGTGCACCGATGAACAGTGCGTGGGCAAGAGCTGCAGCGGCGGTGGCACGTGCGTGAAGGGGGGTTGCTACACGCGCGGCTGCGACGTCGACGTCTGCACGCAGTCCGAGGTCTGTGTCGCGCAGGAGTGCATTCCCAAGAAGTGTCTCGGCGTGACGTGCCCCGGTGACCAGCGCTGCGCTGCCGATGGCAAGTGCTACGACCGCGGCGGTGCGGGTGGCGGCCCCGGAACGGGTCCTGGCCCCAACATGGTTCCGCAGGCGACGGGCGGTGGCTCTGCCGCTGGTAATGCTGGCGCTGGCAACGCAGGCGCAGGCAGCTCGGGCGCGGGAAGTTCTGGTGCCGGCAGCTCGGGCGCGGGAAGTTCTGGTGCCGGCAGCTCGGGCGCGGGGAGTTCCGGTGCAGGCAGCTCAGGCGCTGGAAGTTCTGGAGCCGGTAGCTCGGGCGCAGGCACGGGCGGCTCAGGTGCAGGTACGGGCGGCTCGGGCGCAGGCACGGGTGGTTCAGGTGCAGGTACGGGCGGCTCGGGCGCAGGCACGGGCGGCGCTGGCGCAGGCCCCGGCACGATGGCGTGTCAGGGCCGCTGCAGCCCGACGCAGGTCTGCATCAACAACGTCTGCACCGAATCGCGCTGCGTCGGTGTGACGTGCCCCATGGGCCAGACGTGCGCGCAGGGCTCGTGTGTCGCCACCGGCTGCGGAGCCAACGGTGCTCCGTGTCCCAACGGCCAGGCGTGCGGGCCGAGCGGCACCTGCATCGACACCGCGTGCGCGACCGTGACCTGCCCCAACGGCTACGGCTGCTCCGCGGGGCTCTGTCTTCCCGCGCTGCCCGATGGCGGCCGGCCGACGCTCCCTGATGGCGGGCCTGGCGTCATCATCGGCCCAGACGGCGGCATCATCGGTCTTCCGCTTCCTGACGGTGGCCTCGCCACCCTGCCCGACGGTGGCGCGGTCGGTGGTCCGTGTCTGCCGTGGCAATGCACGGAGGTCTCCTGCAGCAACGGCATCGACGACAACCTCAACGGCCTCATCGACTGCGCCGACCCCGCGTGTGGTGGCCAGCGCTGCGAAGACGGCAACTCGTGCACCTTCGGCGAAGTCTGTCAGGTCGGTGCGTGCAACGCGCAGCGCGTGCTGACGTGCAACACGCCTCCCGCGGGCCCGTGTTGGAACCAGCAGGGCACCTGCCTCTCGAACGAGACCTGCAACTACTCGCCGAACTTCTCGGGCACCTGCCCCAACGCGAACGAGGTCTGCAGGCCCGGAGGCATGTGCGGTCCTCCGCCCGGCGTGCAGTTCGGCTACACGCCCGCGAACGTCGACACCGCCGTGCTGCCTCGCCCCGTCCAGGGCACCGTCAGCATCTCGGGCAACGCGAGCTTCAACAGCGCGGGCAACGTCTTCGCGGGTGGGTGGGCTGGGCGGCCGCTGATCTATGAAGCGACCACGTCGACCGGCCCTGCGGTGGTGCTCGTGTTCGACCAGTTCCTGATGAACGCCGGGAGCAACCTGCGCCTCGTCGGGAACAAGCCGGTCATCTTCATCGCGTACACCGGCATTCTCATCAACAACGCCACCATCGACGCGTCGGGCTACGGCACCACGCCTGGCCCGGGCGGCAACTTGAACTGCGGCACCTCGGCCGGTGGAAACGGCAGCACCAACAACCAGACTGCCTCGGGCGCTGGTGGCGCTGGCAGCTTCAAGTCGGCGGGTGGGCCCGGTGGTGGCGGCAGCACGTTCAGCACGGGAGGCGTCGCTGGAACGATTCGGGCACGCACGCGCTACGCGTTGCTCGGTGGCTGCGCGGGTGGCACCGGTGGTGGCCCGCAGGGTGGTGCTGGTGGCGCAGGCGGCGGAGCGTTTCAGCTCATCGCGCGCTACGGCCTCATCATGGACAACTCGCGGTTGCTCGTGAACGGCGCCGGCGGCTCGGGTTCGGGAGCGCTGGGCGGGTCGGGACCGGGCGGCGGTGGTGGTGGTGGCTCGGGTGGCACCATCGTCATTCAGGCGCCGTACGTCGCGGCGACCCGCTCGGTCATCGTGGCCAACGGCGGCGGCGGTGGTGAAGGCGGCGGCATCGTCGACCTCGGCTTCCTCTTCGGCGGCGGCCACGACGGGCAGAACGGCAACGTGATTCCGGGCTTCGCTGGCGCGGCAGGCGGCTCGGGCTCGTCGTACAACGGCGGCAACGGCGGCATCGGCGGCGCGCTGTATGCGAACCCTGGCGCGGGAGCCCCCGGGTCGAGCTACTTCGACAGCGAGAACAATGGTCGCTACGAGGCCGGTGGTGGCGGTGGTGGCGGCGCGGGTGGGCACACGCTCATCGAGGCGACGTCGACCACGCTCGGGTTCACGACGTGCGAGGTCAACCCGACCGAGACCATTCTCAGCCCCACACGCGACGTCAGCCCGATCTGCAACTGAGACGGTGGGACGGCTCGCGGCAGGTCCCTGAGGTGGTCGGATTCGGTTTCGCGGCGAGCACAACGTTGACCACCGCCGAGCTGGTCGGTTTCGGGATCGCCCGCCAGCTCCGCGAGCAGGACGCTGACGACGGCCGAGGTGGCCGGATTCGGGTTCGCCCGAGCACATCGTTGATCACCACCGAGGGTGGTCAGATTCGTTTTCGCCCGCGAGCACAACGCTGACGACCGCCGAGGTGGTCGGATTCGGATTCGCCGCGAGCACAACGCTGAGCACCGCCGGGCTTGTCGGTTTCGGGTTCGCCCGCCAGCTCCGCGAGCAGAACGTTGACGACCGCCGAGGTGGTCAGATTCGGATTCGCCGCGAGCACATCGCTGAGCACCACCGAGGGTGGTCGGATTCGGTTTCGCCCGCGAGCACAACGCTGACCACCACCGAGGTGGTCGGATTCGGTTTCGCCCGCGAGCACAACGCTGACCACCACCGAGGTGGTCGGATTCGGGTTGGCTCGCCGACTCCGCGAGCACAACGCTGACCACCGCCGAGGTGGTCGGATTCGGGTTCGCCCGCGAGCACAACGCTGACGACCGCCGAGGTGGTCAGATCCGGGTTCGCCGGACAGCTCCGCGAGCACAACACTGACCACCGCCGCGGTGGTCGGATTCACGCTCGTTCCCGAGCCTGGTTGCCGCGACAGCTTGAGGGACAGCCGAGGTTCGCGCGTTCGACGACAGAAACGAGATGACTACGGCAGCTTGATGGAGGGCTGGCCCTGCGCTCCGTCGACGACGATGTTCGCGCCGTTCACCCAGCTCGCGCGTGGCGACGACACGAACGAGATGACGTTGGCGATCTCATCGAGCGTGCCCATGCGCCCCCAGGGGAACTCGCGCGCGACGAACTCGTTAATGACCTCTGGCATCGTCGTCGAGCGTTTGTGCCACGAGCCGCCCTCCCAGAGGATGCTGCCCGGGCTCACCGCGTTCACCCGAATGCGCTGCGGCGCGAGCTCGCGGGCGAGTGACGACGCGAGCTGAATCTCTCCCGCTTTGGCGACGCCGTACTGTGCGCGAGGCCCCGGTCGGGAGCCCGAGATGCTGGCGACGATGACGACGCTGGCCGAATCGCTCTTCGCGAGGTGCGGAGCCGCCGCCTGAATCACCCGCACCGCATGCACGAGGTTCACCTCGAACGTCTTCACCCAGTCGGCCGCGCTCGTCTGAAGGAAGTTGCCACCGAACGTTCCACCGACGTTCGCGACGACGACGTCGAGGCGGCCCAGCGTCTTCACCGCGTCGTCGACGAAGCGCTCCACGCCGCCAGCTTCGACGAGGTCGACCTGTGTCGTGCTCACGCGACGGCCGGTCTGCTTCAGCGCGTTGGCCGCGTCGTCGAGCGTCTCCTTCGTGCGGCCGCAGATGGCGACGTCGCAGCCCTCTTTCGCGAGCGTGAGCGCGGTGTGCCGGCCGATGCCGCGCGTGCTGCCGGTGACGAGCGCGACCTTTCCGTCGAGTCCCAGGTTCATGGCGACGGTGTACCAACTTCAGCGCAGGTTCACTGGCAACACGGCGGTCGTCGGCGCAGTGAGCGTGCCCGTCGAGGTCGCCGATCGGCTGTCGGTACGGAGGGAGGGCACGTCTGATCAAGAAGTGCGGCAGCTCGCGAAGTCGATTCAAGAGAGCGCGATGTCGCAGCCGGGGCTCAAGCCGGTGGAGTCGAAGGGCGAGCGGCCGAAGCCGGCGCCGGGGAAGAAGTCGAAGAGCGCGTGGTGCGGCACCGGCAACACCGTGTGACGTCACCGCTCGGCGCGGTGAGCGTCGAGGTCGCCTGATCAGTGGTGCGGGTTCACCGGCAATGCGAGCGCGAGGTAGCGGCCGTCGAGTTCCAGCAGCAGCTGCTTCTCGATCATCTCCTCGAGCGTCGCGTCGAGCCATGGCCGGTCGGCTCCGAACTGCTCCACCACGTCGACCGTTCTCCGCGCGTCGGCGCAGAACTCGTACAGCTCCGCCGCGCGATCGTCGAAGCGTGTGGCCACCCGCCTGCCATGCCGCTCGTCGTGAATCGACAGACTGCCCGGCGTCTTGAACGAGGTGAGTGACGGGCGCTCCGAGTCCTTCCACCGCTCGGTCCACTCCTCGACCAGCGCGAGGCTCTCGTCGTACGTCTCACGCGGCGGCACGTCGGTGCGCGTGTCGTCGAAGTAGTACGAGATTTTGTTGAGGTCGAACTCGGGCGGGTACAGGTGCTGGTACACCGCGACGGGCACCAGCGTGCCCATCTTCTGCTCGACCGGCTTCTCGTACATCGGAGACCCGCGATCGGGCCGCGCCTTCACCATGCCGTACGGCGGCTGGTAGTGGAACAGCTGGGGAATGACCTTCGCGTGCAGCTTCGCGTCGTCGACCGTCTCGCCGGGGAACCCGTAGAGCAAGTTGTAGGCGTTGGAGATCTGGAAGTACGCCGTCCACTTCAGCAGCTCGACGTTCTTGATGCCGGTGGTGAACTTCTTCATCAGCGTCAGCACGTGGGTCGAGAAGCTCTCGACGCCCGGCTGCACCGAGATCAGGCCACCGCGTCGCATCGAGCGCAGCTGCGCGCGGCTCACCGTGGGACGAATCTCGTAGTGCAGCTCGAGGTCGGTCTTGGCCTCGGCCAGCACGCCGAACAGCGCCTCGGCGTATTCAGGCGCGAGGATGTTGTCGATGGCGTTGAAGTGACGCGTGCCGTAGCGCCGCGAGAGGTGCTTGAGCATCTCGAGCACCTGCGCCGGAGACTTCGAGCGAAACGCCATGCCCTGGCGGTTGAGCCCGCAGAAGGTGCAGTGGTTCTTCATGCCGTACCAACAGCCGCGCGCGGTCTCGATGGGCAGCATGAGCGCGCCCTTGCGCTCGAGCTCGAGGTCGTCGCGCAGGGCGATGAACTCGTCGAAGTCGGGCATCGGCGTGAGGTCCATCTGCTCGAGGTTGGGCGCGCGGCCGTTGAAGCGCACCGCACCGTCTGGCCCGCGGAACATCGCGCCCGGGAGCCCATCGAGCGGGAGCCGCTTTGCCACGCGCCGTGCGAGCTCGGGAAGCGTCTGGTCGGCGTCTCCGCAGTGCACCACGTCGACGAAGGGGCAGTGCGCCATCACCTCGGCCGCGATGTCGTCTTCGAACGTCGCGCCCCCGAAGACGATGGGCAGCGTCGGGTACTTCCGCTTCAGCGCCTTCGCGAGCGCGAGCGACGCGAGCATCTGCTGGAAGACGACGGTGAAGCCCACGAAGGCGTACTGGCTCCAGTCGTGGTCCTCCACGAGGCGCTCGATGAACTGCGGGCAGCGCTCGTCACGCAGCTCGAGCAACACCTCGGGCCCGACGCCGGCCGGCTCGCAGATGGAGACGAGGTCGTGGTGAAACCGGCTCAGATACTCGTGCGAGGGCTTCACCTCGCCGAACGCCGCGCGGCTCCAGATCCACTCTCCTGCGAGCGACATGTGCACTTCGGCGAGCGCCTGGTTGAGCGTCGAGCCGATGAAGCTCGAGAAGTGCAGGAACACGGAATGCGGCACGACCGTGTAGCCGGCCTGCTCCAACGTGGGCTTCAACAACGCGAGCTGAAACGACGGAATGTCGTCACGCAGCGAGGGCATCGAGACGAGCGCAATCGGAGCGGTGGCCATCACGCCTCCAGGGTGAGCAACAGGTTGATGAGGTGGCCGACGAAGTCCTGGCGCACCTGGCCCGAGACCTCCGACTGCCGCACGCCGCCGAGCGCACGCTTCGGGTTCGGAAGAATCGGCACGTCTTTCTCCTGGTACACGAGCGAGTCGACGAAGCGCAGGCCGTGCTCGAGCGCCTTGCGCAGGCGTGGCGTTCGTTTCGCGCGATACACCGCAGCCAGCCCTTCGAGCGGCACCACCGACGTGCAGCCGGGGCAGTCGTCTTGCTGGCCCGTGAGGAACGCGCCGTCGAGCTTCGACTGGAAGCGCAGCGTCTCGTCGGCAATCTCGCGCGCGTCAGCGTGGCGGCCGAACGCGGTCAGCGCCTGCATGAGCCACGGCCCGGCGCCGAACGAGTGGTTGAGGCGGTATCGACGCAGGCTCCAGTCGAGCGCGCGGGGCACGACGCTCCACGGGTCGGTGACCACGCCTGCCTCGAGCGCGGCGTTCAACGCGAGCAGGGCCTGGCCCGGCGCGTAGTCGAAGTCGGCATCGTCAGCGCCTTCGCCGAGGTCGAAGCGGCCGTGCGCGTCGATGGCTTCGATGAGCGTCAGGGCGACGTCGCGCGCGCGTTTGCCGGTGTCGCCCAGCTCGAGCCGCGTGAGCAGCGCGAATGCCAGCGCAGGAATCGAGGTCTCTGCGTCGAGCCGCACGAGGTCTTCGCGCGCCTGACGCTCGAGCCCGACGCGCGCCTTCTGCCAGGCGATGAACGCGAGCCGCACCGGGTCGAGCCCTGCGTCGAACGTGTCGAGGAACGGGTGGTACGTGCCGTTGAGCTCACCGCGCTGCTGGTGGTGCGCCGCGAGGTACGAGGTCGCGAGCCGCAGCAGCTTCTTCCGGGTCGCAGCGAACGACGATGGCCGAGGTGGCGGCAACGACTTCACCAGCACCGTCACCGACTTCGCCGTCGCGAGCGCTGACTGACACTCCGAGCGCGCCCAGTTCAGCTCGCCGTCGGTGATGCCTGCCTTCGCCACCAACGCTTCGGTGTACTCGAGCGCGTCGAGGTCGTGCGTGAGCGGCACGGACGGCAGCAGCAGCGCGCGCTTCTCGCCTTGAATCACCTCGAGGCACTGCACGCCGAGCAGCAGCGGCTTCGACATGAACTCGGCATCGGCCACGTCGGTGAGGAAGCGGTCGGTCAACAACGAGCAGCCGACGGCGATGGAGCCGCCCTGCTTGCGGCGGCGTCGAAACCGCTCGTCGTGCCAGACGGCCGTCGAGAGCGTCTGGAGCGCGGCCTCGAGATCTCCACCTTCGACGTCGGTGCCCGTGCAACCGGCGAGCGCTCCGTCGAGGTACAGCGACACGTAGACCTGGTCGACGGCCGGGAGCCTGGGCGCGGCTGCACCTCGCGACCTGCTCGACACGAGGTCGAACGCGCGGCGCGTGACGGCCAACACGTCGGCATTCGCGAGCCGCTGTTTGCGTGCGCCGGGAACGCCCGAGGGCTGCCACTCACCATCACCTTCGACGTCCTTCGAGACGGTGTGGCGATACAGCGTGTACGGCTCGCCTTCGTAGAGCGCGGCGTTGCGCGTGTGCGCGTGGCGGAATTGCTGAAACGTGTTCCTGATGCCGGGCATGTTCGGCAACGCGCCGCCCATGGTGCGCAGCCGAAGCTTGCTGCGCGCGACGATGCCGTACTTCGACGCGTCGAGCTCACCCACGTCGCTGGCCCGCAGCGGGCCGAACGCCGTCGTCGCGATGGAGCACTGCGCGAGCGTGTCGAGGTCGTGACCTGCTTCGGCAAAGCGCTGCGCCGTCTGCACCGCCGCGCGAATCACGCCCTCTGGCGTCGGCCACACGGCTTCACCGGGGAAGTTCCAGTAGCCGTCGCGCGCGAGCCGGTCGTAGAGCGCGTCGCTCCGGCGGAGGCTCACGTAGACACCACCGCGGCCATCACGCATCGGCGTCACCCGGGTCGGCGCTTCGAGCATCACGCCTTCACGCAGGTACGTCTCCATCGCGAGGCGCGCGAGCTCGGGGGGCGACAGCCCCTCGGGAGCCTTGGCTCCGCGCGCTGGCCACGCGTCCCACTTCGTCGGGTTCAGCGGCCCCGAGTCGGCACCCTCGGGCACGTGCAGGTAGAGGTCGTCTTCGAGGTCGAGCACCGCTTCGACCCGAATGCCGCGCTCTTCGACGCGTGAGATGCCACCCGCGCCGTACCGCACGAGACAGACGACGCCTTCGACGTCGAGCCCCTCTTCCGAGAGCGCGGTGACGGCATTGAAGACGGACTCTCCCGTCGCGAGCGTGTCGTCGACGAGCACGACAGGCTGCGAGAGATCGATGGGCCCTTCCACCAGCTTCGCTTTGCCGTGGCTCTTTCGCGTCTTGCGAACGAGCAGCCCGCGCCAGCCCTCACCCAGCCGCAGCAGACTCGACTGGAGCAGCGGCACCGCGGTGCTGCCGTAGGTGGCGAGCTGCTTCGATTGAAAGGTTCGCAGCAGGGGCTCGAGACACGCGGCGGCGAGCGACGCTCCGTCTGGCGTCAGCAGCACCTGCAGGGTGTCGAGCATCCACGGGGCGGGCCCGCCACCATTCGCGTACAGCGGGCGCTCGGGTGTCGAACGAATGAAGCTCCTCGACAGCAACAGGTCGAGGAGCTTCTTCCGGTTCTCTTCATGGCGGGGGCCGAAGTGGCCCCGCTCGAGACCGTTCACTCAGCTGACTCAGCGAGGCTTCGGCTTCACCGGCGGAGCGATCTCCATGATCACTTCGGGGCGCGGCTTCGGCGGGCGAGGACCGATCTCGGGAATGAGCTCGGGCTGCGGCTTCGGAGGCTTCGGCGGACGCGGGCCGACCTCCATGATCACCTCGGGACGCGGCTTGGGCGGGCGAGGACCGATTTCGGGAATGAGCTCGGGCTGCGGCTTGGGAGGCTTCGGCGGACGCGGGCCGACCTCCATGATCACCTCAGGCCGCGGCTTGGGCGGGCGCGGGCCGATTTCGCGAATGACCTCGGGCTTCGGCTTGGGCGGGCGAGGACCAATCTCGCGAATGACCTCCGGCTTCGGCTTGGGCGGGCGGGGACCAATCTCGCGAATGACCTCCGGCTTCGGCTTGGGCGGCCGCGGGCCGATTTCGCGAATGACCTCGGGCTTCGGCTTGGGCGGGCGAGGGCCAATCTCGCGAATGACCTCCGGCTTCGGCTTGGGCGGGCGAGGGCCAATCTCGCGAATGACCTCGGGCGTCGGCTTGGGCGGGCGAGG
>JAACJQ010000235.1 GCA_016879935.1 Archangiaceae bacterium | reverse complement strand
GGGAAACGCGTGAGACGAAGCGAGAGCGAGCCTGAGGAGCGGCGGCTCCGTCATCACGTCCCCACCGTGCCGCGGCGACGTTGGCTCGCGAACGCGGAGTCGAACTGGGAAAACCAGCTACCAGCTGCCTGAGCTGCCTCCGCCCGAGCTGCGCCCGCCGCCGTAGCTGCTGCTCGACGAACTCGACCGCGACGACGACGACCACGAAGAGCTCGACGACGAGCTGGAGCTGCGAGTGATTCGCGCGGTGGTGCGCTGGTACGTGCGCACGTGCGAGCAGTTGGAGCACCGCTCGGTCACCTCGACGAGACCGCCGCTGTACTCGGTCGCGTGGCGCAGCGTGGTGGACGACGACTGGGCCGTCTTGAAGTTGCAGCTCGAGCAGGTGCCGTAGCTCGAGAAGAACGCGCCGTAACGCAGCACGAGCGTGTCGTTGCACCGGCCGCAGCGCCACACGTCGTAGTCGACGCTGCCGAGCGACTCCTCTTTCTGCTGTCCGCTCGAGAGATGCGCGTCTTCGAGCTCGTCACTCAGGCGCTCGCGAGGCTGGCTGCAGGCCTCGCAGACACGCGGGCGGTTTCGATTCCACCGGCGCAACCAGACGAGGAGCCCGACGACGAGCGCCGCCAGCCCGCCCCAGAGGAACGCGCCCAGCCGCCGAACGCCATCGGACACGACGTCGGCGATGGGCCGCGACGGAATCTTCCAGCGCAGCGCCTGGTCGACGACGGTTCCGCCAGCGGTCAGCCGTTCGATGGCCGAGCCGGGGCGCTCCATTTCAGAGAGCACGTGGCCGACCTGCTGAAGCTCCCAATCGCCCGGCAGGTACGACGGTGGCACCTTGATGATGGCGTCGTCGTGCGCGGAGTCGAGCGCGACCACGGCGAGCGGCGTGCCCACGCGCAGCTGCACCTCGAGGGCATCGACGAGCTGCGAGAGCGATGGCCACGAGCCGTTCCGGCGAACGTGCAGGAAGACGAGCCGGCCTTTGCCTTCGCCATAGAGCCCGGCGCTGAGCACCTCGAGCTGCGCGCGCTCCGAGGCCGAGAGGGTTCCCGCGAGGTCGAAGACCCACTGGCGAGGCGTGCGGTCGGGAAAGGCCTTCTCCTTGCGCACGTACGGCGCGAGCGCCTCGTCGACCTCTCTGGCGACCGGCGCCTGCGACGGCACCACCACCGTGGGCGAGGCCTGCGCGAGCGCCTGCTGCACCGAACGCGCGGCGGCGAGCAGCGCGGCGTCGGGGTCTTTGCGCTTCATGTTCGCGATGATGTCGTCGCGCATGATGCGGTCGGTGACGAACTGCGAGAGCGGGGTCGACGAGCCGACGACGATCTCGGCTTTGCGATCGTCGAGCGCGAGGAAGAGCAGCACCCCGTCGTTGCGGCCCGTGTTGCCAATGCCCCAGAAGTTGAACAGCGAGGTGGCGAACTCGCGGGGCACGGCCCCTGACGTGGTGTGCACGACGACGACGCCGAGCTGACCGAAGTCAGAGGCGTTGATGGTCGCGCCGATGGCGTCGAGGGCGTCGAGCGTGTCGCGGCGCAGCGTGCCCGTGGCGTCGATGACGAAGTGGCCCGCGGTCGGCGGAGCGAGGGTTGGGGCTTCAGCGAAGACCGGGAGAGCCAGCAGCGACAGCACGAGACCCAGGCGCATGGGCGCCATGTTGAGCGCGCTGGTCGAAGATGGCCAGCGTCACTTCGAGAGGGCCACGCACTGCCGGAGCATGCAGCGCGCGACGACGTCGACCGACGGCTGGGCTTCAGGTGGGGCGCAGGGCTGCGCGGGGCCCAACCTCGGCGGGCAGCCCGCCTTGCTGATGGCGTCGCGGTCGCGCTGAAACCGGGTCGCGTCGACGATGTTGATGGCCGTCGCGCTGCTGGTCGGGCCACACCCGCCACAGAAGTCGCCCTCGAAGACGACGACGCAGTCGGTGTCGACGGCGCAGGTCTGGTCGTAGCTCTTCCCTGAGATGCTGGTGGTGCAGCCAGCGAGCAGGAGCACCATGACGAGCGCGGTTGGTTTCACGCCTCGAACTTCACCACGTTCAGGTCGTGCTGGCGCGGCGCGCCTTGTCCCTGCGGTACGAGGAGTACGTCCACAGCCAGGCGACGAGAGTGACCGGAGTCAGAACGACGGCCAGCAAGAGGAGGCCGAGCACGAGGCCCGCGAGCACCGCGGCGACGAGCTGGAGCGCGGCCTTGACCGTTGGCGAGACGCGCTCCTCGAGCGGGGCACAGCCCAGCGCGCAGCGCACGTCGTCGACGGGCTGGTCGATGACCTCGTCGTACGAGAGCGTCGTGTACAGCGAGCGGGCACGGGCGCCGCGCCAGAACGCGCGCATCGTCCGTAGCGGCGCGGTGACGAGGCCACCCGTCGTGCCCATGAGGTTCAAGAGCCAGGGCACGGCGTAGCCGCCACAGCCTGCCGCAATCTCCCAGGCGGAGATCTCGAACTCGCCGATGATGTCCATTCGGTAGCCGGTCAACACGTGGTGCAGGTCGTGCAGTTTCACGGCGCGGCGCCGCGCGTCGGTGTTCGGGAACGGCATCGGCACGGGGCCCAGCTTGAAGTCGACCCACGCCTCCGAGTCTCCCCCGTCGTCGGGAATGCCGAACTTCGCGAACGCCGCCCGCTTCGCCTCTCGCATCGTCACCATGTGCTGCCTCCATTTCTGACCACGGTCACTTTCTATCCCTTGCGGACGGTCATGCACAGGGGCCGACGCAGGGGTAAGAAGAGCCACTCATCGAGGTGAGTCGTGGCGTCCAGGAAACGAGCGAAACCCGCGAAATCCGTGACTCCGGTCAGCCCCGAGATCGGGAAACGTGCGGCGAACAAGGAAGACAAACGCGCGCGGATCATCGAGGCCGCGTGGGCGCTCTTCGGTGAGCGAGGCGTCGACGCGACCACCACGGCTGACATCGCCGCGCGCGCCGGCATCGCGAAGGGCACGCTGTTTCTCTACGCGACCGACAAAGACGACCTCGTCTTCCTCATGATGCATGACCGGCTCGCCGAGGTGAGCGACCAGTACCTGGCGTCGGTGCCGAAGCGGGCGTCGCTGGTCGAGCAGCTCTGCCACGTCTTCGGCGGGCTCTATGGCCTCTACTCGGAGTGCGGCGACGTCGGGCGGCGCTTCGTGAAGGCGCTCCCCGGCGCGCAGGGCGAGAACGCGGCGAAGGTGAATGGGCTGACCTTCGCGTTCCTCCATCGCGTGGCAGCGCTCATCATCGAAGCGCAGTCGCGCGGAGAAGTGACAGCCGACGTCGACGTGATGATCGCCGCGAACGCGATCTTCTCGCTCTACTTCTCGGGGTTGATGGCGTGGCTGCAGGGCTTCGCGACGTTCGAAGACGCGAGAGACACCGTGCTGCCGCAGTCACTCGAGCTGCTGTTTCGCGGCCTGCGCGCCTGAACCCGGCGAAGTCTGCCGAGCACAATGAGTGGAAGCGCCAGCGCCGGCTCGACACTGTTGAGCAGCATGGTCCGCACGACGCTCACCCTCGCCTCCATCGACACGGCGGCGTTGCCCGACTTGATGAAGCAGTACCCGCAGGTCTGGGAGCAGGTCGGCGAACGACTCGTGCGCGCGACGAAGGAAGGCCCGAAGTCGATGGAGGCCTTCGTGCGGCAGGCGCAGGCGCAGGCGGCTCCGTGGCGCGCTCGGGTGAAGCGCAGCCATCACAACCCGCAGGTGCTGGTGCAGGCGCTACCGGTGCTGGCGGCGGAGCGCATGGCGCGGCTCTCGATGGAGCAGACGTTGCTCGCGGCGGCGTCAGGTCAGACGGGCCGCGTCTCGCTCGGCACCTGGAGCGGCCTCATCGTGCAGCGGCTGCTCTTCGAGCGCGGGCTCACCCGCAAACCTGCCTCGCTCTCGTCGTTCAAGTTCTGGTGGCCGCTCGTCACGAAGAAGCGCGCGTTGATGCCGCTCGTGCAGCAGCGCGGCATCTATTGCTTCTACACGCGTGAGCTCATCGCCGAGCTGAAGACGCTCCTCGGCGACCGTAAGACCGTCGAGCTCGCTGCCGGTGATGGAACGTTGAGCCGCTTCTTGTCGAACGCGGGGGTCAACATCACCGCGAGCGACGACCAGAGCTGGAGTCACGCCGTCACCTACCCTGCCGACGTGAAGAAGGCCGACGCGGTCTCGGTGCTCGAGCGCGACAAGCCGCGCGCCGTCGTCTGCAGCTTCCCGCCGCCCGGCAACA
The DNA here is from genome assembly GCA_016879935.1 of Archangiaceae bacterium. Lineage (GTDB taxonomy): Bacteria > Myxococcota > Myxococcia > Myxococcales > Myxococcaceae > Xiheimicrobium. The sequence continues at coordinate 29,429 of JAACJQ010000235.1, read as the reverse complement.
GCTTCGAGAAGCGCGTGTTCGGTACGACGTCGGTCGAGCGCTACCTCGTCATCACGAGCAAGCACCGCTTCGCCGCTGGCGACTGGAGCGCGTACGAGCAGCAGACGAGCTTCGACTGGCACGTCGACGAAGCGCTCTCGAAGCTGGTGCTGCCGCCAGAGCTCGACCCGGCGGTGCTCGTCTTCACCCGTAAACCCGTCAGCTGACGCGTCTCCACCGGCGGCGCACGAGCAGCAACACACCGAAGGCCAGCAGGCTGCTCGCGTCGGCCGAGGTGCAGCCACAGCCACCACCACGGAACGTGACCTCGGGGGTGAGCGGAATGCTGCCGCCGTCTTCGATGCCAGTGTTGCCGCCGTCGAGGAAGGTGCCACCACCGTCGGGTGAGCCACCGCCGCCGTCGACGCCGCCATCCATCACGGCGACGCCTCCATCGGTCGTGGTGCCGCCGTCACTGCCGCCATCGGACGACAGACGCACCGTGAAGCTGCTCGTCGCATCGGGGCCACGGTTCATCGCGGCGTCGGTCGCGTCGACCCGCACCTGATGCATGCCTTCACTGAGCGCCTGACCCGCCGGCACGGGAAGGCTCCAACCGCCGTTCGAGTCGGCCGTCACCGTACCGAGCAGCGTGCCATCGACGAAGACGCGCACCGAAGCGCCAGGCTCTGCGCGGCCGGTGAGGTTGGGCGTCGTGGTGGCAATCGTGCTCCCGGCAGCAGGCGAAACGATGGTGGGCGCCGCGGGAGGCATGGTGTCGATGGTGAGCGTGACGGGCGTCGACGCCGGCCCGACGTTGCCCGCCGGGTCGGTCGCAGTGGCGGTGAAGACCCGCGCGCCATCCATCAACGCCGTCGGCACCGTGAAGGTGAAGGTGCCCATCGAGTCGGTGGTGGCGGTTCCGACGACGGTGCCATCGACGCGAAGGGTGACGGTGCTCCCCGCCTCTGCCGTGCCGGTGAGCGTCGGTGTGTTGTCGTTGGCGGCGGTGCCCGTCGCGGGCGCGGTGATGACGGGAGCCGCCGGCGCGGTCGTGTCGGTCGTGAAGCTCACCGGCATCGACGAAGGGCTCGTGTTGCCAGCCGTGTCGCGCGCAGTGGCCGAGACGGTGTGCATGCCATCGGGCAGCGCCGTCGTGGGCGTGAACGAGAAGCGGCCGAGTACGTCGGCGACGACGGTGCCCGCGGGCATTCCGTCGATGGTGATGGTGACGGTGCTGCCCGGCTCCGCCGTTCCACTGAAGGCGGGCGTCGCCGTCGAGAGCAGCGCGTTCGACGCAGGCACGACGATGATGGGTGCGGCGGGTGCAGCGGTGTCGACGGTGAAGGCGTTCACGGCCGAGACGACGCCGGAGTTGCCCGCGGCATCGGTCGCGCGCGCCGAGACGGTGTGGGCGCCATCGGAGAGCGTGGCGGGCAACGTCAACGACCACGCGCCAGTCGCGTCGGCGGTCGCGGTGCCTGCGATGCCGGAGTCGAGGATGACGGTGACGACGGCGTTCGGCTCCGAGGTGCCGGTGACGGTGACCATCGAAGACGAGAGCGTGGCGCCGTTGGCCGGCGTGACGACGACGGGGGCAGCAGGCGCGACGGTGTCCACCGTCCACAAGAAGACGGCCGGCGTGGTGTCGACCTCCGTCGCTGAGAAGCGCGCGCGCACCTCGAGGCGGTGCTGGCCGTTCGAGAGCGTCGAGAACGTGGCCGGGTTCGCACAGGTGGTGAACGCTCCGGAGTCGAGGCTGCACTCGTACGTCACCGGCGTCTTGTTCGACGAGAAGCTGAACTGCGCGGTGGCGTTGGGCGACGGCGTGCGCGGCCCGGTGAGAATGCTGGTGTCGAGCACGGTGGTGTCGATGGTGAAGACGACCTGCGTCGCGGCGGGCGACACGTTGCCGGCGGCATCACGCGCAGTGCCGCTGACCGAGTGCTGGCCCTGACTGAGCGGCGCGGTGGTGAACGTCCAGTGGCCGCTCGCGTCGGCGACGACGGTGCCGGCCGCCACGGAGTCGACGATGACGGTGACGATGGAGTTGGCCTCGGCCGTTCCGCGCACGGTGGGCGAGGTGAGGCCGACGGTCGAGTTCGCCGCGGGCTCGGTGACGACGGGAGCGGCAGGCGCGACGGTGTCGACGGTGAACGAGCGCGGCGCCGAGACCGACGACGAGTTGCCGATGCTGTCAGCTGCCTGGGCCGTGACCTGGTGCGGACCATCGGCGAGCGCGGACGGCGGATTGAACGAGAACGAACCGGTCGACGAGGCGACGGTGGTGCCGACGATGGTGCCGTCGATGCGAATCGTCACGATGCTGCCCGGGTCGGCCGAGCCCTGAATGAGCGGCCGGTTGTTCGACGACGCAGCGCCAGCAGTCGGAGACGTGATGGTGGGAACACCGGGCGCCGTGGTGTCGACGGTGAATGAAACGGCAGGACCCGCCGCCGACTGGTTGCCGACGGCGTCGGTCGCGCGCGCCCTGACGGAGTGCGCTCCTTCGGAGAGCGGCGACGGCGACAGCAACGACCACGTGCCGGTCGCGCTCGCAGTGACGGTGCCGACGACGACACCATCGACCTCGACGCGCACGGTGCTGTTGGGCTCGGCCGTGCCCGAATACGTCGGGCTCGAGCTCGACAGCGTGGTGCCCGCGACGGGGCTGGTGACGAGCGGAGGCAGCGGCACGGTGGTGTCGATGGAGAAGGTGACCGGAATCGACGGAATGCTCGTGTTGCCGGCGGCGTCGCGGGCCGTCGCTCGAACCTGGTGCGAGCCGTCGGAGAGGCCCGACGGCAGCGTGAAGCTCCACGTGCCGAGGCCATTCACCGTCGCGGTGCCAAGCGTGACGCCGTCGACGATGACGGTGATGACGTCTCCCGCAGTGCCCGTGCCGCTGACGGTGGGCCGCGAGGTGTCGAGGGTCGCTCCAGCGGCGGGCGCGGTGACGAACGGAGCCGCGGGCGCCATCGTGTCCACCGTCCACGAGAAGGTAGCAGGCGTCGGGTCGACCTCGGCGCCACGCACGGCCCGCACGCGCAGCAGGTGGGCGCCGTCAGCGAGCCCCGAGAACGTCGAGGGGTTCGTGCACGCGGTGAAGCCGGCGTTGTCGAGGTCGCATTCGTAGCTGGCGCCGCTCTTGTTCGACGCGAAGACGAAGTTCGCGACGCCGGAGTTGCTCAGCGCGCTCGGCCCCGACGCGACGCTGGTGTCGAGCACCGTGAGGTCGACGGTGAAGTTCGTCACCACCGACTCCGGGCCGACGTTGCCGACCGTGTCGGTCGCGCGCGCCGTCACCGTGTGTGGGCCGGCCACGAGCGCCATCGGAACCGTGAAGTTCCACGCACCCGTCGCATCGGCCGTCGTCGTTCCCAGCGTCATGCCGTCGACGCGAATGGTGACGGTGCTCCCGGCCTCGGCCGTTCCCGAGATGGAGGGTGTGGCGCTGCCGACCGTTCCACCGTTCGCGGGCGTGATGATGATGGGCGAGTTGGGCGGCGTGGTGTCGACGACGAACTGATTGAAGGCCGACATCGGGCTCACGTTGCCGGCGGCATCACGCGCGGTGGCCGAGACGACGTGCGTTCCATCAGCGAGGGCAGGCGGCGTGAAGGTGAACGCTCCAGTCGCGCTCGCAGTGACGGTGGTTGCGCTCACGCCGTCGATGAAGATGGTGACGGTGCTGCCGGCCTCGGCCGTTCCACTGATGACGGGCCGGTTCACGTTCGTGCGCGTGCCGTTGGCCGGCGTCGAGACGATGGGCGCGGCGGGAGCTCCGGTGTCGACGGTCCACGTGTAGCTGGCAGGAGCGGGGTCGGTGAGTACGCCCACGATGGCGCGAACGCGGAAGGTGTGGCTGCCGTTCGAGAGCACGCCGGTGGTGAACGGCGTCGCGCACGCGGTGAACGCGGAGCCATCGAGGCTGCACTCGAACGTCGCGCCGGGGTTGCTCGGCGACTGGAAGACGAAGGTGCCGGTCGCGGTGCTGCTCGGGTTCGGCGGGCGCGAGGTGATGACGGTGGTGGGCGGGTTCACGCAGGTGAACGTCGTCGGGTTGCAGACGCGGCCACCGGAGCAGTCACTCGTCGCGACACACTCACGGCAGACGGCCTGCTGCCCCGAGGTGCGGTCGCAGACGCGCAGCGTGCCCGATGTGCAGTTCGCGCTCGCCGAGGTGTTGGGAATGTTCGGCACCGTGCGGCCACCGGGCGGCTCGGCCGAGTCGAGCAGACAGTCGTTGTCGTCGTCCGTGTCCTGGAAGTCGTAGAGCCCGTCGCCGTCGGTGTCGGGCGCGATGCTGGTGCAGCTGGTGCCTTCGTTGCGGTCTTCGATGCCGTTGCCGTCGGTGTCGAGCGCTTCGGCGGGGCGCAGCTGCACGGCCCAGTCGTTGAGCCCGTTGGCGCCGACCGTCTGCACCGAGACGGGCCGTGTCGAGGTGATGGTGTAGAGCTGGTTCGCCGGCAGGTTGAGGAAGCCATCGGCGCCGAGCGTCACCGTCGTCGGCGCTCCGCCGCTCGAGTACGTCACCTGCGTGTTGGCCTCGAGCGCGAACACCGTCGCGCCCTGCGTCTGCGACGAGAGAAGGAAGGCGCGGCCCTGGTCGCCGAAGTTCGACGTGAGGTCGTCGCCCATGTCGGCGATGCCGTCTCCACCTTCCTGGTCGCCGGACCAGATGGTGACGGGGCCCGACGCGACCAGGCGGTACTGGGCGGTGCCGAGCGCCGCGAAGCCGTTCGCGGCGGTGTTCAAGAAGGCCGAGTTCGCGGCGACGGTGATGTTCTGGTAGCCGGCCGTGTTCGCGAGCGCGCCGCCGGTGACGGTCTGCAGGCTGAAGGTGATGGCGCTCGAGCTCGCGTTGAACACGGCGAGCGAGCCGCGACGCCATTCGTAGGTCGAGAAGTAGAACTCGACGCCGCGATCGTTGTTGCAGTCGTTGCGCAGCCCATCGGCGTCACGCGCGACTGGCGGAATCTGCGTGTTGCCGTTGCCCGAGTTCGCCTGAATCGCGATGAGCGCTGCCGAGGTGGTGGCCGCGGGTGCAGACGACTCCACCGCGTACGTCTGGTTCGGAACGACGGCGGGAATCTGCCAGCGCTGCCCGGTCGCCAACGTCGGGCTCACCGCGACCTGATTGCCCGACGCATCGAGCACGCGCACGACGGCCGGGTCTCGCGCGTAGACGAACTGCTGGTTGGCGCCGTTCGCCATCGGCGTGAACACGAAGCGCGTGCCCCAGTACTTTCGTCCGTCTTCCTGCGGGTAGAAGAAGCTGCCCGAGTAGTTGCAGCAGTCGTAGCCGAGCACCGCGAGCACCGGCCGCGAGGTGACGAGCTTGAACTCGCGCGTCGCGTTGAGTGACACGACGATGCGCGCGAGCCGCGAGATGGTGCCCTGCTGCACGATGGTGTTGGCGGGCAGCGCGCGAACTTCGAACGTCGTCGACGCGGCGATTCCCACCAGCGTCACCTGGCCGTTGTTGTCGGGGTTGCGGCCGTAATAGGTCTCGGCGTTCGTGACGGCGGCAGCGAGCACGAGGCAGCAACTCAACGCGCGCGAGGCGAAGGCAACTTTCACGGGAGGCTCCGAGGGAGGTACGGCGGGGCTGCAGAACTGTGACGATGCTGAACGCCGAACGCAAGCCGGGTTTGAAGTAATTACATGGGCTTACAAAGACCCAAGGTGCACGAACGACACCAGCCGGGCTTTGAGTGATTCTCCGGTCTTCGAGGTGGGGTGGGTATGCAGAGCGCGACATTCGACGTCGATCGACCCGGGTCACTCCGCAGTGATTTCGCAGCGAGACCCTGCGTGAAGGTGCTCCGAGGTGGGCTCGTGTTCGTGCTGATCAGCGCGAGCGCGTGGGCCGGAGACCCGTGCGTGAAGGTGACGCAGAAGACCCTGGCCGACGGCGTCGAGCTGTGGGCCGACCTGTCGACGTGCACCGAAGTCACGATGAGCATCACGGCCGACGAGACGAACGTGGTGAACGAGCTGCCGCCCATCATCGACTCCGCGGGGCGAACGCACTTTCTCGCGGCGAAGTGGAAGCAGCTCGATCGCGACGCGGCGTGGAAGCTGAAGGACTGGAAGTACCGCTGGAAGCTCGGGCGCCGGCTCGTCGTGCTGCCGCCGACGGTGACCTGGAAGCGGCCGTTCGCGGGCACGTTCAAGTTGATTCAGGGCCCGCGCGGCACGTTCAGTCACTTCGAAGGGTCGCAGGACGAAGAGGCGTTCGACTGGGAGATGCCCGAGGGCACGCCAGTGCTCGCCGCGCGTGATGGGGTCGTCGTCGGCGTGCGCAGTGATTGTTCGGTGGGCGCGGTCGACGAGGCGCTGAAGAACGAGAACAACTACGTCGTGCTCCGCCACGATGACGGGCTCTTCTCCGAGTACAACCACCTCAAGCAGGGCGGCGTGATGGTGAAGCTCGGAGACAAGGTGACGGCGGGCCAGCAGCTCGGCGAGTCGGGCAACACGGGCTACACGTCGAAGCCGCACCTGCACTTCTCGGCGTTCCACACCATCGACGGAACGTTGCGGCAGGAGGTGCCGGTGTCGTTCAACGGCATGAAGCCAGCGCGGCGAACGGGCCCTGACGAGAAGATTCGCAAGGCCGTGCAGGAAGCGAGCGACGCGTTCGAGGCCATCGACGCGAAGTGAAGTAAGGCAGTGCTCCCCCGTGCAGCCACTCGACATCGCTATCGTTGGAACCGGTACCGCTGGGAGCGCGAGCGCGCTCTTTCTCGCGAGGCAGGGCCATCGCGTCACCGTCTACGAGAAGGTCATGGATCCGCGGCCCGTCGGCGCCGGCATCATGCTGCAGCCGACCGGCATGGCCGTGCTCTCGGCGCTCGGGCTCGTGAACGAAGTCGTCGCGCGCGGAGAGCCGCTGCGTCACCTCGTGGCCGAGACGCCCTCGGGCCGGCGCGTGCTCGACCTCGCCTACGCCGACCTCGCGCAAGACTTGTACGGCGTCGGTCTGCATCGCGGCGTGTTGTTCCAGTCGTTGTTCCGCGCCGTGCAGACGGAGCCTGGCGTCACGCTCAAGCTCGGCCACGACATCGAAGACCTCGCGCGCGACGAGCGTGGGCACTTTCTGGTCGAGCGTGAGACGAAGCGAAGGTTCGGCCCGCACGACCTCGTCATCGTCTGCAACGGCGCGCGCTCGAGTCTGCGAGACGACACGGCGCACGAGAAGATCGTTCGCCGCTACCCCTGGGGCGCGTTGTGGGCGGTGGTGCCCGACGTCGAGCATCGCTTCACGGGGCGGCTGTTTCAGGTGGTGAAGGGCACGCGCATGTTGTCGGGCCTGCTGCCGACGGGGCTCGGGCCAGACGGCTCCACACCGCTCGTGAGTCTCTTCTTCAGTCTGCGCGCTGACCGGCTCGACGCGTTCAAGGCGAGTGACTTCGAGGCGTGGAAGGCGCAGCTGCTCCGAGACATGCCCGCGACGGAGCCGGTGCTCGCGCAGCTGCACACGCACGACGACCTGCTGTTCTCGGAGTACCACGACGTCGTGATGTGGCCGTGGAACGTGGGCCGCGTCGTGTACCTGGGAGACAGCGCGCACGCGATGAGTCCACAGCTGGGCCAGGGCGCCAACCTCGCGCTCGTCGACGCCGCCACGCTCGCGGAGTGTCTGAGCAGCACCGATGGACTCGACGACGCGTTGTTTCGCTACTCGCGCACGCGCCGCGCGCACCTGGGCTGGTACCAGTTCGTCACGCGCTGGCTCACGCCGTTCTTCCAGTCAGACCTCACGCCGCTCGGGCTGGTGCGCGATTCGTTGTTCGGGCTCGCGTGCAAGCTGCCCATCGTTCGCAGTGAGATGGTGGCGATGATGTCTGGTTTGTCGCTGGGTCCGTTCCGCCGGTTGCCGCTGCACTCGAGACCTCCACGCCTGCCATGATTCGTCTGACTCGTTCCATCGCCCTGCCCCGCCTCGGCGCCCTGCGGCAGTTCTTCGCGCTGAGGCAGCCGGGCTTTCGTGCGTACGTGATGCGGCTGCGAGGCATGCACTACGAGGCCGTCGATCGCCCGCGCGCGAAGACCGCGACCTTCCGCAACGACCTGACGCTGGTGCTCGAGGGCCGGTGGGTCGACCGGCGGCAGGGAGAGCACACGCTCGTGGCTGGTGAGGCGAGCTGCGGGCCGCTCGCAGAGCAAATCGACCGGTGGGAAGACGGCATGCTGCTGCTCACCATCGAGTGGGACGAGCCGATGGCCGAGGGGTGGACGAAGCAGACGCTCTCGGCTCCCACGCTCGCGGCGGCCCGTGCGTTCGTCGACGCGGTCTCGAATGAAGAAGACCGCACGAAAGACCAGTCGACGCTCGCAGCGTTGCTGGAGGCACTCCGGAGCGAAGGCTTCGGAGTTCCCCTCGTCTCGCCGATGAAGCCTCCCGAGGAGGCGGTGCGCGCGGCGAAGATGCTGAACGTCGCGCTGACGAACCTGTCGAGCGCGCCGATGTGGGTCGACTACACGAGCGATCGCTCCGAGCGGCAGTGGCGCAGAGACCTGACGAAGGCACGCGCATGGGTCGGCCTGCTGGGCGGCTCGTTCCGCACGACGTTGAACACGATTCGCCTCACCTTCGCCGTGTCGTTGCTCACCGCGCCGAGAGTGACTGTCGCCGAGGTCGCGAGCGCGCTGGGTTATCGCAACGAGCGCACGTTGATTCAGGCGCTCACGCGTGCAGGGTTGTCACCGAACACGCTTCGTCAGTGAGCGGCCGTCGCCAGCTGCCACTCGGCGTCGGTGACGATCGTCTGCTTCCACGTCTCGTGACACGCGGTGCAGGTCTTCAGCGTCGCATCGAGCGCGGCCAGCACCTTCGCCTTGTCTTTCTCTTTCGCAGCAGCGGCGATGCCGTCGGCGGTCGCGTGAAAGCTCAGCGCCTGCTCGGTGAACCCGGGAGCACCCTTGCCCATGTGGTTGCACATCTGACCCATCTGCGGTGACGAACCGATGCGCGTCGCGGCCGCTTCGATGCGCGCGAAGTCGTCGGAGCCGAGCGCCGAGACGATCTCCTGCACCGCAGCAAGGTGCTCACGCATGTTCTGCTTTTGATGGTTCGCCATCATCGGCAGCAGCGGCACCGGCTTGCGGGGGTCGATCGCGTCGAGCGCGTCAGCAGCAGAAGGCGTTGGAGTCGGAGCGGGCGCAGGCTTTTGACACCCGAGCATCAACACCATCAGCAGCAAGCAGCGCATGAACATCACTCCTGTCACGACGAGAACACCGCCAGCTTCATGCCGGTCGGCGCGTTGTGAACGAAGAAGGCCACGCCGCCGGGCCCCTCTGCCACGATCCATCTCAATTGGGGGTTCACGTAGAAGGTGCCGAGGCGCGTGACGGCCGTCACGACGGAGTTCTTGTCGACGAGCGCGACGGTGCCTTTCGGCCAGGGACTGGGTGCCGTTGCCGTCGAAGAACGCGGCGCGTTTCCCCTCGTGGTAGCCGACCGTCACGCCATCGGCCGTCTTCACGACGTGTGTCACGCCTGGGCGATCGAGCTTCAACGTGCGCCCGTCGACGACGACGGACTTTGCCTTCGGGTCGTGCACTTCAGGCTTCGGCGCTGCGGGGAATTTCGTCTTCGCCGGCCACGAAACCGGTGAGCCATCGGAGATGCGCCACGCGAGCTTCTCGGTGTCAGCGCGCGCGAGCACGAGATCTTCAGTGACGGCCAACTCCTTCAGCACGACGGGAGGAATGATCACGCGCGGCGCCGCGAGGGTGGCGCTCGTCTTCTTTCCAAGTACTGCTTCGACTGCGGCGGGCATCAACGCATCAGGCACGGTGGCGATCACGTCGTCGCGAGAACCCGGGCTCCACGTCCATCGGCCGCGCGTCTTCGCGAGCAACCCGAAGGTCTCGTCCTCGAGCCGAACGATCCAATGTGTCGGAGCCACGCCCGTCGCTCCACGCCACAACGTCTCGACGATTCGCTGCGGCGGCGTGAGCTTGCGAGTTCGCAATGCCGTCACTGCGTCGAGCCGCGCCAGTTCCGCACCCAGCACCGGAATGATCGACGGACCGAGCAACGTCGCCGCCAGCACCGCCGCGCGCCGGCTCGCGACACCACACGAATCGTGATTGTGGCAGTGAATCGCCTCGACCGCGGCCTGCAGGGCAATGCCGATGGTCGGAGACGTCCCTGGCAGCAGCACGCCCCACTCGTTGCCAACGAACGCGTCCTTCCACAGCTCCTTCAATTCCTTCAGCTGCGGCTTCGTGAACTGACCGACCTCGCGAATCGGCGTCGCCAGCTCGACCAGGCGACTCCAGCGCGCGCGTTCACTCTTCGGCACGCGGTCTCGCACGAGGTCTGCGATGAACACCACGAGCTCGACGAACGTGGCGTTCACCAGCGTCGGTTTCGGAGCGACCGGCACCTCGACTCCGAGTTCCTCCGCCACCGCTTTCATCACGTGGTGAACGTCACTCACCGTTCAGCTCCTTCAGCAGCTTCGCGACGTCGATGGACTGATCAGGCGTCAGGGTGATCAGCAGATCAGCGCCGTCGACCCTCACCTCGACACGAACACCTGGAGCACCGCTGCGCACGAGCACGCTGCGGCGCCACAACCGCCAGCCGCCTTCGACGGTCATCGTCTCGAGATTCCGCAGCCAGGCATCGCGCGCTCCGCCCGGCATCACCCGCCACTCGAGCGTCGTCGCCGTGCACTTCTCGACCCGCTCGCCAGGCGCATCGGACAGCGCCAGCAACTGCCACGACTTCCAGGGCTCGCACGGCGCGGCCGAGCGGGAACAACTGGCAAGCACGAGAAGCAGGAGCCACCGACGCACCCGGCCAGTCAGCCACAACGGCGGCGGAAGGCCACGGGGAAGCTGGTAGACCACGCCCCATGCTGCGAGACGCCACCCCGAAGACGATCCGACTCTCCGAGTACACCCCGCCCGCGTTCAGCATCGAGCGCGTCGCCCTCACCTTCGACCTCGACGTCGACCACACCGAAGTCGAAGCCGAGCTCGTCATCGCGCGAAAGCCGGGCGCCTCGGGCGACATCATTCTCGACGGAGACCGTGACGCCGAAGGCTCGGGCCAGCTGCTCTCCATCGCCATCGACGGCAAAGCCGCTCCCGAGTCGGCGTACTCGCTCGGCGAGAGCTCGCTCACGCTCAAGTCGCCGCCGCAGAAGTTCACGCTCACCACGCGCCGCAAGCTGACGCCGTCGAAGAACAAGAGCCTCGAGGGCCTCTACGCCTCGGGCAGCGGGCTCTTCACCCAGTGCGAGGCCGAGGGCTTCCGCAAGATCACCTGGTACGCCGACCGCCCCGACGTGATGAGCATCTTCACCGTCACGCTGCGCGCCGACCCCGCGAAGTTCCCCGTGCTGCTCAGCAACGGCAACAAGGTGAGCGAGCGCGAAGAGACCGTGGCCGGAAACCTCCGTCGCGTGGCCGTGTGGCACGACCCGCACAAGAAGCCCTGCTACCTCTTCGCGGTCGTCGCGGGGAACCTGACGGCGCGCTCCGACTCGTTCACCACGATGACGGGCAAGCAGGTCGCGTTGAACGTCTGGGTGCGCGCGCACGATCTCGACCAGACCGCGCACTGCATGGACAGCCTCAAGAAATCGATGCGGTGGGACGAGACGCGCTTCGGACGTGAGTACGACCTCGACGTGTTCAACCTCGTCGCCGTCTCGGACTTCAACATGGGAGCGATGGAGAACAAGGGCCTCAACGTCTTCAACACCAAGTTCGTGCTCGCGCGGCCCGACACGGCGACCGACGTCGACTTCGCGAACATCGAGGGCGTCGTCGGCCACGAGTACTTCCACAACTGGTCGGGCAACCGCGTCACCTGCCGCGACTGGTTCCAGCTCTCGCTCAAAGAAGGCTTCACGGTCTTCCGCGACCAGGAGTTCTCGTCTGACGTCGGCTCGCGCGCGGTGAAGCGCATCGAAGAGGTGCAGCGTCTGCGCAGCCTGCAGGTCCCCGAAGACCTCGGGCCGACCGCGCACCCCGTTCGTCCCGACAGCTACGTCGAGATCTCGAACTTCTACACGGTCACCATCTACGAGAAGGGCGCCGAGGTCGTGCGCATGTACCTCACGCTGCTCGGCGAGCAGCTCTTCCGCAAAGGCACCGACCTCTACTTCAGCCGTCACGACGGCCAGGCCGTCACGACGGACGATTTCTTGAAGTGCATGGCCGAGGTCAGCGGGCGCGACTTCACGCAGTTCTCGCGGTGGTACTCGCAGGCCGGCACGCCGAAGGTGACGTCGAAGGGTACGTGGGACGCGGCGAAGGGCACGTGGACGCTCACGTTGACGCAGACCGTTCCGCCGACGCCGGGCCAGCCGACGAAGGAGCCGATGCTGATTCCCGTCGTCACGGCGCTGCTGGGCAAAGACGGCAAGCGCGTGCCGCTCGTGGTCGATGGCGTCGCGCGCGGCACCGAGACCGTGCTCGAGCTGACGAAGAACGAGCAGCAGTTCGTGTTCTCGGGGTTGAAGGAGGCTCCGGTGCCGTCGCTGCTGCGCGGCTTCTCGGCGCCGATTCACCTCGAGACCGATGACGACGAGCGCGCCCTGCTCTTCCGCCTCGCGCACGATGACGATGCGTTCAATCGCGTCGAGGCCGGGCAGGAGCTGTTCCTGCGCCACCTGCTCGCGAACGTGGCGACGATTCAGTCAGGCAAGGCGCCCGCCGCTCCGTCGGCGCAGTTGGTCGATGCCGTGAAGACGGCGCTGTCGACCGCGCTGACCGGTGGAGATCCTGCGTTGCTCGCCCTGGCCCTCAGCGTTCCCGGGCTCGACGTGATTGGCGATCGTCTTCCGTGGGCTGACTACTCGAGCGCGTACCAGGCGCGGGAGCACCTCGTGACTGCGCTGGCGACGGCGCTCAGTGGGCTCATCGGTGAAGTCGACGCGCACCTCTCGAAGACGCTCGATGGCGCCGCGTATCGCTTCGCGCCCGATGACGTCGGCCGTCGCAGCCTGCGCAACGTGATGGTCGCGTGGCGTTCGCGGCTGCCCGATGGAGAGAGGCACGTGCTCGCGCATCACCAACGCGCTGGCTCGATGACCGACACGCAGTCGGCGCTCGCGTTGCTCTCGAACACGACCGGCGCGGCGCGTGACGCAGCGTTCGCGAACTTCTACGCAAAGTGGAAGGGCGAGGCGCTCATGGTCGACAAGTGGTTCGCGCTCCAGGCGATGAGCACGCGGCCGACGACGCTCGACGACGTGGTGGCGCTCACGAAGCACGAGGCGTTCACGCTCGAGAACCCGAACCGCGCGCGCTCCATCATCGCCGCGTTCGCCATGAGCAACCCGCTGCGGTTCCACGAAGCGAGCGGCCGTGGCTACACGTTCCTCGGCGACCTCGTGCGCACCATCGACGCGTTCAACCCGCAGATCGCCGCGCGCATGATGACGCCGCTGACGCGCTGGAGACGGCAGGACGCCGCTCGCCAGACGCTCATGAAGCAGCAGCTGCAGCGCATTCTCGATCGCGAGGGCTGCAGCAAAGACGTCTACGAGATCGCCACCAAGTCGCTGGCGTGACTCAGCGGCAGTTTCGCTTCACCGAGGTGTCGAGCAACCGCTTGTCCTCGGCGGTCTCCTTGCCCTGATTGAAGCGCTCCCGCACCTCGGGGCCCAGCTCGTCGTAGAGCACCGCCGCGATGCAGCCGCAGAGAAACGCATCACGACCGCGGCCTCTGCAGTCGGCGATGTACTCCTCGCGCGTCTGGTCTCTCGCCACTTCGGCCCGCGCCTCGGTCACCGCCTGCTGCCGCCGCGCCATCTGCGGAGCCTGCGTCGCCAGCGCCGCTCCCGCGCCGAGCATGAACAGCGCCGTCAGGTTCAGGGCCAAGGGCCGCAGGTTGTCGGCACGAAACAACGCGACGAGCCCGACGATGGGAAACACCGCGGCGCCGACGAACCAGCCGAGGCCCAGGCCCCACGCGACGACGAGCGTCCACAACCCCGCCGCCGCGCTCAACAACCCGCCAGCACCGACCAGCACCAGCCCGACACCGCCACGAATCGGAGCAATGAGCGCTCCCAACAACAGCAGCACCGCGGTGCCGCCGAGCAGGTACCAGGGCAGCCTGAACGGAGGCGGAGCCGCTTCTCCGCTCGAGTACGCGGTGATGAGACCTCCGCCTGGAGGCTCGTAGCGCGGCGGCTCGTACACCGGTGCCGGCGGAATCTGCTCGGCAAGCGTCGGCTCGGGCTGCTGGGCCGCGGTCTTCGCGCACCTCGGACACCCCTCGGGACGCGCTCGGTACTTCAGCCCGCACGTCTGGCACTGCATCCAGTCGTCCACGTGGCCTCCCCGAGCCCTCAGTCTGCCTTGTCTGGTGGCTGTTGACTCATTCGTCCGTCGAGGCGAACACGTCACCTCTCAGGAGGCATCACTTTGGGTTCGTTCAAGGAAGTCTCGTCGGAAGTCGAGTTCGGAGCGCAGGAGCACGGCGTCATCGAGCTGTGGAAGAAACAGAACACCTTCCAGCGCTCGGTCGACCAGCGCAAAGACGCACAGAACTTCATCTTCTACGACGGCCCTCCGTTCGCGACCGGCCTGCCGCACTACGGCCACCTCGTCGCCTCGACGCTGAAAGACATCGTGCCGCGCTACTGGACGATGCGCGGCTTCCGCGTCGAGCGCCGCTTCGGTTGGGACACGCACGGCCTGCCCATCGAGATGCAGGTCGAGAAGAACCTGAACCTGAACGGCCCGCACAGCATTCGCGAGTTCGGCGTCGCGAAGTTCAACGAGGCCTGCCGCGGCAGCGTGCTCACCTACGTCGAGGAGTGGCGCCGCACCGTCACCCGCGTCGGCCGTTGGGTCGACTTCGACAACGACTACAAGACCATGGACCTCTCGTTCATGGAGAGCGTGTGGTGGGTCTTCGCCGAGCTCTGGAAGAAGGGGCTCGTCTATCAAGGCCGCCGCGTCATGCCGTACTCGTGGCGCCTCTCGACGCCGCTCTCGAACTTCGAAGCCGGCCTCGACTACCGCGACGTCGACGACCCCGCGCTCACGGTGCGCCTCGTGCTCGACGAGGCCATCGGGGGAAAGAAGACGTCGCTGCTCATCTGGACGACGACGCCGTGGACGTTGCCGTCGAACCTCGCCGTCGCCGTGTCGAATGACATCGACTACGTGGTGGTCGATCACGAAGACGGCCAGCGCTACGTGCTCGCGAAGGACCTGCTCACGCAGACGCTCGGAGAGAAGGCCACCGTCGTCTCGACGCTCAAGGGCTCCGAGCTCGTCGGCAAGACCTACGCGCCGCTGTTCCCCTTCTTCGCCGACCGAAAGGCGAAGGGCGCGTTCCGCGTCATCCACTCCGGGCACGTGACGACGACCGACGGTACCGGTCTCGTGCACATGGCGCCCGCGTTCGGCGAAGAAGACTTCAACGCGTGCCAGAAGAACGGCATCGACGTCGTCGACCCTGTCGACCCCGAGGGCAACTTCACGAAGGAAGTGCCGCCGTACGCCGGCAAGAACGTGAAGGAGGCCGACAAGCAGATCATGGCGGACCTCAAGGCGCAGGGCTCCACCTTCAAGCACACGCAGATTCGCCACCAGTACCCGTACTGCTACCGGTCGGGCACGCCGCTCATCTACAAGACGACGCCCAGCTGGTACGTGAAGGTCGAGCCGCTGCGCGAGCGCATGATGGCCGCGAACCGCTCCATTCACTGGGTGCCGGGCTTCGTCGGTGAGGCGCGCTTCGAGAACTGGCTCAAAGAGGCGCGCGACTGGTCCATCTCGCGCTCGCGCTTCTGGGGCACGCCGATTCCGTTGTGGGTGAGCGAAGACGGCTCCGAGATGCAGTGCGTGTCGTCGGTGGCCGAGCTCGAGCAGCTCACCGGCACGAGGGTGACCGATCTCCATCCGCACAAGATCGACCACCTGACGTTCACCAGGAATGGCAAGGTGATGAAGCGCATCGGCGACGTGTTCGACTGCTGGTTCGAGTCGGGCTCGATGCCGTACGCGCAGGTGCACTACCCGTTCGAGAACAGAGCCGCGTTCGAGCAGGGTTTCCCCGCGCAGTTCATCGCCGAGGGCCTCGATCAGACGCGTGGCTGGTTCTACACGCTGCTCGTCCTCTCGACGGCGCTGTTCGACAAGGCGCCCTTCAAGAACGTCATCGTGAACGGGCTCGTGCTCGCCGAAGACGGCTCGAAGATGTCGAAGAGCAAGCAGAACTACCCCGACCCGAACAAGGTCATCGAGCAGCACGGCGCCGATGCGCTGCGCGCGTATCTGATCAACTCGCCGCTCGTTCGCGCCGAGCCGCTGCGCTTCTCGGAAGCTGGCGTGAAGGAAGTCGTCCGCACGGTGTTGCTGCCGCTCCAGAACGCGTGGAGCTTCTTCACCACCTACGCGAACGTCGACGGCTGGAACCCGAAGACCGACCTGGCGAAGGCGCTGCCCCTCGAGAAGCGGCCCGAGCTCGACCGGTGGATCCTCTCGGTGCTGCAGTCGCTGGTGCGCGACATCAACACGCAGATGGAGGGCTACTACCTCGACAAGGTCGTGCCCCCGATGCTCGGGTTCATCGACGATCTGACGAACTGGTACATCCGCCGGTCGCGCCGCCGCTTCTGGAAGAGCGACGACTCGAGCGACAAGGCCTCGGCGTACGCGACACTGTACGAGGTGCTGACGACGTTCTCGAAGGTCATCGCGCCGGTGTTGCCGTTCTTCGCCGAGCGGTTGCATCAGAACCTGGTCGTCGAGACCGGCATGGCGGCCCCGGGAGAAGACAGCGTGCACCTGTGCGCGTACCCGCAGCCCGACGAGAAGCGCATCGACCTGCACGTCGAGCAGGCGATGGCGTCGGTGCGGCAGACGGTCGGCCTCGGCCGCGCGCTGCGTGAGAAGCACAAGCTCAAGAACCGCCAGCCGCTCGCGACGCTCACCGTGGTGTCGACCAACGAGGCCGTGCGCAAGGCGCTCACCGCCCACGCCGAGCTGCTCGAAGACGAGCTCAACGTGAAGCAGGTGGTCGCGCTCGCCGATGACGCCGCGCTCGCGACGCTCACCTTCAAGCCGAACCTGAAGACGCTCGGGAAGAAGCTGGGCAAGAAGCTCAAAGACGCCAGCGCCGAGATCGCCGCGTTCACGCGTGAGCAGTGGGCCGTGCTCGAATCGGGAGGCTCCGTCACCGTGCAGGGCGAGGCGATTCTGAAAGACGACGTGCTCGTCGCGCGCACCGCGAAGGGCGAGGTCGTCGTCGAGTCGTCTGGCGATCTCACGGTCGCGCTCGACACGAAGGTGACCGAGGTGCTCCGCCGCGAAGGCCTGATGCGTGAGCTCGTCTCGCGCGTTCAGAAGATGCGCAAGGACCTGGGCCTCGAGGTCGCCGACCGCATCACGCTCACCCTCGCGACGTCAGACGCCGAGCTCAAGACCTGCTTCGCCGAGCATGAAGCGCGCATCAAAGAAGAGGTGCTCGCGGTGAAGCTCGACGTGCCAGCGACCGGTGACGGAGAGACGGCCGATCTCGATGGGCATGCCGTGACGGTGAAGGTCACGAAGGTCTGATCAACGCCCGGGTCGGCGCGGCTGCACCACCGCGTCGACCATCAGCGCTGCGTTCTCGTAGACGATGAGCGAGAACGACACGTCGAGCGGAGCCGACCCGCGAGCGCGAAGATGCAGGTCACGAACGTTCGTGGGCGCCCGAAGCTCGCTCAGCTCGTGCAACACACAGCGCAGCCCGGGCATCGTGGCCTCGAGCCGGGCCGCGTAGACCTGCCGATAGGACCGCCGGTGAAGGCCTCTGGCGTCGAGCTGCACCAGCAGCTTCGTGCGAACCCCGCAGGCCTCGGCGACAGCGAGCACGGCTGGGGCCACGTCGGCCAGCATCGACCCCTCGGTCGTGAAGTCGGCCCAGGTCTGTTCGAGGCGATCGAGCTCGCGCCGGCGTCGAACCAGCTCGTCGTTCAGCGTGGTGGGCTCCGCGAAGACGGGGAACGCCACCAACACCACGAGCAGGCCAATGAGAGCACGCATGCCGAGGGGAGCCGCGAGCGGCCCACTTCGGCCCACCTTCCTGCGCTCACGGCTTCAGCCGCTTGAGCAACACCTTGTCGGTCCGCCGGCTCACGTCGAACGGCGTCTGGCCCCGCCGCGAAGTGACGGTTCGGCTGGCGCCCTCGTCGAGCAACAAGAACGCGGCGGCACGCTGGCCCTCGGCAGCCGCCAGGTGAAGGGCGGTGAGGCCATCGGCGTCCTGCTCGTCGAGGCCGATGCCTGCCTTCAGCGCCGCCCGAACGACCTCCAGATGTCCGTACTCTGCGCTCCAGTGCAGCAGGGTGCGACCGTTGCGGATGACGGCGGTGAGGTCTGGCTTCGCTGCAAGCAGGTCCTTCACGAGGTCGGTCGCTTTGCCGCGGCCCAGCTCGCACGCTTTCGCCAGCACCGTCGTACCGTCGTGGCCGAGTATCGTCAGCGGGCTGCCGGCCTTCATCAAGGCACGAACGATCGCGACCCGGTCGTCCACCTCGCGCTGGGTGATGTTGAAGCGCGCTTCGAGCGCGAAGTTGATGGGGCCACGGTCACCGGCACCGCTCACGTCGGCTCCGGCCTTGATGAGCGCGAGCGCGGCCTCGCGGCGTGCGTTGGAGCAGGCCCAGTGCAGCGCCGTCCACCCTGTCTCATCGGTGCCGTTGATGGGAGCACCTTCGGCGAGGGCCTTGCGCAACGCTGGCAACTTGCCCGTCTTCGCCGCGTCGATGAGCTTCGACGCCGAGCCGAGCGCGATGGACTCGCCAACCCACAGCGTCTTGAGCTTCGGCAGCCCCCGCAACCCAGCCACCACGCGTTTGGCCATGCCACCCGAGATGGAGAGGGACTCCAGCGATTGAAAGGCCGGCTCGCGCGCCAGCAGCTCGACGAGCTCGCGCTGCAACGGCTCGGTGTCGGGCCGGGGAACCCACAGCTCGACCAGGGGAGCCCGGCGATACCGGGCCAGGGCGGCGAGCGCGCCCACGGTGGTGGGCTGATTCAGCGTGAGCCGTCGCACGGTGCCGAGCGCGGGAGCGAGCCGCTCGACGACGGCGCCCCGTTGAGCCTCGGTGGCGCGGTGGTCGTACGCCGAGCCCACGCGCACCGCGGCGAACCGCCCGAGGTCGAACGCCGTCAACGCACTGGCCTGGGCCTTCGTGACGTGGTCTGCCGCAAGCCCCAGTCGAACGGCAGGGCCCAGCGCGAGCAGCCGCTCGCCACCTTCGAGCACCTGTTCGATGGTGCTGGTGACGTCGCAGGGCAGCCCGCTCTCGTCGTCGATGCACTGGGTGAAGAAGCGCACCACAGGTTCGAGTCGGGCATCTCGCACTGCCCGGAGCGCCTCACGCCGCTCCGCCACGGCCTTCGAGTTGTTTCCCTCGCTCACCCGCAGACACAGGCTCATGTACTCGCCGAAGGCGTCACCGGCCTCGAGCAGCGCGTCTGCCAGCACCTTGCGCGCCGCGCGGTCGGTGGGGGTGGCGAAGACCTGCTTCCAGGCGTTCTCGGGCGTCATGCCCACCTGACGGTCGAGCGCACCCGGCCTTTGCGTGCACGCGTTCGCTTGTGAAGGGGCACCAGCTGATGAAACGCTGGGGAGATGAACCTTCGGGGGACGTGGTTCGGGGCGCTGTTGCTGTGTGCCGGCTGTCTTCAGCTCGACCTGCCAACCGCCACGGCGCGCGGCTCACTGAAGGGCGTCGTCGACACGAGCGCAGCCCGCCCGATGGTCAGCGCCGCAGGGCTCGAGGTGAAGCTCATCGACGCGGCCGGCAGCGTGCGAACACAGCCCACGGGCTCCGACGGCGCGTTCACCTTCGCCGACCTCGCGCCCGGTGTGTACGCGCTCGACATCAAGGTCGCCGGCTTCGCGCCCGACGTGCAGGTCGGCCTCAAGGTGACGGGCGGAGAGACGTTCGACTCGGGCACGCACGCGCTCGTCTGGCTCGCGGGCACCGTCGCCGAAGCCACCGTGTCGGGCCGCGTCACCACCGCCGACAGCGCCGACCCGACGGGCGCGCAGGTCGGCTTCCTGCTCCAGCCGGCGAACACGCTCGTGCAGCTCGCCACCATCGGCAGCAGCGGCGAGTTCGTGACGAAGGTTCCTCCCGGCGCCTACCGCCTGCGCGTCACGCACACGCTCTACGTCACCTCGATGAGCGCCGAGCTCTCGTTCGGTGAAGGGCAGACGACGACGCTCCAGAACCCGCTCGTGCTCGACGTGAACCCGGCCACCGTCGCGGGCCTCGTCACGCGTGAACGCTCCGGCCTCGACGGCGGCTTCGACCCCGTGCCCGCAGCCGGAGCCCTCGTCACCATCGAGCCCGGCGGCATGACGACGACGACCGGCCCCAACGGGCAGTTCTCTCTCGGTGGGCTCTCGGCGGGCACCAAGACCGTGCGCCTCTCGCTCGCGGGCCACCACGACGAAGCCGCGCAGCACACCGTCACCCTCACGCCGGGTCAGACCG
Organism: Archangiaceae bacterium; assembly: GCA_016879935.1. GTDB lineage: Bacteria > Myxococcota > Myxococcia > Myxococcales > Myxococcaceae > Xiheimicrobium. The sequence goes on along the minus strand of JAACJQ010000235.1, from coordinate 8,958 downwards.
CCACCGTGCCGCCGGTGCTGCTGCGCCTCGATCGCGGCGACCTCGTGGGCACGGTGGAGCTCGCCGACCGCCAGCCCGCGCTCTCCATCAGCGTCTCGCTCTCGGGCACGAACTTCTCGACCAGCGTGGTGCCCGACACCGTCGAGCCGTGGAAGGGCGCGTTCCGCATCTCGGGCGTTCCCGTCGCCACCGGCTACGAAGTCGTCGCGCTCAAGAGCGGCTACTCGCGCGCGGTGCGTGGCGGTCAGGCCGTCACGAGAGACGGCGTCACCTCCATCGGCGCCCTCACGCTCACCGCGCTCCGCGGCGACTTCGTCATCGACGACAACGACAACGACAACACCGCGGGCTTCACGCGCACCACCGCCGTCACGCTCGAGCTGCAGGGCTTCGCGACGATGGGCGCTGCGCAGTTCCGCGCGAGTGAGACGCCCAGCTTCCCCGACGCCGGCTTCGCGCCCTTCGCCATGCCGCGCCAGGCGTTCACGCTCCAGCCGGGTGAAGGCACGCACACCGTGTACGCGCAGTACGTCGACGCGTCGGGCACACAGAGCCCCGTCTTCGTCGCCACCGTGGTGCTCGACTCCGTGGCGCCTGCGCAGCCGCAGCTCGTGCTCGCCGATGGAGCCGGCTTCGTCGCCAACGGCGTGTCGGTCGGCGTGCGGTTCACCGCCAGCGAAGAGACCTCTCCTTCGGTCGACGCGGTGTCGGGCCTGCGGGAGACGCGCGTCGCCGAGAGCGCCACCGTCGACGCCTCGGGCCGGCTGCCGACGACGCCCGCTCCGTACCGAAGAGACTTCACCTACCTGCGCGCCTCGATGGGCGACGGGCCCTTCACGCTGTGCGCGCAGGCCTTCGACCACGCTGGCAACCGCACCGCGCCGGTCTGCGACGACCTCGTCATCGACACTGCCAGGCCCGTGGGCACGCTCACCGTTCGACGTGGCGTGCGCGCGACGAGCAACGGCTTCACCAACCTCGAGCGCGTCGTGCTCGACGGCACCGCGACGGCCGAGCCCAACGGCGGAGCCCTGCGCGTTCGCCTCGCCCACACCATCGCCGGGCTCGCCAACGCGACGGTGCAGCCGTTCACCTCGCCCGCGATTCTGCAGTGGGACCTCGACGGCTCGGGCGCCGATGGGCCGCGCTCCGTCGTCTACCAATTCGAAGACTCCGCCGGGAACGTGAGCGCGATGCCGCTGACCGCCACCATCGTGCTCGACCGCACGTCTCCTTCCGCCGCGCCGCTCACCACGGTGCCTGCCTCGCCGACACGCAACGCCACGCTCACGGTGTCGGTCGCCGCCACCGATTCGCTCTCGGGCCTCTCACCGACGGCCGCCATCACGCTGTCGGAAGACGCGCTCTTCCTCGGGCCCGGCACGCTCGCGCCACAGGCGATGCCCCCGGGCGGCACCGTGCCCTTCACGCTGAGCCAGCCCGATGGCCCGAAGCTGCTCTTCGGCCGCTACCGCGACGCAGCCGGCAACGACACCACCGTCACGCTGCGCATCGACCTCGACGCCACGCCGCCCTCCGCATCGGTTCGGCTCGAGGGCACGCTGGGAGACGGCTCCACCTCTGACACCATCACCTCGACGCCAGACGTCACCGCCGTCATCACCGCGCTCGGCGCCACGGGCGTCTTCACCGGCAACGACACGCTCTCGACGTGCCCAGCCAGTGGCTACGCGAGCCTTCCTGCCAACGGCCGCCTCGCCGTCACGCTCTCGGGCACCGCGTCACCGCGCGAAGTGCACACGTGCTTCATCGACGCGGCGGGCAACACGCTGGGGCCGCTCGTCAACCGAATCACGCTCGACGCCGTCGCGCCGGCGAGCTGCGTCGTCTCCATCGCGGGCACGCGCTTCGATGGCACGGCCGCTCCCGCGGGTCAGACGGCGCGCAGCACGGTCGCCATCAGCACCACGGGCTGCTCCGAGCCGCCGACGGAGTGGGTCGTCACCGAGGGCTCGCCGACCTGCACCGCGGCCGGACTGCCCTGGGTGCCGTACGCCGCGGGCGCGCCCTTCGCGCTGCTCGGTGGAGACGGCTCGCACACCGTTCGCATCTGCGTGCGTGACGCGGCTCGAAACCCGGCCACCGCGTCGGAGCGCTCCGTCACGCTCGACTCCACGCCGCCCTCGGGGGTGAGCCTCGTGCTCGACAACGGCGCCGACTTCGTGAACCTCAGCCAGTTCCAGGCGCGCGCGAACAGCTTCCGCGTCACGGCGACCGGCACCGCGACGGGCGCGACCGAGTGGGCGCTCTCGACGACGGGCGCGTTCACCACGTTCCAGGCCTTCCCCGCGACGAACTCGCAGAGCTTCACCTTCACCGGCACCGGCACGCAGCGGCTCTCGGCCGTGTTCCGCGACGCGCTCGGCAACCCGTCGACGGTGGTGTTCGACGACATCACGCTCGACACCACGCCGCCCATCGTCAGCGGCGTCGTGCCCACGCTCGTCACCAGCGCGCCCGACCCGACCTTCATCGCCACCGGCGCCGTCGGCGTGCGCCTCAACCCGCCGCCACCAGCCGACGCCACGAAGACGTGGGTGGTGCAGGTGCCGCCTTCGACGGCGTGCACCGACCCGTCGGTCTTCACGGGCGCCATCGCGCGGCCCGTCACCACCGACGTGGCCCTCGTCACCGCGGGCGGTGATGGCCTCAAGCGCCTGTGCTTCGCGTTCGCCGACGAAGCGCTCAACCAGTCGACGCCGCTCACGCTCGACTTCACCGTCGACACCACGCCGCCAGGAGCGCCCGAGGTGTCGACGCCCAGCACCCTCACCAACCTCACCGACAACGCGGCCTTCACCGTCTCGCTCTCGCGCGCCATCGTCGAGACCAACTTCCTGCGCTTCGAGCGCCTCGGTGGCAAACAGACGACGTGGCTGCCGCTGGGCGTGCCGCAATCGACGCTCAGCTTCGGCTTCAACCTCGTCAGCAGCGCGGCCGTCGAGAGCACGGCGAACCAGCTCCAGCTGCGCGCCGTCGACCGCGCCGGCAACCTCGGGCCCATCTCGGCCATCACCGTGACGACCGACATCAAGCCGCCCGAGGCGCCGACGACCGACACGCTCGGAGTGTCGAACTACACGCAGGCAGCGGCCGTCTTCTGGGCGCCCTCCGTCGCGACCGACGTCGCGAGCTACCGGGTGCTCTACGGCCCTTCGACCGGCCAGTACGACGGCACCAACGCCACCGAGGGCCAGTCGCCCATCACCGTGCCCGCGGCGGCGACACAGTTCGGCCTGCACGGCCTCGTCGATGGAACACCGACGTACGTGCGCCTCAAGTCGGTCGACCTCGCCGGCAACGAGGGCCCGCTCTCGTCAGAGGTCGTGCTGCAGCCGAACCGCACCTCGCCGACGCTGGTGGCGCAGACGACGGTGGCCGCAGCGGCGGGCGGCCTCGGGCGCATCACCGTGCAAGAGGACCTCGCCTTCGCGGTGGGCCCTTCGCAAGACTGCTTCCCCTCGGGCGCGCCTTCGCTCGTGCTGGCGGCGCTCGACATGAGCGGGCTGCGGTCGGCGACCCAGTCGGGCCGGCTCGAGCAGCCACTGCCGTCGGCGCCGGTGCTGTGGACGACGCCCATCACCGCGACGCTCTCGAGCGCAGACTGCCGTGAGCTCGCCTACGACCTCGTCGTCGATGGCCCGTGGGTCTTCGTCGCCGTCAACACCTCGGTGTTCATCTTCAAGGTGACGAGTCGCACGGCCGTGCCTGCGCTGTACGCGACGGTGCCGCTGGGCTTCACCGTGCGCTCGCTCTCGCTCCAGGGCAGCGTTCTGTTCGCCAACGGCACCAACATCGCCGCCATCGACCTCGCGCCGCTGTACGACGACAACGCCAGCACCAAGCCCAGCGTCGGCGCGCTCGTCACCAACGGCCTGACGAGCCCTGCCATCACCTCGGCCTTCGTGGTGACGCGCAACCGCGGCATTCAGCTGCCGGTGAACGGCAACTTCACCACGCCGTACTTCGACCTCGTCGACGCGGCCGATGGCGACCCGGCCGGCTGGGACAACGCCGACTTCCTCTCGAACATCGGCGCGGGCGCGACACCGACCATCGGGCAGACGACGCACGTTCCTGTGGTGAGCGGCAACTGGCTGTACACCTTCTCGCAGGGCCAGCTCGTCGTTCGAGACATGTCGAACCTGTGGGTCTCGGCGGCCGGCGCTGCGGGGCCACCGGTACAGACGTTGTTGCTCGACCAGCAGGCCTCGGCCTCAGGCCAGGTGTCGGTCACGGGCCGCGACGTCGTCGCCATCGCCCGCGACGGTGCGAGCCTGCTCACCATCGACGCCACCACGCTGACGTCGGGCCTCAGCATCACCAGCCAGTACCAGCTGGGTACCCAGCACCCGCCCAAGTCGCTCGTCTCGTACGGCCCCTACCTCGTGATGGGCACCTCGACCGGGCGCGCGCAGTTCTACGAGCTCGCCACGCCGCGTTCGTTGCGGGTGGTGGCGAGCCGCAACACGGGCGCGGCCTTCGTGGCCGACGGCGCCTTCCTCTTTGGTGCCAACGGCTCCGTGCTCGACCTGCAAGCCGGCCTCTCACCCCAGGAGCTGGTGCCACAAGTCACCACCACCAACCCGCTTCTCTGCGCGCACGACGTGGCGAAGGTGGGCGAGTACCTGGTGCGCGTGCCCGTGGGAGACAGCCGCCTCGACGTGCTCGACGTGTCGAACGCCACCGACCGGCTCGGCACCACGTCGGTCTCGTACTCGCCGCTCACCAGCGGCTACTCGGTGCCCCTCGCCAACATCACGGGCGCTCACGCGGTCGAGGTGTGGGGCAACTTCATCGTCGTCCTCGAGAGCCGGCCGGCGGGCTTCTTCCTCGAGGTGTTCCGCGCGACGGCGCTGCGTGACCTCTCTCCTGCGACGTCGCTGCTGAGCACCCACTCGCTGGGCTCGATTCAGCTCAGCACCCAGACACCGGCGCTGCCGTCGGGCCAGCTCGTGTTGAGCAACGGGCGCGCGTTCGCGACCCTCGCCTCGGACGTCGGCAATGCGCTGACGAACTCGGTGGTGGCCGTCGACTTCAGAAACCTCGTCGACGACGACGCAGCCACGACGGGCATGGTGCTGCAGGGTACGCTGCCCATCACCGGCGCCCATGGCATCGCCATTTCGGGCAACCGCGCCTTCGTCACCACGATTCCCACCGGGTCGGCCACGCTCGTCGACGCCTTCGAGGTGTGGAACGTGGGCGCAGCGCTCGACGACTCGGCCGCGACGCTGCTCGCCGAGACGGTGCCCGTCAGCCGGCTCGCGCTGCCCTCACGCCCGCAGAACCTCGTGGTGTACGGAGGCTATGCCTTCGTCATCAACGACCTGCTCGGCGCGAACTCACGCACGTGGAGCATCGACATCGCGAACCCGGGGTTGCCCCGAATCGCCAGCGTCGCCCTCGCTGCGCCCTCGAGCGGCAGCTGCAGCGGTGCCAACTTCGGCGCCATTCAACGCGGCTCGGTCCAGGTCGCGGGCTCACGGCTGTACGTCGGCGGCAGCAGCGCGACCCACGTGCTCGAGCTCGAATGACGATTCACCGCGCGAGCCCGCACACGCTTGCCACGTCGTCACGGTAGACGAGCCAGGCGGCCAGCACCTGCTCCATCGAGGCGACGACCGCGTCGTGTTCCGAGGCCGGCACGTGCTCGAGCATCACCCGCCACGCCGCCTGGCGGTGTTCTCCTTCGACGCCACGGTGCGCCTTCGTCAGGGCCAGCGACGCGACGGGCAGGCCGTAGTGCTTCACCAGCGGGTGCGCCTCGAGTGGCGGCTCGGGCCTGGCGGGCGCGCTCGGGTCGAACAACGAACGTTCGTGCGGAGTGCCCTCGATGAAGAGCGTCACCACGGCGGCAGCCACGCTCCAGCCACGGTGCTGCGTCAGCTCGTCGAGCAACCCGCGGTACAGGTACGCCCCCGGCAGCAGCGTCACCCGCTCGAAGCGCGCGAGGTCGAAGCCCAGGCCCTTCGGGTACTCGAGGAACAGCTCGGGGTGGGGCCGGCCCGCGTGCAGACCACCCGTCTCTTCTTCGTAGAGGTTCTCGGCCAGCTCCCGTCGCACCGCGGGAATCGGGCACTGCACGTACGCGCGCCCCACCAGCACGGGGAAGTCTCGCACGTACACCGCGTACTCCTGCTCGAGGTGCACCGGCAGGAGCGCCTTCGACACCGTGCCGTTGGTGAACGAGCCCCACGCCCAGTGGTGTTTTCGCTCCATGACCCCGAGCAGCGCCTCACGAAAGCCGTCACGCGTCATGGCCTCGATTGTCCGGGGTCAGTCGGTGGAGGACAAGCCAGCAGCGTCAGAACTCTGACGCGCATACCGGCATCGGCGCGTATAGCCATTCGATCGATGGATCTTCCATTCGACCTCGACGCTGAAGTGGTTCGTCTCATCAAGGCGAAGGTGATCGAGCTCCCGACGTACCCGGGCGTGGCGCTGCAGCTCCAGCGCGTCATCAGCGGCGAGAACTTCGGCATCGAAGAGCTCGTGCGTCTGGTCGAAGCCGACGCGGCCCTCGCCAGCCACGTGATTCGCGCGGCGAACTCGGCCTTCTTCCGCGCCACCACACCCGTCACCACGCTCGCACAGGCCATCTCGCGCGTCGGGGCCTCCGAGCTCAGCAACATCGCCATCGCGGGCACGCTCGGCGTTCAGGCGTCGATGGAGGGCCCGCTGGCGGCCATGCGCCGTGACAGCTGGCGGCGCAGCCTCATCGGCGCGCTCTTGAGTCAGGAGCTCGCGAAGAGCCGCCGCCTCGACCCCGGTGAAGCGTTCCTCGCGGGGCTGCTGCACGACTTCGGAGAGACCATCGCCTACCGCACCTTCGAGGTGATTCTCGAGCAGCACCCCGAGGCGACGCCGCAGAACGCCGCGCAGTGGGAGTGGCAGGCGCAGCGGTACCACGTCGAGCTGGGCATGGCCCTCGCTGCCGACTGGAAGCTGCCCGACTTTCTCAGCGAAGCCGTGATGCGGCACCACGACGACGACACGTCGTTCTGCGAACACCCGAAGCTGGTCGAGCTCATCGCCATCACCGACGAAATCAGCACGCGGCTGTTCGACGCGCCGTCACTCGAGGCCGCGCAGCTGCCGAACATCATCGGCGTCAGCACGGCCGAACGGGAGGCGCTCTCACGGCTGGTGCCGCGGTTCCCTTCGCTGCTGCAGTCGCTCGACGTGCCCAGCACCGCGAAGCCGGTCGAGAGCCTCGTCGCCCCCGCCGAGTCTTCCGTGGCTCCGTCCGCGCCCGAACTCGACGTGCCCATCACCATCGTGAAGCGAGACGCGAAGGCGAGCTACCGCGCGCTGCAGGTGACCGACACGGTGCTGCGCGTGAAGGGCGCCACGCCCCAGACGGTGCGCCACCTGGTGAACGTCGAAGCGGGGCCGCTCAAGTTCGCCGCGACCGTGCTGCTGTGCACCGCCGCCGACGATGGCTGCGTCATCGAGCTCAAGCCGTTCGCGATGGGGCCCGACGCGCAGGCCGAGTGGCGGCGCCTGGTGAAGACGCAGAAGATCGCCGCCTGACCTCGGGGCCGGTGACGCCCCGGCTACTTCCGGCTGAGCGCCGCGTGGGCCGCCGCCAGTCGCGCGATGGGCACGCGGAACGGGCTGCAGCTGACGTAGGTGAGGCCGAGCTGGTGGCAGAAGTCGATGCTCTTCGGGTCACCGCCGTGCTCACCGCAGATGCCGACCTCGAGCGTCGGGCGCACCTTGCGGCCCTTCTTCACCGCCATCTCCATCAGCCCGCCGACGCCACGCTGGTCGATGGTGGCGAACGGGTTCTCGGGAAGAATGCGCTTCTCGAGGTACTCGAGCAGGAAGCCCGTCTCGGCGTCGTCGCGGCTGATGCCGAACGTCGTCTGCGTGAGGTCGTTGGTGCCGAACGAGAAGAACTCGGCGAGCGAGGCGATCTCGTCGGCCGTCACGGCCGCGCGGGGGATCTCGATCATCGTGCCGAACTGGTACTTCACCTTCACGTTCAGCTCGGCCATCACCTTCTTCGCCTCTTCTTCGAGAATCGCGCGCTCGAAGGCGAGCTCGGCCCGCAGCGACGTCAGGGGGATCATGATCTTCGGGTACACCTTGATGCCCTCTTTCTGACAGGCACAGGCGGCCTCGAAGATCGCGCGCACCTGCATGCGCACGAGCGCGGGCAGGTGAATGCCCAGGCGCACGCCGCGCAAGCCGAGCATCGGGTTCTGCTCCCGCATGCCCTCGACGGCCGACAACATGCGCTTCTGCTTCGAGAGCTGGCTCTCGAGACCGAGCGGGTCGGTCTGCTGGCCGGGGTACTCGAGGCGCGTCTGCAGCTCGGTCACCTCCTGCAGCAGCTCGTCGTGGCTGGGCAGGAACTCGTGCAACGGCGGGTCGATGAGGCGAATGGTGACGGGCTGCCCGTTCATCGCCTTGAAGAGGCCGGCGAAGTCGCTGCGCTGCATCGGCAACAGCGCCGCCAGCGCTTCGTCCTGCTCGGCTGGAGTCGCCGCCAGAATCATCTTCTGCACGATGGGCAGGCGCTCGGTCTCGAAGAACATGTGCTCGGTACGGCACAGGCCGATGCCTTCGGCGCCGTAGCTGCGCGCCCGCTCGGCGTCGCGCGGGTAGTCGGCGTTCGTCCACACGCCCAGGGTGCGGGCGTCGTCGGCCCACTTCAGCAGCGTCATCAGGTGGGGGTCGTCGAACTCGGGCACCATCGTCGGAACTTCACCGGCGAACACCTCACCGGTCGTGCCGTCGAGCGAGACGACGTCGCCTTCGACGAAGGTGCGCCCCTTCACCGTCATCTGCTTGTGCTCGGTGTCGACCTCGAGCGTGGTGCTGCCGACGACGGCGGGTTTGCCGAACTGGCGCGCGACGAGGGCCGCGTGACTGGTGCGGCCACCGCGTGAGGTGAGAATGCCCTTCGCGGCCAGCATGCCGTGCACG
>JAACJQ010000028.1 GCA_016879935.1 Archangiaceae bacterium | reverse complement strand
TACCGAGCCGTACACGGTGCCCACAGAGTTCTGGGCGATTGCGCAGAAGTAGTACGTCGTCGCCGGAGCCAGGCCCGAGAGCGACGCGTTGAACGGCGTGAGGCCAGCCGCCGCGAGAATCGTCGTGCCACCCGAACCAGGCGCGCGCACGCCGAACGTGTTGTTGCACACGCCGGGGGTCGTGGTGCTGAAGCGGAAGTAGCCGGTGGTGTCTCCACCGCGGGGGTCAGCAGAGCCATTGAGCGTCGCCACGCTGCTCGAGACGGCCGTCGCTGCGAGGGTCGCCACGGTGGGCGCTCCCGGCGTGCTGAACGTCATCACGTTGCCCACGCCCGTACCGACCGCGTTCGAGGCAATCGCGCAGTAGTAGTAGGTCGTGCCCGAGGTGAGGCCGCTGATGTTCGCCGTGTACGGCGTCGGCACCGTGCCCGAGCCCAGCAACGTGCCGCTGCTCAACGGAGCGCGCGTGCCGAACGTGTCGTTGCACGTCACCGGGTTGATGGTGCTGTAGCGGAACCAGCCGGTCGCCGAGTTGCCGCTCGGGTTCGCAGAGCCGTTCAGCGTCGCCGTCGAGCCCGTGACGAGCGTGGCCGCTGCCGTGGTGACGACGGGCGCCGCGAGCGTGGTGAACGTCTGCACCGTGCCGAACGCCGTGCCCTCGGAGTTCTGACCGATCGCGCAGTAGTAGTCCGTCGTCGACGAGCTCAGGCCGCTGACGAGCTGCGTGAACGTCTGCGTGAGCGAGCCAGAGCCGAGGTTCGACCCGCCCGTCGCGGGGAAGCGGGTACCGAACGTGTCGTTGCAGGTCGTCGGGTTCGTCGTCGAGTAGCGGAAGTAGCCCGTCGTCGTCGCGAGGTTCGGGTTCGCCGAGCCGTTGAAGGTCGCCGTCGAGCCGAGCACCGAGGTCGCCGCGTTCGTCGTCACCGTCGGAGCTGCCGGCGTCGTGAACGTCAGCAACGAGCCAGGCGTGGTGCCGATCGCGTTCGAAGCGAGGGCGCAGAAGTAGTACGTCGTGCCCGCCGTGAGTCCCGTAATGGGCTCCGTGAAGGCCACCGCGCTGCTGCCACTGCCGAGCGAGGTGCCCGACATCGAAACGCGCGTGCCGAACGTGTCGTTGCACACGCCGGGGCTCGTCGACGAGTAGCGGAACCAGCCCGTGCCTGCGCTGCCACGCGGATTCGCGGAGCCGTTCAACGTCGCCGTCGTTCCCGTCACCAGTGTCGCCGCCGAGGTCGTGACCGCCGGAGCTGCCGACGTCGTGAAGCTCTGCACCGTTCCGAACCGCGTGCCCGCCGAGTTCGAAGCGATCGCGCAGACGTAATACGTCGTCGCAGGAAGCAGGCCCGCCACCATCTCGGAGAACGGCGCCGCCATCGTTCCGTTGCCCAGTGCCGTGCCACCCGTCGACGGAACGCGCGTGCCGAACGTGTCGGTGCAGGTCGAGATGAAGCTCGTCGTGTAGCGGAACCAGCCGGTGGTCGCTCCGACGTTCGGGTTCGCGGTGCCGGCCAGCGTCGCCGTGGTGCTGCCGAAGGTGGTGACCGGCGACGTCACGACGGTGGGAGGTCCAGGCGTCACGAAGGTCTCGACCGCTCCGACCGACGTGCCCGCAGCGTTCGAGCCGATCGCGCAGACGTAATACGTGGTGCCTGCGAGCAGGCCGGTGATGTTCGCCGTGTACGCCGTCGGCATGTTGCCCGCGCCGAGCGGATAGCCACCCGAGCTCGGCTGCCGCGTGCCGAAGACGTTGTCGCAAGTGCCGGGGTTCACCGTGCTGTAGCGGAACCACCCCGTCGAGTTCGAGTTGTTCGGGTTACCCGTCGCGTTCAGCGTCGCCGTCGACGCTGTCACCGACGTCGCGGGCTGCGTCACCATCGTCGGCGCGTTCAGCGTCGTGAACGACTGCACGGTACCGAACGCCTTGCCGACGATGTTCTCGACGATCGCGCAGAAGTAATACGTGGTGCCGGCGGCGAGCCCCGTCACCACCTGCGAGTACGACGCCGCGCTCGTGCCGTTGCCCAGCGCCGAGCCACCCGTCGCAGGGGCACGAGTTCCGAAGGTGTCGTCACACGTGCCCGGATCCGTCGTGGAGTAACGCACCCAGCCTGTCGCATCTGCGCGGTTGGGGTTGCCGGTGCCGTTGAGCGTCGCTCCCGAGCTGGTGATCGCCGAGGCGAGCACCGTCGTCGCGGTCGGCGCGCCCGGCGTCGTGATCGTCAACACGCTGCCGTAGTTCAGGCCGACCGAGTTCTGCGCGATCGCGCAGACGTAATACGTCGTGCCCGTCGTCAGCCCCGTCACCGCCTGCGAGAACGCCACGGGTGAGTTGCCGAACGGAATGGCCGTGCCGCCCGTCGCCGGAACGCGCGTGCCGAACGCGTCGTTGCAGACGCCCGGGTTCGCCGTGGAGAAGCGGAACCAGGCCGTCGTCGCCGAGCCGTTGGGGTTCGCGCTGCCGTTGAACGTGCCGGTCGTCGCGCTGAGCGAGGTCGGCGGCGTCGTCGTCACCGTCGGAACCTGCGGCGGCGTCGTGAACGAGAGCAGCGGGCCGAACTGCGTACCGATCGTGTTCTGGGCGATCGCGCAGAAGTAATAGGTGTTGCCCGGCAGCAGGCCCGAGATCGAGAGCGGGTTCGACGCCGCGGTGCTGCCTGCACCCATGAACGTGCCGCTGCTCGCCGGAATGCGCGTACCAAAGGTGTCGTTGCAGCTGGTGGGGTCGGTCGACGAGTAGCGGAACCACGCCGTCGTCGAGGTGCCGTTCGGCGTGATGCTCGAGTTGAGCGTCGCGGTCGTCGACGTCACGGGCGAGGCGGCCTGCGTCACCACCGTCGGCAGCGCGACCGTCGTGAAGGTGACGATGGTGCCGTAGTTGATGCCCACCGCGTTCTGCGCGATCGCGCACCAGTAGTACGTCGTGCTCGGTGTGAGGCCCGTGAGCAGCTGGGTGTACGTCTGGGCCGTGTTGCCGGAGCCGACGTTGGTGCCACCCGTCGACGGCGTGCGCGTGCCGAAGGCGTCATTGCAGGCGCCGGGGTTCGTCGTCGAGTAGCGGAACCAGGCGCTCGTCGCGTCTCCGCGAGGTGTCGCGCTGCCGTTGAGCGTCGCCGACGTGTCCGAGATGAACGAGGTCGAGGCCGAGGTGACCAGGGGAATGAGGGCGGGCGTGGTGAACGAGAGCACCGCTCCGTACGAGGTGCCGACGGCGTTCTGGGCGATCGCGCAGAAGTAGTACGTCGTGCCCGGCAGCAGGCCTGCGGGCGTCACCGAGAACGAGGTCGTCGACGTTCCCGAGCCGAGCGCGTTGCCACCCGAGAGCGGCGCGCGCGTGCCGAACACGTCGTCACACGTGGTGGGGTTCGTCGTGGAGTAGCGGAACCAGCCGGTCGCCGAGCTGTTGTTCGGAATGCCCGTCGCGTTCAGCGTTCCAGACGTCGCGGTGACGCTCGTCGCAGGCATCGTCGTCACCGTCGGCGAAGCAGGCGTGGTGAAGGTGACCGCCGTGCCGACGCCCGTGCCCACCGAGTTCGAAGCGAGCGCACAGACGAAGTACGTCGTGCCAGGCGAGAGCCCCGAGATGCTCTGCGCGAACGAGATGTTCGAGTAGCCAGCGCCGAGGTTCGACCCGCCACTCGCTGGAGCGCGCGTTCCATAGCTGTCGTTGCAGAGCCCCGGGTCGGTGAGGCCGTAGCGGAAGTAGCCGGTCGCCGTGGCGCCCTGCGGCGTCGCGAAGCCGTTGAGCTGCGCCGTGGTGCCCGAGATCGAGCTGACCGCGCTGGTGGTGACCGTCGGAACGTTCGGCGTGGTGAAGCTCGACATCGCCCCGAAGCCATTGCCCACCGAGTTGTTGGCGATCGCGCAGTAGTAATACGTCGTTCCAGGAAGCAGACCCGTGAGCGGCTCGCTGAACGCGATGGCCGAGTTCCCGCTGCCCAGCGCCGTTCCTCCCGAAGCCGGAGCGCGCGTGCCGAAGCTGTCGTTGCAGGTGCCCGGGTTCACCGTCGCGTAGCGGAAGAAGCCGGTCGACGTGGCGCCACGAGGCGTCGCCGAACCGTTCAGCGTGGCCGACGTTCCGGTGATGAGCGTGGCCGAACCCGTCGACACGATGGGCGCCGTCGCGGGCGCCGTGAACGTCTCGACCGTTCCGAACGACGTGCCGACACCATTGGAGCCGATGGCGCAGTACCAGTACTGCGTGCCCGGCGTGAGGCTGATGCTCTGCGAGTACGCCTGCGCGGTGGTTCCGCTCCCGAGGAACGTTCCGCTCGAGAACGGCACCCGGAACCCGAAGCTGTCGGAGCACGTCACCGGGTTCGTCGAGTCGTACCGGAACCAGCCCGTGGTGCTCGAGTTGTTCGGCGTGCCCGTTCCGTTCAGCGTCACGCTCGTCGCGGTGAGCAACGTCTGCGTGTTGGTGACCATCGTGGGCGCAGCGGGCGTCGTGAAGCTCAACACCGCGCCGAAGCCCGTGCCCTCCGAGTTCGTCGCGATCGCGCAGTAGAAGTACGTCGTCGCCGGCGTCAGCAGGAACGTCGTGTACGAGTACGACTGGTTGAAGGTGATCGTCGTGCCGCTCGACGCCGGCAGCCGCGTGCCGAAGCTGTCGTCACAGGTGACCGGGTTCGTCGTCGAGTAGCGGAAGTACGCCGTCGCGTTCGCGAGGTTGGGGTTCACGACGCCGTTCAGCACGGCCGAGGTCCCGCCGAGGCTGCTGACCGCCGAGGTCGTCACGCTGGGAAGGTTGGGCGTGGTGACGCTCACGATGGAGCCGAAGCCCGTGCCTGCCGAGTTCGAGGCGATCGCACAGAAGTAGTACGTCGTGCCGCGCGTGAGACCGGTGACGGCTTCGAGGTACGCCTGGGTCGAGTTGCCCGAGCCCAGGTTCGTGCCGCCTGCCGCAGGAACGCGCGTGCCGAACGTGTCGTTGCAGACGCCGGGGTTCGTGGTCGCGTAGCGGAAGTAGCCCGTCGCCACGGCTCCGCGGGGCACTGCGCTGCCGTTGAACGTGAGCGTCGTGCCGGTGACCAGCGTCGCGGAGCTCGTCGAGACCGACGGAATCGCAGGCGGCGTGGTGAAGCTGCGAATGCCCCCGAAGCTGGTGCCGACGCCGTTCTGCGCGATGGCGCAGAAGTAATACGTGGTGCCCGGCAGCAGGCTCGCGATCGACTGGCTGAAGGGGCTCGAGGTGAGGCCCGCTCCCAGGCTGGTGCCGCCGAAGCTCGGTGCCCGGGTGCCGAAGAGGTCGTCACACACGCCGGGGTTGGTCGTGGAGTACCGGAAGTAGCCCGTCGTCGAGCTGCCGTTCGGGTTCGCCGAGCCGTTGAGGGTCGCGCTCGTCGACGTGACGAGGGTCTCCGGGTCGGTCGTCACGACAGGCACGGCGGGCGTCGCGAAGGTGAGCACGCTGCCGAACGTCGTGCCCTCGGAGTTCTGACCGATCGCGCAGAAGTAGTACGTCGTGCCGGGCGAGAGCCCGGTCGCGCTCTGCGTGTAGCTGAGCGCCGAAGTGCCCGAGCCCATGGGCGAGCCGCTCGACGACGGAACGCGCGTGCCGAAGGCGTCGTTGCAGGTGCCGGGGTTGCTCGTCGAGATGCGATACCAGCCCGTCGTCACGGCGCCGTTCGGGTTGATCGTTCCCGACAGCGTCGCGCTCGTGCTGGTGATGCTGAACGCCGAGCTCGTCGTCGTCGTCGGCGCCGCCACCAGCGTCGTCAGCGACAGCGGCACGCCGATGCCCGTGCCCATCAAATTGTCGGCGAACGCGCAGTAGTAATAGGTCGTGCCGGGCAGCAGGCCCGTGATCGTCTGGTTGTAGTTCACCGACGAGTTGCCTGCGCCGAGCGCGGTGCCGCTGCTGGCAGGAACCCGCGTGCCGAAGAACGTGCTGCAGCTGCTGCCGGGGCTCGAGGAGGAGTAGCGGAAGTAGCCCGTGGCGGCGGCTCCGTTCGGCGTGGCCGAGCCGTTGAGCTGCGCCGAGCTGCTCGTCACCAGGGTCGAGGCCTGCGAGAACACCGTCGGCGAGAGCGCCGGCGTCGTGAACGACAGAATGTTGCCGTACGCGAAGCCCGAGCCGTTCTGCACGATCGCGCAGAAGTAGTACGTGGTGCCCGGCAGCAGACCCGTCGTCGTCACCGAGTACGGAACGTTCGTCGTGCCCGAGCCGACTGCGGTGCCCAACGTTCCAGGCACGCGCGTGCCGAAGAGGTCGTCGCAGGTGCCGGGGTTCGTCGTGCTGTGGCGGAACCAGCCCGTCGTCGCTTCACCGCCCGCGTTGGCCGTGCCGTTCAGCTGCGCCGAGCTCGCGGTGATCGAGTTGGCGGAATTCGTGGTGACCGTCGGGGCTGCCGCGAACACCGGCAACGAGAGAAGCGTCGAGAGCACTGCGAGTCGTCGAAACATGGGCCTACTCCTGTCGGCCCGCTGACCCCTGATGAATCAGCCATGTGCACCTTTTCCTGACCCGGGCGCAAAACGATGGTCCGTCGACACGTCTCGATCCGTTTGAGGTGCGGAAACCGCCCTTCAAACGGAGAGAGCTGACAACTCTTTGATTTTCGGCGCCTCCGCTGGTGCTTCAGGGGCTGGTGATCGATTGTCACGGGTGTCGATCACCAGAG
>JAACJQ010000234.1 GCA_016879935.1 Archangiaceae bacterium | reverse complement strand
CCGTTCCGCCACCGAGCCCGCTTCCTCCCGTACCTCCAGCGGTGCCCGTTCCGCCCGAAGCGCCGCCGCCGAGGCCGCTGCCTGCCGCTCCTCCGCCGACCCCCGACCCGCCGCCGGTGCCCGTCATGCGTATGCCGCCCAGACACAGACAGCCCGTGCCACACGACTCACCTTCACAGACCGAGTCGGCGCAGTCGGACAGCCCGTTTCCATCGTCGTCGACGGTGTTGGTGCAGTCCTCGCGCGTCATCACGCGACACGCAGCGTTCTGGAAACACTTCGGATCGAGACAGTCGACCTTGCCGTCGCCGTTGTCGTCCTTGCGGTTGTCGCAGATCTCGTTGCTGCTGACGGCAGGCTTGGTGCCGCACGCCGCGAGCGCCATCAACACGATGAACGACGCTCGCAGCTGCATTCGCACGGCACCTCGGAAGCACCCGGCCGACGGGAAGGACGGTACCACGCTACTCGTCTGAACTCTCCGCGGGAGCGCCGCCCATCTTCGCGATGTCGTCCTTCTCGACCTTCGAGGGGTCGATCTTCTTCGTGGCCGCCATCAACTTGCCGATGGTCTCTTCGAAGTCGAACTCGCCGTCCTTCTTGAACTTGAGGAAGTTCACGCGCGCGACGACGTAGTTCTTCAAGTACGGCGAGGTGAGGCCCTTGGCCTTGAGCGCGTCGACGACCTTCACCACCTCGTCGTCCCACGCGATGAGCAGATCGGCGCGCTTCTCACGCTCCTTCAGCGCGTCTTGAATCGGCTCCTCGAAGAAGCCCTCGAGGCGTTTGACGACCGACGTGTACGCGCCCGACGAGAACCGCGGCCGCTTCTCGTAGACCGCGCCGAAGGTGGCGAAGTGAGGCTCTTCGAAGAAGAAGATGAACTCGGTCTCCTTCTCTTTGCCCCGCGCGCCGACGAGGCCGCGGTACATGCGAATGACCTCGAGCGAGCGCTCCTTCAGGTTGTGCGCCTTCTCGGTGTTGAGCGCGAGAATGTTGAACTCGACCTCTTTGTCCGGGAGCACGAGCGCGACGATGCTCTTCGCGCCGATGAGCTTCATGGCACCGAGGCGGTGGTTGCCGTTGGGCGAGCTGTACTTGCCGCCGTCGTGGCGCACGGCGATGACGGGGTCGAGGAAGCGGCCGACGCGCTCCATGGCGTTCGCGAGCTTCTTCACGTGCGTCTCGCTGCGATCGCGCTGGTAGGCGGTGGGCTCGACCTTGTCGATGGGCAGCGCGGCGAGAACGACGGAGTGCCCACCGAGGGGGTCGCGATAGCTGCCGATGACGACGCCGCCGTCTTCGACGATCTGCGCCTCGAGCGCCTTCGCCGAGTCGGTCGCCGGCACCATGTCCTTCGGGGTCAGGCCCTTCGAGCCCGCTTCGGCCTTCTTGCGACGAGTTGCGCGCGGCTTCTTCTTGGTAGCTGCCATGGTGTCATTCCCCCGAGACGGTGAGTTCGTTGAAGCGAATGGTGGGCGCGCCGACCGAGCCGCGGAAGGTGAGATCGCTGCCGATGCCATCGAGCCGCGACAGCATGTCGAGCAGGTTTCCCGCGACCGTGACCTCCTGCACGGGGCGGGTGAGCTCTCCGTTCTCGATCCACAGGCCGGTCGCGCCGCGCGAGTAGTCGCCGGTGACCATGTTGGAGCCGTGGCCGAGCATCGAGGTGACGTAGAAGCCGTGCGGCAGCTCCTTGATCAGCTCCTCGGGCGAGCGCGTGCCCGGCTCGAGGTAGAGGTTGTGCGTGCCGATGCTGGGCAACGAGCGGTAGCCGCGTGAGGCGTTGCCGGTGCTGCGCGTCTTCGCCTTGCGGGCGGTGAACGCGTCGTAGAGGAACGTCTCGAGCACGCCCTTCTCGACGATGGCCGAGCGGCGCGTGGGCACGCCTTCACCGTCGAACGGCGAGGTGGCGAGACCTTTTTCCATGAGGCCGTCGTCGACGATGGTGACGGTCGACGGCGCGATGGTCTGGCCCAGCTTGTTCGCGAGGAACGAGGCCTTCTTGTAGACGGAGTCGCCGTTCACCGCGCCCGCGATGCCGCCGATGAAGCTCGCGGCCATCATCGGGTCGAACACCACCGGCACCTTCTGCGACTTCACCTTCTTCGCGCCGAGCATGCGCACGGCCCGGCGCGCGGCCTCTCTCGCCACGTGCTCCGGCGTCTCGAGGTCGTTCAGGAAGCGGCGCGCGTCGTACCACCACGAGTTCTGCAGCTGGCCATCGGCTTCGGCCACCGCGCCCGTGTAGAGGTATACGCTGGTGCCCTGCGAATAACCGGTCACGCCCGCCGAGGAGGCGAGGAAGACCTCACCGACCTGCTCGCCGGCTTCGACCGACTCGATCGTCTTGATGCGGCTGTCGAGCGCGCGCGCGGCCTTCTCCATCTCGAGCGCTGCTTTGATCTTCCAGTCGGGCGCGAGGCTCGCGACCTCGGGGTCGTAGAGGGAGCCGATCTTCGGGAAGGCGCCCAGGTCTCGCTCGTCGGGCAGGCCGTTGAGCGGGTTGGGAGCCGCCGACTCCGCGAGCTTGACCGCGCGATCGACGAACGCGTTCAGCGACGACGGCTCGAAGTCGCTCGTCCACGAGAAGCCCAGACGGTTCTTCACGATGACGCGAAGCCCGACGCCTTTGCTCGTCGACTGCGTGAGGTGCTCGATCTCGCCGTCGCGCACGCGGCACGACGCCTCACGGCCGACCTGCACGAAGGCCTCGGCCTGCTTCGCGCCCATCTTCTTCGCCCGCGCCACCAGCTTCTTCGCGAGCTGCTCGTAGTTCGTGCTCATCGTTTGCCTCCCGCCACCCGCGTGCCGCCCACCGTCATCTTGTCGATTCGTACCGTCGGCAGACCGACACCGACGGGAACGCCCTGACCGTCCTTGCCGCAGGTGCCCATGCCCGGGTCGGGCGTGGGGTCGTTGCCGACGCGGCTCACGTTCTTGAGCGCCTCGGGGCCGACGCCGATGAGCGTCACGCCCTTGAGCGGCTTGCCCAGCTTGCCCTTCTTGATCTCGTAGGCCTCGTTCACCTCGAAGACGAAGTTGCCGTTGGTGATGTCGACCTGCCCGCCGCCGAAGCTGGCGCAGTAGATGCCGCCGTCGACGCCGCGAATGATGTCGTCGTGCGTGTCTTCGCCCGGAGCGAGGTACGTGTTCGTCATGCGCGGCAGCGGCGTGTGCTTGAACGACTCGCGCCGCCCGCTCCCCGTCGTCTGCTTGCCCATCAGCTTCGCGTTGAGCGAGTCGTACATGTAGCCCTTCAAGATGCCGCGCTCGATGAGCACCTTGAACTGCGTCGGGTTGCCTTCGTCGTCGACGTTCAGCGAGCCGCGCGCGGTGGCCATGGTGCCGTCGTCGATGACGGTGACGAGATCGCTCGCGACCTTCTCACCCAGCTTGCCGGCGAAGAGCGAGGTGCCCTTGCGAATGAAGTCGGCCTCGAGCCCGTGCCCCACGGCTTCGTGCAGGAGAATGCCGCTCCAGCCCGGCGCCAGCACGACGGTCTGCTCGCCCGCCGTCGCATCCCTCGCGCCGAGGGTGGCGCAGGCCTGCCGTGCCGCTTCGTGCGCGACGAGCTCGGGCGTGAAGGTGTCGAAGTGCGAGAAGGCGACGCGCCCACCGCCGCCGTAGCTGCCCGTGCGACGCTCGCCCTTCTTTCCTTCGGCGACGGCCATCACGTTGATGCGGCAGAGATCCTGCGTGTCTTCGGCGAGGTGGCCCTGCGTGTTCGCGACGAGCACGCGCTTGGTGGAGTCGGCGTACGAGGCCATCACCTGCTTGATGCGTTTGTCGTACGCGTGGGCGGCCTTGTTCGCGCGCACGATGAGGTCGCGCTTCTTGCCCACGTCGACGTCGGAGAGGTGATCAGCCAGCCGGTAGAACGTCGGCAGCGGCGTGCGGTTGACGCGGTAGGCCTGCTCACTGCCGCCACCCGCCGCGATGAAGGCCGCAGTGCGGGCCGCGCGGAACAGCGCCTCGTCGTCGAGATCGTCGGAGTACGCGTAGCCGACCTTCGCGCCGACGATGACGCGCACCCCGACGCCCTGCGAGAGGCCTGACTGCGCGCTCTTCACCTTGTGCTCGTCGAGGGTGACGGCGGTGTTCTCGTTGCGTTCGACGTAGACCTCGGCGAACTCTGCGCCGCGCTCCATGGCAGCGGCCAGCAGGCGCTCGACGAGGGGAATGGCAAGAAGGGGGGCCTGGCTCATGAGGCCGCGGAACGTACCACCGGCCTCCCGGCGTCCAGTCTGATCATCGACAGCGAGCCGTCGGCCTGCCCACCCGGCGAGTTCCGCACTTTGGCCGGGCGGCCTGCTAGCCTTCTCCCTGCACCATGGCGCCTCCGAGAAAGACCGGCACTGCGGCCCGCCGCGGCTCTGTCGAAGACGATCCGGAGCGGGCGAACGCCACCAACGCCCGCGCTCCGAACCCGCTGCCCTCGAGCGACGACCCCGAGGCCGACAACAACACCATCGCCAAGGCGAAGAACCCGCTCTCGGAGGACGACCCCGAGAAGGACAACAAGACCAACGCCCGCGCACCCGCTCCGCCGCCCAGGCCAGCGCCCAAACGTGCGCCCCCGACCCGTCACCCGGTCGCGCCCGAGCAGCTCGACGACGACAGCGCCTACAGCACGGGGCAGAACTACAAGGCCGTCGAAGGAGAAGACGGCGGCGAAGACATGGCGGGCATGAGCCTCGACGGCGATGGCCTCGATGCCCTCGACCCCGAGCTGGCACCGAAGACGAAGGCGCTCCCGGCGCTGGAGCGCGGAGAGCCCGAAGCCGCTCCCGACGAAGACGACGACGCCAACGCCACGCGCGCCGGGCCGCCCATCAAGCTCGAGATCGTCGGCGGGCCCGACGCCGGCAAGAAGAAGCGCTTCAAGGGCGTGCGCATGACGGTCGGCCGCATGGCCGGCGTCGATCTGCTGCTCTCCGATCAATCCGTCTCGCGCAAACACATCGAGCTGATCCACTCCGACACCGGCACGCTGCTGCGCGACCTCGGCAGCGGCACCGGCACCAAGCTCAACGGCAAGAAGATCGCCGCTGACACCGTGCTGAATCACGGCGACGAGATTCAGATCGGCAAGACGAAGCTGCGGTTCGTCGACGAGCTCGCGGCGTTCAAGAAGGCGCGCGAAGACGCCGAGAAGAAAGAGAAGGAAGAAGAAGAGAAGCCCGCCGAAGAAGAGGCCAACGAAGAAGAAGCGAAGGCCGAGGGCGAAGAAGAGAAGGCCGAAGAAGAAGGCAGCGAGGAAGAAGAGAAGGCCGAAGGCGAAGAAGAAGCCCCTTCGGAAGAAGAGGGTGAAGAGAAGAGCACGGCGAAGAAGGGCCCGCGCTCACGCCCGGTGAAGACCTCGCGGCACGCGCCCGCCGAGACCGGCCTGGCGGCGCGCATCAAGGCGATGAACCCGAAGGTGCGGCTCGCCATCATCGGCGGCACCGTCGTGGTGCTGTTGCTGCTGGTCATCGGCATCGCGACCCGCCCGCCACCGCCGCCGCCCGTTGATCCCCGCTCCGAGCAGGGCGCCGCCCGCATGCAGGACGCGCGCAACGCCGTGAAGGACGGCCGCTACGAAGACGCGGTGAAGCTCGTCGACGAGGCCGAGAAGCTCAGCCCCGGCATCGACAAGACGAAGCTCGGCATTCAGGCGCGTGAGGCGCTCGCCATCTCGCGCTCGTTCGATCAGGTGAAGAAGCTGATCGGCGAGAAGCGCTTCGAAGACGCGAAGAAGCTGCTGACCGAGACCCCCAAGGGCAACAACAAGATGGAGGACCAGCGCGACCGTCTGCAGGACGAGCTCGACGCCGCCCTCGTCGAGTACCACAAGGCCAAGGTGCTGGAGTTCCTCGCGGCTGGCGAGCTCGAGTCGGCCAAGCAGATGCTCGCGCAGATTCCGGGCGATCAGCTGGGCGATCTGCCCTCGCAGGTCACCGAGTTCGAGCGCACCCTCGAGGAGTCGGCGCAGGCCGACGAGAAGGACAAGAAGATCGCCGCCGCCAACGCCGCGGCCGCGAAGAAGGCGCAGCGCGAAGAGCAGATCGCGCTCGCGTTCGCGATCGTCGAGCGCAAGTTCGCCGGCGGTGAGTGGGAACGTGCCGGCAGCGAGTGTTCGCGCGTCATCGACTCGTTCTCGGGCGACCGGGAGATCATTCAGCGCGCGAAGAACCTGGGCGCCGCCATTCCCAACTTCGGCCGCAACTACGACGAGGGCATGCGGAAGTTCAAACAGGGGCAGCTGACGCAGGCCGCTCGCCCGTTGCGTCTCGCCTACCAGTCGTACCGCCAGATGGGCCTCGTGCAGAACCGCTACGGCGAAGAGCTCGGTCAGGCGCTGCTCAAGTCGGCCATCGTCGCGGGCAAAGAGGCGCTCATTCGCGAAGACCTCGAGAACGCCATGGCGAACTTCCGCGAGGCGCGCCGCATCGACCCGCAAGACCCCGAGGCCCGCAAGGGCTTCGACGGCGTCGCCGAGAAGGCCGAAGACCTCTACCAGTCTGGCTACATGCTGAAGGACCGCGACCCGCGCGAGGCGCTGCGCAAGTTCAAGACCGTCATCGCGGTCACCGAGTCGGGCACGCCTGTTCACGAGAAGGCCAAGAACCAGGTCGCCGCGATGGCGCCCTGACGAACCGGTCTTCCTTCTTCGATCGATCACACACCATGAGTGGACTCAGAGAGCTGGGCCTCGACTTCGTCGCCGAGGGCAACTGGGAGAAGGCGCTGGCTTGCTTCGCCGAGTCGGTGCGGCGCCAGGCGAACGATCACCGCTCCCGCATGCTGGCGGCGCGCTGCTACGCGAAGCTGGGCGAGAACGAGCGCGCGGTGACGGTGCTCCACGCCTGCGCCGAGGGCCTGTTGCGCCGTGACTATCTGCTGTCGGGCATCGCCGCGTGCAGGCAGGCGCTGCCCCTCGCGCCGCGTGAGAAGCGCATTCGCGAGACGCTCGCCCGCATTCACGCGCGCGCCGCCCGCATCGTCGGAGGCAAGGCCTCGGTGCCGCCGCCGCTGCCTCCCGAGTCGCTCTACGACGGCCAGGTGACGAGCGACTTGATGACGCTCACCGGCTCCGAGCTCAGCGACACCGCGATCAGCGTGCTCGCGTCGCCCGACACTGGAGGCCAGGCCGACCCCGAAGCCCGCCCGCCGCTGCCGCTGTTCGCAGAGCTCGAGCGTGATGCCTTCGTCGAGCTCGTCGAGCTGCTCGAGTACCGCGAGCTGCAAGACGGTGACGCCATCTGCACCGAGGGCGAAGGCGGCGACCGAATCTACGTGCTCGTCGCCGGCAAGGCCGAGGTCAGCCGCCGCGTGGAAGGGCAGGAGAAGCGGCTCGCGTTCCTCGGCGGTGGCTCCATCTTCGGCGAGATGTCGCTGCTGACGGGCTCGCCGCCGACGTCGACGGTGCGCGCGGTGGGTGACGCCGACGTGCTCGAGATTGAGCGGAAGGACCTCAACGAGCTCGCGCGCAACTACCCCTCGGTGCCGCAGGTGCTGGCCACGTTCGCGCAGACGCGCATGGCGCGAAACATCATCGCCACCTCGCCGCTGTTCACCCCGGTGCCAGAGGCCGAGCGCTCCGACCTGCTCTCGCGCTTCACCTTCCGTGGGCTCCAGCCGGGCGAGAAGATCATCAAGGAAGGCGAGCCGGTGAACGCGCTGGTGCTCGTGCTCGCCGGAGAGGTCGTCGTGCAGAAGGAGGACCCGGGCGGCGGCGTCGTGTCGCTCGGCGTGCTGCGCGAAGGCGAAGTGGCGGGTGAGATCGCGCTGCTCAAGGGCCTGCGGGCGACGGCCACGGTGGCGGCGACGCGCAAGACGGCCGTGGCGACGCTCGACCGTGCCGCGTTCGAAGGCCTCCTCAAGCAGCACCCTGGCCTGCGTGACTACCTCGACGGGCTCTCCGATCGCCGGCTCAAGCAGATCGGTGAAGCGATGCGGCCGATCGAGGTGCTCGACGCCGACGAGCTGGTCGTGGAGAGCTGATGGATCGCCGGTACCTGCTCATCGGAGCCGGCGGAGTACTCGTCGCCGGTGCGCTGCTGTGGCCGCGCAAGAAGCGCGATCGTGAAGCCGAGATTCGCGCGATGATCGCCGACTGCGTGGTGGCGGCCGAGAAGCACGACCTCGGCACCATGTCAGACCACCTCGCCGACGACTTCCGCAGCTCGCAGGTGAGCTCGAAGCAGGAAGTGAAGCAGCTGCTGCTCGGCTACCTGTTTCGCAACCAGAACGGGCTCGTGGTGCTGAACCCGTCGCTCGACGTGAAGCTGAGCGGAGACGAGGCCGCGACGTTCTCGGGCGTGTTCGTGTTCGCGCGCGGCCGAGACGTGAACTGGCAGGAAGCGGGTGACGGCGTGAGCCGCTACGACATCGACGGCCGCGTGGAGTACCGCGACGGCCACTGGGTCATCACCTCGGCCGAGTGGAAGCGCTGAAACGAAGACGCCCGCGACCAGTGAAGGGCGCGGGCGTCGGAACCATCGCTCAGCCGAGCGTCACTGGATGAAGGTCTTCGCCTCTTCGTTCCAGGTCTTGAGCAGGTCGTTCTGCTTGGCCGTCTTGAGGCGGGCCGCGACGTCGGTGATGACGGCGTTGAGCTGCTCGCGGGGCGCCTGCTGGGCCTTCATCTTGATCAGCCCGAAGACGAAGCTCTGGCACGCCGGGCCGTACTCCTTCTTCGCGAACATCACCTCGCCCATCGCCATGTAGGCCTCCGAGAGCTGGCCGGTGCCGTCTTCGGGGGTGATGTCCTTCAGCATCTCGAGCGCCTTGTCGTAGTCCTTCTTCGCGAGGAACACGCTGGCCTTCGAGTAGTAGGCCTTGGTGACGTTCACGTTCTTCGCGTCGATGGCCTTGTCGTAGGCGGCCATGGCGTCGTCGAGCTTGTCGGCGGCGCGGAGCACGTCGCCACGCGCGAGGTAGTAGCGGTCGTCGCGCTCGAGGTAGGTGACCTCTTTGCCGTCGGCCGTCTGGTTCTTCACGGCCTTGAAGAAGACCTCGTACTTGTCGAGCAGGGCGATGGCGGCGTCGGTCATGCCCGCGGCCTGCAGGTTGCGCGCGCCCTCGAAGTAGAAGACGGGCGCCGAGGGCTGCTTGGTGACGAGGTCGGTGTAGGCCGCGGGAGCGCCCGGGTCCTTCTTGGCGGCCAGCGCGTTCGCCTTGGCGAAGAGCGCCCAGCGGTCGTCGGGGTTCAGGCCGAGCGCCTGGTCGGCGAGCTTGATGGCGTCCTCGCTCTGCGTGGCGATGTTGGCGATGTGCGCCTGAATGGCGATGGCGCGCGCCTTGAGCGGCGGCGAGAGCTCGGCGTCGCGATCGAGCACACCCTTCACCATCGCCTCGGCGTCACCGATCTTGTCCTTCTTCATCACGCGGGCGAGCGCGAGGCCGTTCTTCGAGCGGAGCAGGTCGGGGTTCGAGCTGAGCGACTTGGTGAAGGTGTCGATGGCGCCGATGGAGCCCTCTTCGAGAATCGCCTCGCCCCAGGCCGCCGAGTAGTTCGCGTCCTTCCACGCCTTGTCCATCGCGGTGGTGAAGCCCTGGCGCGAGAGGCTCAGGTTGCCCTGCATCTTCATCGAGAGGGCCTGCGCGTAGAACAGCTTCGCGCTCGAGGCGCCCTTCTTGCGGAGGTCTTCGATGAAGTTCTCGGCGCCCTTCGGGTCGCCAGCGGCGATCATGTGGAGCGCCTCGCTGCCGTAGCGCTCTTCGGTCTTCGAGTCGGCCTTCTTGGCGCGATCGAGGAACTCCTTGGCCTTCGCTTCGGCGCCGTTCTCGCGGTGAATCATCCACAGGTCGGTGTACAGGCTCGCGACGAGGGCGAGCGCGTCACCGGCGTTGCCGTCGAGGGCGACGGCCTCTTCGGCGCTCTTGGCGGCTGCGCGCAGATCGGCCGGGTTGCCCTTGAACGCCGAGGAGCGGGCCGTCTTCATCAGCTCGCCGACTTCCTTCTTGGTGTTGCCGCGGCGGTAGACGAGGAAGACCGCGAGGCCGAGCACCACGGCAACGATCACGATCTGCACCATCGCCGACGACAGCGTCTCGCGCTTCTTCCAGTCGGAGTTCTGCGTGCCGGTGTCTGCAGCCATGATTGTGCGCCTCGAAGAGAGATTGGGTCTTCCGAAAGAAAGCGCGGTCTTCTAGCGATGCGTTTTTCATCGGGTCAAGGAAGATCGCCGGGTTCCTGTGACGCGCTCTTCGCGGGAAATGAGAAACCCAGCGAGTGAGGCGGTCACGAGGCCGAATTCGTCACTGTGGAGCTGCACGGCCGAAGGTGGCCGCGACGAACGAGCGGAACAACCCAGCGAGTGAGGCGGTCACGAGGCCGAATTCGTCACTGTGGAGCTGCACGGCCGAAGGT
>JAACJQ010000233.1 GCA_016879935.1 Archangiaceae bacterium | reverse complement strand
GTGCTCAGCGACGCGGGTGTGCTCAGCGACGCGGGCGTGCTCAGCGACGCGGGGGCCACTGTCGACGCAGGGGCCACTGTCGACGCAGGCACGAGTGACGGAGGCATGTCGACGGCCGGTATGCCGGCAGGCTGCGGCTGCAGCTCCGACGGTGGCGGGCTGATGCTGCTCGCGCTGGCGATGGTCGCCTGGGCTCAGCGATTGAGATCGACGAGTTCGAACCGCTCGACCTGATGCAGCGATCTCGACGGCTGCTTGTCGGTCGTCACCACGACTCGAAACGGGCCGGTCGACTCGGCCAGCGGCTTCCCGTCGACCTCCCAGACGATCAGTGCCTGCGTCGCGCCGAGCGTCTCGAGCAACTCGCCCACTGCGAAGACGGCCTTGAAACCATCACGCGCGGTCGCGACGAGCGCCGAGCGCAGCCCCGCGTGTTTCTGCTTCGGATCCGCCTTCGGTCCCGTGACGCCCTCCGAGAACCCGCGCGCGAGCAGCAGCTTGTCGAGCCGAACGCCCTTCACGCGATGTGGGCCCTTCTTGTCGCTCCAGTCGGTGGTGATCGGGCCGAGGGTTTCCAGCTCGGCGAGCGTGATGGCTCCGGGACGAATGAGCGCGCCTTCGAGTGTGAGCGCCACGCCTCCATCGGGAGCAGCGAGAACCAACGAGGCGACGATCGCGAGCATGGAGCGATGTTCAACGACGCGCGCGACGGGCAGCAAGCACCATCGACAGCGCGAACACCACGCCAGATGGGTCCATCGTCGAACACCCGCAGCCCCTGGGCGCGTCGATCGAAGTGGCTCCGGCATCAGCGATCGTGATGACGCCTGCATCACTCACGATTCCGGAATCGACCTGGAGCCCGGCATCGGGCGCTACACCCGCATCGGTCTCGACCCCCGCATCGGTCTCGACACCGGCATCGACCTCGACTCCGGCATCGATCTCGCCTGCGTCGTAGCCACCGTCATCGTCATTCGGCCGAACTCCCGCATCAGGCGGCACGACGATGGCGTTCGCCCACAGCTTCGCCTCGAGGAATAGATCGCTCGAGGTGAGCGCGGTGTTGTGCACCTCGATGGCGAGGAAGTTGTCTCCCGGCCGCAGGAGCGACTCGGCCCCGACGAGATCGAACACCTGCGCCACACCCGACTCATGCGCGGTCGCCAGCGTGGTGCGCGTTTGATTCGCAGCCACGCCCCGCCGCGCGATCTCCTGACCGTTCAAGAACGCGACGAAGCCGTCGTCGAAGTCGATCTCCAGCGTCAGCCCTCGCACGAGGGTCGGGTCGACGAACAGATCGAACTCCGCGCGCGTGTAGAGCGTCGCGTTCTGACCCATGGCGACGGTGGTGGCGATGGCAGGCTCTCCGTAGCCGATGGGCTGACGGCCGAGCGACCAGGTCGAGTCATCGAAGGCGAAGCCATTCCACGCAGCGGGCTGCACGGTCGAGCCCACGCGATAGCGCAGTGGCGTCAGACGATTCACGAACAGCAGCCCGCCATCTGGAGCCGTGGGCGCTCCCGCGTCGATCACGCCCGCGTCGAAAGGCACTCCGCTGACCGTGTACGTGGCCGTGCCCGACGCGAGCGTGTTCGGAGGCACGGCGCGATCGGCGATCATCGACGCCGTCAGGGTGTACGAGCCCGGAGCCTGCGCGGCGGTCGTGAGCCGAACCGTGCGCTGATCCGATTGAACCTGCGCTGCAGTGATCGCGACGGAAGTGCTCCACGCCGCCAGCCGTTCGGCGCCGAGCGGCCCCGTTCCCGCCTGCACCGGCTCGTTGAACACGGCCTCGAGTGACGTCGAGGTCAGCGCGCGCGCGCGACCAGCTTCGGGGGCAGCGTGTCGGTGCCCTTCACCAGCCGGAACACGTCGATGGCAGAACCGTCGTCCTTCAAGAAGTAGCCGTGCGCCGTCGTGCCGTTGAAGTCGACGACCGAAGTGCCCAGCACACTGCCCTGCTGAAACGCCATCATCGGGTGTGCAGGGTTCGCGAGGCTGCCCGATTGGCCTGCAGTGCCGCTCACCACATACAGCGTGCCCGTCGTGCGCGTCGGCTTCGTGTAGCTCGCGCGATCGTTCTGCACGATCGTGTTGCCCTTGAGCAGATACGTGCGCTCGTACACGTGGCTGTGGCCCGCGAAGACGATGTCGACGCCAGCCGCTTCGAGCGTCGGCAGAACGTTCGACTGCACCGAGGCGCTGTCCGTGTGCGTGCCTCCCGTGTACGGCGGCACGTGAAAGGCGACGATCTTCCACGTGGCGGTGCTCGCGGCGAGATCGGCCGTCGCCCACTGCAGCTGCGCCGAGTTCGCCGAGAAGCTGTTCACGTGCGTGTCGAGCACGACGAAGTGCGCGTTGGCGTAGTCGAACGAATAGTAGAGCTCGCTCGAGATCGCGTTGTTCGCCGGGGTGTGAAACGCGTCGAGCCAGGGACCTCCGGTGGGGTCGAACGCGACGTCGTGATTGCCGACCACTGGCCACACCACCATGCGGCGCGTGAGCTCGGCATACGGCGTGAAGAACTTCGGGTCGTAGTCCTGGGGCTCTCCAGCCGGGTAGATGATGTCTCCGAGGATCAACGAGAGCGCGGCGTCGTTGAGCTCGGTCGCCATGCGGTTCGCGACGCGAAGCTGCCCCGCCGTTCCCGTGCCCGAGTCGCCCCACGCGAAGAGCCTGAAGGCCTCGATGGAGCCCGGCGGCGGGTGCGTGCGAAACCGAAACGACGGGCCACTCGCGAGCGTCGTGGTGCCGAGCTCGATCGCGTAGGAATACCGTGTGGCCGGCATGAGGCCGGTGAGGCGCAGCACATGCTCGGTCGTGGCCTGTGAATCAGCGACCGACTGCGTGAGCGCCTGGCCCGCGAGCCCGTACCGCACACGACCGATGCCCGCCGTGCTGGTGCGAAAGACGATCGTGATTCCAGTTGGGCTGGCCAGCTGAAGGTACGGGCCGCGCGTCAGCGTCTGCGCGAGCGACGAGCCTGCGAACGACAACACGGCGACGAGGAGCCAGCGCACTGGCGCACCCTCTCATTCCACGCTCCGGCCCAGAAGGTCCCATGACGCCGTGACGCGCCCGGGTTTCACCGAGTAAACCACCCGGTTCCAATGAGACTCCTTCTCTGTGCGCTCGTGGCGTCGCTCTGCGCGTGCCCTCCTCCACCCGTGATGGTCGACGCCGGCGTGTCGAACAGCGGAGGCGGCGCCGCAGGTGGAGCCGTCGTCACGGCGGGAGGCAGCGCCAGCGCCGGTGGAGCGAGCGGCGGTGGCACCGTCGTCGATGCAGGCAACGAGGTGGACGCGGGGGCGCCGAAGGGACCGTTCGATGCGGGCGTGGCTCCGACCGGCCCCGTGCGCGGGGAGCTCACGTACTGGCAGCTCGATCTGCCCGTCGGCGTCATTCCGAAGACGGGTGAAGCGGGCGTGCTCGTCGGGCCCGACGGAACGATCGTGGTGATCGACGTCGGCAACTCGAACCACGACGACGAAGTGCGCGCTGCGGTTCGTGAGCTGAACACCCAGTGGCTCACGCCAGCGCGCGGGTACCCGCGAACGAGGGCGCCGCTCGAGATCGACTGGCTGATCCTCACCCACTTCCACGCCGATCACATCGGCGCGTTCGAGGCGCTGGTCACGACCGATCCGCTCACCGTCACCGGAGGCGTCGTGTATCGTGGTTTCGTCGACGTGGGCGGCGGCACCAACGCCAGCGACTTCACCGCGATGTGCAACAAACTCCGCGGACCGTTGACGTCGAAGAACGTCGCGCTCTGCACTGCGGCGCCCGAATCGGTTTGCACGATCTCGACACGGGCTCCGGCCACCGGCTGTCCCGGCCTGCTGCGTGGCGATCTCTCCCGCGCCGATGACGACGCCGCGATGGAGCCCTCGTTCATCTCACTCGGCGATGGCGCACGGATCGAGCTGCTCGGCGCGAACGGCTACGCGGTGCAGGGCCGCACGGTCATGGCCGGCCCCTCGTTCGGCGTCACCGACACCAACGAAGAGAACGGGCGCTCCGTCGTCGGGCTCGTTCGTCACGGGGCGTTCCGCTTCCTCTTCGCGGGCGATCTGAGCGGCTCCGGCGCCGCGACGGAGCCCGACGTGGAGTCGTTCATCGCCTCGAGCAACGCGGCCACGCTGGGCACACTCGGGGTCGACATCGCGCACGCGAACCATCACGCGCGCAAGACGAGCAGCAACATGAACTGGGTTCAGGCTGCGGCGCCCCTCGATGGCAAAGCGCGCAACGTGATCGCCGGCATCAACACCGCTTACGTGAACTCGCCGCACCAGGAGACGCTCGATGCGTGGCTCACGGGCAACCGGCTGGGTGATGGGCGGTTCGTGGTGACGAAGCGGGCTCCGGCGGCAGGCACGAGCTCCCTGCTCGTCGATGTGAATGGGCGCCTCGTGTTCCAGACCGTGCAGGGCGGCGATGGCTACTGGCTGCAGTCGCGCGCGTTCCCGTCGGTGCGGCGCTAAGCGACGATCTCCCAGGCGAGCCGACCCCACGCCACC